>JADKKO010000004.1:908251-1211002 GCA_016720465.1 Holophagaceae bacterium
GGGGCATCTCCATCGAATTCCGTTCCCACGTCCAGGACATCCTGTGGCGGTCCTTCTGGGATGTGGCCTTCGCCGCGGCCAGCGCCGCGCTGCCCATCCTGCTGGGCGTGGCGCTGGGGAATGTGGTGCGCGGCGTGCCGCTGGACGCGGGCGGCTATTTCGAGCTGCCCCTGTTCACATCCTTCAGGACCGCGAATCCCGTGGGCATCCTGGACTGGTACACGGTGCTGGTGGGCGTCTTCGCGCTGGTGACGGTCACCGCCCACGGCGCGCTCTTCCTGGCCTGGAAAACCGAGGGCCCCGTGCATGACCGCAGCGTGGACCTCTCGACCAAACTATGGAGCGCCGTGGCGGTGCTGTGGGTGGTCGTCGGCATCGCGACCGATACCGTGAATCCCCGTGTTTGGGCAATGCTGCCCTTTCGCCCCTTGGGACTGGCCTTCACCGCCGTGGCCTTGGGCGGCCTGGCCCTGGCGTTCTACGGCCAGCAGCAACAGCGGCACCTGCGGGCCTTCCTGGGATCCGGCGCCTTCATCCTGGGCCTGCTGGCGGCGACCGCCGCTTGCGTCTATCCGGTGATGCTCCATTCCAGCCTGGACCAGGCGCAGGATCTGACCGTCCTCAATTCGAGCGTCGCCGCGCACGGCCTCGCCACGGGCCTCAAGTGGTGGATCCTCGGCTTCCCCGCCGCCCTCGGCTATATCGTCCTGCTGTTCCGCATCCATCGCGGGAAAGTGTCGGCGGCGCCCGAAGGAGAAGGTTACTAGCGTTAAGCTCTTCACATGACCATCCGCATCGGCATCGTCACCATCTCGGACCGCGCCAGCTCCGGCATCTATGAAGACCTGTCCGGCCCCGCCATCCGGGCCGCCATGACGGCCTACCTGAGGCCGCCCTGGGAGGAGGCCTGCCGGTTGATCCCCGACGAGCGGCCCATCATCGAGGCCACCTTGAAGTCGCTTTGCGACGAGGAAGGCTGCTGCCTGGTGCTCACCACCGGCGGCACGGGTCCGGCCGCGCGCGATGTCACCCCCGAGGCCACCGCCGCGGTCTGCGACAGGATCCTGGACGGCTTCGGCGAGCAGATGCGGGCCGTGTCGCTGAAATATGTGCCCACGGCCATCCTTTCCCGCCAGCTCGCGGGCATCCGCGGGCGAAGCCTCATCATCAACCTTCCGGGCAAGCCCAAGTCCATCCGGGAATGCCTGGATGCCGTCTTTCCCGCGGTGCCCTACTGCGTGGACCTCATCGGCGGGCCCTTCCTGGAAACCGACGATGATGTGGTGAAGGCCTTCAGGCCCAAAGCGTAGATAGTCCCAACCCAAGGCCCCAGGCCGACTTCCACCGGAGATCCGATGTCAGAGAACCCCACCCAGTCGTTTGCGAACCATCGCCGCTTCGACCCCTCCTTCCATTTCCTGCTCTTCGGCCTCTTCGCGGCCAACGCCGTGATTTCAGTGTGGGCGCTGATCCGCATGTTCCGGAGCCAGCACTTCGATTTCGCCACGCTCTGGAGCGTGGTGATGGCGGTGACCTTCCTGCTCTTCTTCCTCAAGCTGCGCGTCTACGCCCTCCACAACCAGGACCGCCTGATCCGGCTCGAAGAGCGGCTCCGGATGAAGGCTCTGCTTCCGGCCACCCTCGCGACCCGCGCCCTGGAATTGCGGCCGAGCCAATATGTTGCCCTGCGTTTCGCGAGCGATGAGGAACTGCCAGGCCTTGTGCAGCAGACCCTCGACGAGAACCTGGCGAGCGGCCAGATCAAGAAGCGCATCAGGACCTGGAGGCCCGATACCTTCCGCATCTGAAGATTTTTCAGCGGGAGTCCCTGGGGTGGCTCAGGACTTGGGACTTGGGGCCTGGGACTTCATGGCCCCGCCCCACATCTCCACAATTTTCGCCACCACCTCTTCCAGCGTCAGGCCGCTGGAATCCAGTTCCACGGCGTCCTCCGCCCTGCGGAGTGGCGCCACGGCGCGGGTCGAATCCGCGTGGTCGCGGCGTTGGATATCGGCCGCGACAGCTTCCAGCGCCATGGCGATGCCCTTGGCCTGCTGCTCCAGGAAACGGCGCTGGGCCCGGGCCTCCACCGAGGCGGTCAGATAGATCTTGAGGGCCGCGTTGGGGAACACGACCGTCCCGATATCCCGGCCGTCCACCACGAAACCGCCGCGCTGGCCGATATGGCGTTGCTGTTCAACGAGCACTTCGCGCACGCGCCCATCGGCGCTCACGGGGGTCACGAACTGGGTGATTTCATGGCTGCGGATGGCCTCGCTGACATCCTCATCGTTAAGGAAAATGCGTGTGCCAAGCTGCTCCAGGTGCATGGACCGTAGCACCTGGAAGAGCGCCGCCTCATCGTCCAGGCCCGCGCCCGCCCGCTTCAGCGCCAGCGCGGTGGCCCGGTACATGGCGCCCGTGTCCAGGTAGTCCCAGGAAAGCGCTTCAGCGATCTTCTTGGCAGCCGAGGATTTTCCGGCGCCGGATGGACCATCGATGGCGATGATTTCAAGTTTCGTCATGCCTCTAGTCTGCCATCCGCCGGATCAATTCCAGGAATTCGTCCCCGTACTGGACAAGTTTCTTGGGGCCGACGCCGCTGATGGCCAAGAATTCCGGCGCCGTGGTGGGCTTGAGGGCCGCCATCTGCTTGAGTGCCGTATCGCCGAAGACCAGGTATGCAGGCAGGCCTTTTTCATCGGCGATGCGCTTGCGCAGGGATTTGAGCGCCAGGAAGAGGGCTTCGTCCCCGCCCACGGGCGCGGCCTCGTCAGGCAGCTCCATCGATTCGGGCCGGATCTTTTTCGACTTGGGGAGCTTGATGGTCTTCGGCGCCGCGGCCAGGACGTTCCATCCGCCGCAATTGTCGCAACTTGCCCCACAGGCTTCCATGCGCTCGCCGAAATGCGTCAGGATCTGCTGGTGGCGGCATGCGGATCCATCGGCCAGGCGGTACATGGCCCGCGTCTGCCGCTGCTGTTCCCGCGCCAGTTCGGCAGTGGCGTCGTCGGAAAAACGGTCCAGGCTCATCACATCCGCCCAGGAGTAGAACAGGATGCAGTCCGAAGGCTCGCCATCGCGGCCCGCGCGGCCGATCTCCTGGTAATAGCCTTCGACGCTCTTGGGCATGTCGCGGTGGATGACGAAGCGGATGTTGGGTTTGTCGATGCCCATGCCGAAGGCCACGGTGGCCACGATCACATCCGCGTCGTCCCGGCGGAAGGCTTCCTGGGCGGCGCTTCGCGCCTCGGCGCCCATGCCCGCGTGGTAGGCCATGGCCTTCACGCCCTGGCCGGCAAGGTACTCGGCGGTGGACTCGACGCCCTTCCGCGAAAGGCAGTACACAATGCCGCTCAGGCCCCGCCGCGCTTTCACCAGCCGCAGGATGGCCTCGCGCACAGAAGGGCCTTCCCCTTTTTTTATGGCTGAGAGCCGCAGATTGGACCGGAAGAAGGAGCCATGGAACCGCGCAGCGTTTTTCATGGCGAGCTGCTCGACGATATCTTCGCAGACCTCCTTGGTGGCGGTGGCGGTGAGCGCCAGCACCGGCACATTGCGGAACCTGTTCTTCAAACCCGCCAGGTTCCGGTAGGAGGGCCTGAAATCGTGTCCCCACTGGCTGATGCAATGGGCCTCATCCACGGCGATCAGTTTCAGGTCCAGGTCTTCCAGAAGGTTGGCGATATAGAGTTCCAGGCCCTCGGGGGCGGCGTACAGCAACTCGATGTGGCCGTCGCGGATGGCGCGGATGCGCCTGCTCCGCTCTTCCGCGTCCAGGCTCGAGTTCAGGAAGGTGGCCTTCAACCCCGCTTCGGCCATGGCGTCCACCTGGTCCTTCATCAGCGCGATGAGGGGCGAAACGACGAGCGTGACGCCGCCCAGCAAGCGGGCGGGAAGCTGGAAGGTCAGCGACTTCCCGGCGCCGGTGGGCATGATGGCCAGCACGTCCCGGCCCGCCATCACGGCGCGGATGATGTCCTCCTGGCCGGGGCGGAACGCATCGAAGCCGAAAATGGATTTGAGCTGCGCATTGAAATCCAGAGCCGGGCCGGAGTGGCCGCCAGCGCTGCCCAGGGCCTTCAATTCGCGCAGGATGCCGGGGGTGAACCGTTGGGGTTCCGCCCGGTAGAGCGCGCGCAATTCATCAAGGAGCGGACCGCGCTCGGAGAAAGGCAGCAGGCGCAGCGCCTCTAGTTCCTCGTGGAGATCCCGCATCAGCACCCTCAAGACCCGGAATTGGTCCGGGCCCACCAGCATTGCGACTACGAAAGGCCCGGACCGGCGTCCACCGGAGGGCCGGACAGGCTGCCGCCCTAGGCCGGCCGCTCGGTGAGCACCTTGTCGATGATGCCGTAGTTCAAAGCCTCCGCGGCGCTCATGAAGTAATCGCGGTCCATATCCTTCTGGACCTTCTTCACGGTCTGCCCGGTGTGCTTGGCGAAGGACTCGCTGAGCGTGTCCTTCAAGCGCTGGATCTCTTTGTAGCTGATCTCGATTTCCGTCGCTTGGCCCTGGGCCCCGCCTGAGGGCTGGTGGATCATGATGCGGGCGTTGGGCAGCGCGAACCGCTTGCCCTTGGTGCCGGCCGCCAGCAGGTGCGCGCCCATGGAGGCGCACTGGCCGATGCAGTAGGTGACGATGTCGTTCTTCACGAATTGCATGGTGTCATAGATGGCCAGGCCCGAGGTGACGCTGCCGCCGGGGCTGTTGATGTAGATCTGGATGTCCTTGTCCGGGTCCTCGCTCTCCAGGAAGAGCATCTGGGCGACGATGGCGTTGGCCACATTGTCGTCGATGGCGGTGCCGAGGAAGATGATGTTGTCCTTGAGCAGCCGCGAATAGATGTCGTAGCTGCGCTCGCCCCGCGGGGTCTGCTCGATGACGATGGGAGGGTAGTAGCTGCTGGGCATGGAAGCTCCTGGACGCATTCAAGCCAGGATACCGCAGGCACCCGGGGCAGCCCAGGGACTGGCGGCGCTGCTCCCGCGCGGGGAGGAATTTCCTGGCCCCGATCAGCGCATACTCCAGGTTGGCCATCAGGTTCCGCGAGCGCCCATGAAATCCAGGATCCTCATTCTCCTCCTCGCCGCGTTGCTGGGAACTGCCTGCAAGCAGCCAGCCGCCACACCCATCCTCGGAACAGGCCACAGCATCTGGATCATCCGCGAGGAGTTCGGGGACCAGGTGCGGACCAGGCTGCGCTATACGGACTCGGGAGGCTACACCTGGCGCAAGGATGAAACAGTGAAGTTCGCCCTGGAGTATTTCCTGAAGGATGGAAAAGTCATCCGCGTGCCGTGCAAGGCCACCAGCGAACAGTCGGAAATGCCCGGAGGCGGCGCGCCGGGCCTCACTTCGTCCCACACGATTTTCGAAGCCGTGGTGCCCACCCGCGAACGTGGCCAGGGCTACCGCATCCTCCAAGACGACGTGATCATCCGCGTCGAGGAATTTTAGGGGCAGTTTCGCCTTGGCCAACGTTCTTTTGGCCAAGGCGTTACTGCCCCTTATGTCGGCCGCAGGCCGACGCGATGGATGGTGCTCCGAGCAAAGTCGAAGAGCCAGCGTTCTTCTGGCCAAGGCGTTACTGCCCCTTATGTCGGCCGCAGGCCGACGCGATGGATGGTGCTCCGAGCAAAGTCGAAGAGCCAGCGTTCTTCTGGCCAAGGCGTTACTGCCCCTTATGTCGGCCGCAGGCCGACGCGATTGATGGTGCTCCGAGCAAAGTCGAAGAGCCAGCGTTCTTTTGGCCAAGGCGTTACTGCCCCTTATGTCGGCCGCAGGCCGACGCGATGGATGGTGCTCCGAGCAAAGTCGAAGGATTGCGGTCCCTCCGGCCATCGGCCGCAAGACCTGGATGAGCCGTCGTCCAATGCGCCGTATCAACTGGCCGCGTAAAAAGAAGGAGCGCCGATGGCGCTCCTTCTTGCGATGCCCGCAGGGTTCCTATTCGGACTTCTTCTTGGCCTTCTTGGGTTTTTCGTCTTCCTCTTCCTCTTTTTTGTGTTTTTTCGGCTTTTCCTCGGCGGCCGGCTCCGCTTTCTTGGCGGCTTTCTTCGGCTTTTCTTCTTCGGCTTTTTCTTCCTTGGCCGCCGCTTTCTTTTTGGGCTTGTCTTCGGCGTGGTCATGGTCGTGATCGCAGTCGGGGCCATGGACATGGGCCTCTTCGCCGTGCTTCACGGATTCCGGAGCGCCGCCTTCCTGCTCGGCTTCGCCGCTCTCCAACCCGCCTGCATCGAACCGGGCCGAGGCGAGGCCCGCATCCCGCTTGCGCTCCAATTCCACCAGTTCTTCAAAAGCCTTCTTGTCCAACAGCTCTTCGGTGACGGTGGCCGTGGCGATGAGGGCGTCGAAGATTTTATCCGTGCGGATGCGGCCCTTGATTTCCGTGGTGGCCCCGCGGCCTTCCAGCTCGGCCTTGAAGGCCGCGAAGGGCTGCTGCACCTTGTTTTCTTCCATGAAAGTCTTGATATCCGCGTCGATTTCTTCGTCTGAAACCTGGATGTCCTCGGCGTTGCCGATGGTCTGGAGGAGGTATCCGCTGCGCACCGCGCGCTCCGCGTCCCGCAGGCGGGTCTGGCGGTAGGCGTTCCAGTTGACGCGGCGGGGATCGATGCCCTGCCTGGAGATCATGTTGGCGAATTCCTGGCTGTAGTCGTCCAGTTGCAAGGACACCATGGAGACCGGCACTTCGAAGGGCGCTGCGTCCAGCAGGGTTTCCAGCACGGCGCTCTGCAGGCGGGCGTGGGCATCCCGCTCGGCGGCATCTTCCAGCTCTTTGCGGATGAAGGTCCGCAGGGCCTTCAGGTCCGCATAATCGCCCATGTCCTTCGCGAATTCATCGTTCAGCTCGGGGACGGTGTGCTTGCGCAGGTCTTTGAGGGTCACCTGGTAGTGCACCTGCTTGCCGGCCATGGTCTTGTTGGAATCTTCCACGGGCACCGCGATGTCGAAGGCGCGGGTTTCGTCCACCTTGAGGCCCAGGACCTCGGCGTCGAAGGGGCGCTTGGGATCGAGCTGGATGACCTGGTCGCGGAAGGTCTGGGGCTTCAGGCCCGCGGGCTTGGCCTTGATGTCGAAGGTGGCATAGAGGCCTTCAGCGCTGACGCCATCTTCGGACAGGAGCTTCGCGGCCTGCTGGCGCATGGATTCCAGGTGCTCTTCCACGGCGGCATCATCGATGGCGCGCTTCTTCTTCGTGAGGCTGAAGCCCTTGTACTCCGGAAGCTTCACATCGGGCGCCACATCGTAGAGGGTCTTGATGGAGCCATCTTTGCCATCCGACAGGTCGGCCTTTTCGAGGGCCGGCTGGGAGATGGGCTGGGTGCCGGCCGCCGCGGCCGCATCCCAGAAAAGGCGCTGCACAAGCAGATCGGCCACATCCTGGCGGATTTCCCGGGCGTAGCGGGACAACAGGACATTTTTCGGCACCTTGCCGGGGCGGAATCCCGGCAATTTCACCTTGGGCGCGATGCGCGCCAGGGCCTCTCCGAAGGTCGAGGTGACCTCCGCCGCCGGGACGTGGATTTCCAGGGATTTGCGGGTGTTGGTGTGGTGGGTGAGCGTGACCTGCATGGGTGCTCCTAAAACCGGTTGCGGGGCTGGAGATGGATTCGGTGGGTATTGCCGGGGGCCCCGAAGGGGTGTTTTTTCAATGGTGCGAATGGCGGGACTCGAACCCGCACGGTGTGAACCGCTGGAACCTAAATCCAGTGCGTCTACCAGTTCCGCCACATTCGCAAAGAGCTTTCAACGTGATTCATGGTGCGCCCGGAGAGACTCGAACTCCCGACCCTCAGGTTCGAAGCCTGATGCTCTATCCAGCTGAGCTACGAGCGCAGCACGAAATTACGATTTTGCCAGGAAAGTCCGGTTCTGCCGAGCCTTCGTTTTGGGCTGGATAGAGCGCCGCCTAAAGGCCTGATGCTCCTCCATCTATCGAACTGTCCCCCGGACAGTTCTCCCGCTCGGTGAAAACCTCGTGGAGATGGAGCCTCCCATCTATCGAACTGTCCCCCGGACAGTTCTCTCGCTCGTAAAAACTCGCGGAGATGGAGCCTCCCAGCTGAGCTACGAGCGCAGCACGAAATTACGATTTTGCCAGGAAAGTCCGGTTCTGCCGAGCCTTATTCAGCTGTGAGCCGTGAGCACAGGCCCGGTGCTCCCCGCTGGGTAGGTGGAGAGCCCCCTGTCCCGAGTGGCGCGTAAAGGGTCAAGGGTCGAGAGTCGAGGAGTTGAGATTAGAGAACCCGGACCCGGATCCACCCGCTCTTAACCCTCGACTCTTGACCTTCGACTCAACGTTTCAGTGCCCAGGCGTCCTCGATGGCGAAACGCGCCAGCAAACCCATTTCCATCTCATCCAATCCCATGGTCCTGGCCTTGGCCCATTCACCGGCGATGTCGCAGGGGATGACGCCCGGATCATCCGTTCCCAGGGCGCAGCGCACACCGGCCCGGAGCATCACGGGCAGGGGATGGGGACCCAGATCCTTCACCAGGGCCTGGTTGGAGCTGGGACAGACATCGACGGGAATGGCGCGATCGGCCAACAGAGCAAGAATTCCAGGCTCCCCGGCGGCCTTGACGGCGTGGACAATGCGTTCGACACCCCCGTGGAGGATCGCTTCGCGGACATTTTCTCCTGGGCCGTTCTCTCCGGCGTGGGCGGCGATGCGCAGGCCGAGGGATCTTGCGCGCTCGAAGACAGGCGCCCAGTCACGGAAGGGGACTCCTTCGAGGCCTCCGGTGGAAAATCCCACGACGAATTCCGGAAGACTGCTTTCCACCAGGTCCAACACCTCGTGGCCATGCCTGGGCCCGAAATGGTTCACCGCGTCCAGGACCACGGCCACGGCCACGCCGAGCTTGCGTGCGTCCGCCAGGCCCTCCTCCAGGCCGCGCCAGAGTTCATCCAGGCCGAGGAGCTGCTCATGGCGCACGAGGAAATGGGGCGAAACCCATAGATCCACGCCTCGTGGAGCCGCCGCCTGGGTCGGCAGGCGCCCCACAATGGTCCCGAGGGCCAGCCTCACCGCCTCGCGGTCGCGTAGAAATCCGGAACCGAAAAGGAAAGCCTCGATGAAATGGTCGAAGGGTTGGGCATCGCCCCGCCAGAACGCTTCCAGGGACTCGGGAACCCGTTGCCCGGCAGCGTCCGCCTGCCGGCGGACCCAGGCCTGATCCAGCCCGCCCTCGAGATGCACATGGCGGTCGATGCCAGGGATGCCTGCGCGGACCGGTGGAGCCTGAAGGCCGGTCACAGCTTCATCTCGACCCATGCCGTCGTGAATATGTGAAGCCGAGAGCCGGGGGATCGAGGGCACCTTCAGTGCCGCAGAACATCGCCACCTTGATCATCTCGACCCATGCCGTCGTGAATTCGCCAAGCCGGGGGCCCGGCATTGAAGAGCACATTTAGTGCTACCGACGAACGATATCCTCATCATCTCGACCCATGCGGTCGTGAATTCGCCAAGCCGGGGGCCCGGCATGTGAGAGCACATTTAGTGCTCTCCAATGCCACCCGGCTAGGCTTATTCATCATAGTCGTCCATGCGGAGATCGCCGGGATCCACGCCTTCGGCCCGGGCGGCGCCGATGCCCAGGCTCTCGTCGAAGCCCTCTTCGGCCGCGGCTTCCGGCTCGGGTTCGGTGCCCAGATCATCCTCGATCACATGGACCTGCTTGTCCTTCTTCACCACTTTCAGTTTGGTGGGGGCGTCCTTCTGGTTCGACCCGCACTTCGGACATATCGCTTCGGGTTTGCGGAAGTCGTAGAACTTCGTCGCGCACGAGAAGCAGGTGAATTTTTTCCCCAGATTAGACATGCGTCGCCCTCGAAACCAAGGTCCAGGGTTTACCAGATCCTTGCGGTCTTGTCACCACCAGAACTTTACGCAAGTCCCCACCCTGTGGCTTTTTACTAATGAAACCTAGCTCTTGCAGCGCTTGGGGAAAGAGCTCAAGGATCTCGAAACCAAACCGGATGGCCCTGTCACGACCAAGGCGCGGGGCCGAGTTTGGAGGGAATGCCCTCGCATAATTGGGCCTGGACCGTCTGGATGAAAATCCTGTGCTGCTGTTCGGTGGGCTCGCCGAAGCGGTCGATGAAGGTGGCCCTGGACCGCTCCAGTTCATCCCGCAGGAGCGAATACAGGTTTCCCTGCTGGCGGCCCTGGGCGACTTTTTGAGGGAAGTAGAGTTCGATGTCGCCCACCAGAACGCGGGCAAGGCGCTCAGCGGTGGCCCGGATCTTGGGATCCAGGGCGGGGCCCGCTTCGATGGGCTCGGGCACCTGCTGGGTGGGCATGGAAGAGGGCGCGATGGCGGCCGGCAGGGCGATGGGAGCGGCTGGAGCCGGCGGAGCCGCGGGGGTGAAGGAGGGTGGCTGCGCCGGGGGTTTCAACGCCGCGGGAATCTGCATCTGCATGGTGGGGGCCGCGTGGCCCGCCGGCAGGCCGATGGGGGGCAGGGGTGTCGGCGGCGCGAGGGGCGGCGGAGCTTGCGGCGCGGCCGCCGCTGGTGGCGCGGGTCTGGGCGCGGGCGCGAGGGTGGGCATCGGACCGGTGGCTTTCAGCGGGCCGGTGCCGGGTTTGTCTTCGTCCTTCGGACCCGCCAGGAAGGCCAAGGCCGCTTCGGCGGAACGCACCAGCGCGCGGACGTGTTGAGGATTGTCCAAGGTGCGCCGCAGACCGCTGTCTGCCAGGACCAGGGCCACGGTCTTGCGCTTGAGCCGGATGGGGTGGATCCGCACATCGGCCGAGGTGAGGCCGGACAGGGGGCGGATGAGGGCGAGGTAGGCCTCTCCAGCCTGCTGGACCACCGGCAACTGGCCGGAAATCAGGGCCTCCAACTCCGGCGGCGGCACCACGGGCGTCCCGGGCTTGGCGGATTCCCCGTCGAAACCCCTGAAAGCGTAGAGGCTGGCGATCCCTTGCTTGATGATGAACAGGGCGCTGCGGTCCGCGAAGGGGCGCAGGCCGTCCAGCAGCTTGTGGAGCACTTCGGCCTGGCTCGGAGCGTTGTCCAGGAGATCCAGGGCCGCTCCCAATTCCGGATCCGAGGTGACCACTGGCGAGGGGGCGGGAGCTGCGGGGGGGACGGCGGCCAACAATTCCTTGGCCAGCGCATCGTCAGGCTGGAGGCGGCCCAGACCTTCCTCCCAGGTCATCATCACTTGTTCCAGAAGCGCCTGATGGCGCTCATGGAGCCAGGTCAGCAGGATCTGCTTCAGCGCGTCGGAAGGCTGCGGCATGTCGGACTCATCAGGAGGTTGGGTAATTACGATAGCGGAATTGGACCAGGAAGCGGGAGCAGATGCTTGGTAGGATGATCAGACCCTCTTTGGAGCCCTAGAATGACCGATCTTTCCATCCAGGTGCGTGATGCGGGCTGCGCCTCGGTGGTGGAGCCATCCGGGTTCATCAACGCCCACACCGTACGCCAGTTCGAAGGCGCCCTCGAAACCCTCGTCCAGGCGGGCCGGTACACGATCCTGCTGAACTGCCGGGAGCTGAACTACATCAGTTCCGCGGGCCTGGGCGCCATCATGGGGCTCATCGAGACCGTGAGGGAGAACAAGGGCGACATCCTGCTCTGCAACCTGCAGGAAAACGTCTTCGCCATTTTCGACACGCTAGGCTTCACCCAGCTCTACCGGGTTTTTCCTTCCGAGGAAGACGCCCTGGCTTCCATCACGGAGCAGGCCTGATGTCGCCCTCCCCAGCCATGCGGATGGAAAAGTCGGATTTCCGGCTCACCATTCCCAGCCAGACCCGCTACCTGAACCTGGTGACGGGATTGGCCAAGCGCGCGTCGCAATTGGCCGGCATGGACGACTCCACCGCCGCCAAGGTCTCCATCGCCGTGGATGAAGCGGTCACCAACATCATCATGCATGCCTACGGCGGGGAAGAGGACCATTCCGTGGAACTGGACCTGCGCTTCACGGACACGGCCCTGGAAATCCATATGTGGCACACGGGGGTGGGCCTCCGGGGCAACCAGATCGTGCTGCCGGACCCGAAAGAGTATGTGAAGCATCCCCGGAAAGGCGGCCTGGGGCTGCTGCTCATGAGCCGGTTCATGGACGAAGTGCGCTTCAGCGAAGAAAAAGGCCGGAGCGAGTGCTGCATGATCAAGAACATTGCCTAGTCCTGAACCGTTCGTGGCCCCTGAGAATCCCATCAATCCGTTCGACCGCCTCCGGGAACTCTCGCTGCGGATTCCGGAAGGCGCCAGCGAGCTGCTGCCCTTGGTGGATTTCCTGGAAGCCTTTCCGGAGCAGGTCACCGAAGAGGCCCTGGTCCATCTCGTGGGCGTCACGGCCCTGGGCATCGCCAAAGCCAGCCAGGGCGGCCTCTGGGATGGCTACACCTGGATTTTCCTGAGAGGCTCGGCGCCGGCCTTTCCCACCAATCCGGGCAAGGGCTGGATCAGCCTGCCTTGGACCCATGCCGATGACATCTACGGCCACTTGGTGCTCAGGACTCCGACCGCGCCGGCGGCCCTGGAACTGTTGCTTTCCATCTCCGCGCCGCTGCTGGCGTGGCGGCGGGCCGAGGCCCTGCGGAGCGATCAGAACCGGGCCCTGGCCCTGCAACTGGCGCGGCTCAACACCGTGTACGACTTGACCCGGTCCCTGGGCGAAGTGAACACCAAGCCGGACCTCATCCGCCTGATGGCATCCACGATCATGGGCGAGTTCCGGATTCCCCGCATGCTCGTGCTGGATGCGGATGGCGGCGTGCTGCTCAACAAGGGCCTGGGAGTCCTGCCGGTCCAGCTCTCCGGCACCGCCCTCCAGTCTGTGCTTTCGGAAAAAGCCCTGGTCCACGCCATCGAGATCCTGGACCAGGCCCACAGCCACGGCTTCGCCTACGCCGCGGAACCCACCGTGGGCCGCCTGAGCGAAGAAGATGAAGTCTTCCTGCAGACCCTGCTGAACCTCACTTCCAGCCAGCTCACCAGCCTGGATCTCCGGGAAAGCCAGGTGCTCACCCTGAAGATGGAAAAGGACCTGGATCTGGCCCGCAATATCCAGCGCCAGATCCTGCCCCAGGTGCTGCCGGAGCTCGACGGCTGGGAGTGCGCCGGGGCGAATCTTCCCTTCCAGGCGGTGGGCGGGGACCTCTACGATGTGTGGATGGCCGTGGATCCGGTGGGTTCCGTGGAGGCCGAAGCCGAGAGGCTGCACATCGCCGTGGGCGATATCTCAGGCAAGGGCCTGCCGGCCTCGCTGATGATGACGCAGCTTTCCACCTACCTCCGCGCCCGGGCCGACCGCCGCGTGAAGAACTGGGGGCGGCTCGCCAACCGGTTGAACGTGCGCATGAACCAGGTGCGGGACCGCAACCGCTACACCACCCTTTTCGCCGGCAGCCTCAATCCCGAGACGGGTGATCTGCGCTACGTGAACGGTGGCCACAACCCGCCGCTGCTGGTTCCCGCCGACGGCGGATCGGCCATCCGCCTGAGCCCCACGGGGCCCATGGTGGGCCTGCTGCCCAATGCCACCTTCGGCGAAGGCCGCGCCCGCATGGATCCGGGCGATGTGCTCGTGATCTTCACCGATGGCCTGGTGGAGGCGGAGAATCCCGCCACCGGCGAAGACCTGGGCGAGCAGGCCATCATCGACGTGGTGCGCGGCCACCAGGGCAGCAGCGCGGATGATATTTTCGAGCAGATCCTCGTGGCCACCTTCAAACACCTGGGCGACGGCGGATTCAAGGACGACGTGACGCTGGTCGTGGTGAAGCGGGTGGGTGAAGGGGACCGCTAGGCTCCAGGCCGCGAGCACGCACCGCTCCAGGAATATGGGCCCCCGGACTTCGGCTGTAAAATGTTTCCGGAGCGCCTCCATGAACCAGTTCAAGACGCTATTCCTCATCGCCGGGCTCACGGGATTGCTGGTATGGATCGGCGACATGCTGTATCCCGGAGGCCAGGGCCTGCTCATGGCGCTGGCCATTGCGGTGGTGATGAATTTCGTCAGTTATTTCTACTCCGACAGGATCGTGCTGGCTTCCTATGGCGCGAAGATCCTCGAACAGCAAGACGCCCCGGATCTCTACCTGCTGGTATCGCGCATCGCCCAGAGGGCGAACCTCCCCATGCCGCGCCTGGCGCTAGTCGAGGACGACACGCCCAATGCGTTCGCCACGGGCCGCAACCCCGAACATGCCGTGGTGGCGGTGACGACGGGGATGCTCCAACTCCTCAACGATGCCGAGCTGGAAGGCGTGCTGGCCCACGAACTGGGCCATGTGGCGCATCGCGACATCCTCATCAGCTCCCTCGCCTCGGTGCTGGTGCAGGCCATCATGTTCCTGTCGCGCATGGCCATGTGGGTGACGCCCCGCGATTCCGAAGGCCGCTCCAATCCGCTTGCGGGCCTGCTCATCGCCATCTTCGCCCCGCTGTCGGCCATGGTGCTGCAACTGGCGCTCAGCAGGTCCCGCGAATACCTGGCGGATGAATACTCCGCGCAGGTCACGGGCCGCCCCCTGGAGCTGGCCAACGCGCTGGAGCGCATTTCCGGACTCAACCAGATTCAACCGATGCGCGATGCCCAGCCCGCCACGGCCCACATGATGATCGTGAATCCCCTCCGCGGCGGCGGATTGATGAGCCTCTTCTCCACGCATCCGCCCATCGAGGCGCGGATCGAGCGGCTTCGGGCGATGGCATCGGGAATGCGGTAACTACTTTCGTCGCTCGGTGGGCCCTGACTACCCCCCGATCGCACAGTCCACTGGACTGTGCTCCCGCTCCCGCGGCGCCTTCGGCTTGCGATCGCGGAGGGGGCCCCGTCCCACATGATGATCGTGAATCCCCTCCGCGGCGGCGGATTGATGAGCCTCTTCTCCACGCATCCGCCCATCGAGGCGCGGATCGAGCGGCTTCGGGCGATGGCATCGGGAATGTGAATTCGGCTATCAGCTATCGGCTATGAGCTATGAGCCTCATTCGGATGCGGCCGGAGGCCGCGACTTTACTTATGGCGCGCCGGAGGCGCTTCCAGATCAGCTCATGGCTGATAGCCCGTAGCTGATAGCCCATTTCCCGCCCCTGGGCATAAACTAAACCCATGCACAACCGGACCATCCTCATCACCAACGACGACGGGCTTTGGGCTCCTGGCCTCGAGCTTCTGGCGCGGGTGGCCGCCCGGTTCGGGCGGGTGGTGGCGGTGGCGCCGGACCGCAACCGTTCGGCGGTGTCCTCGGCGCTTTCCTTGCATGGAATCCTCCGCCTCCATCCCTTGGGTGAGGACCGCTACGCCTGCGACGGAACACCCGTGGATTGCGTGTTGCTGGGCGTCCGATCCGTGCTGGAGCGCGAGCCGGACTGGGTGCTTTCGGGGGTCAATTACGGCTTCAACCTGGGCGAGGACGTCTTTTATTCCGGCACCGTGGGCGCCGCCTTCGAAGGAGTCCTGCAGGGGTCGAAAGCGGCGGCCTTCTCGATGCATCCCAAGGCCGATCTTGCGGTGGTGGAGGTGTGGATCGAATCGTTCCTCCGCCACTGGGAGCAGATGGAGCTGGGGCCGAACCGGATCTGGAATCTCAACTTTCCCAAAGGAGAGCCCAAGGGATTCAAACTCTGCAACCAGGACAACCGCCAGTACCACAACCTGGTGGAGAAGCGCATCGATCCGCGCGGCACGCCCTACTACTGGATCGGCGGCGACGTGGGCCCCACCTATGCCCGGAGTCCCGGAAGCGATGCGGAGGCCGCGCTGGACGGATGGGTGGCCGCGACCCCGCTGCGCATGGATCTGGCTTGCCCCGAAGTGCTCACCAAGGGCGAGGAATTCAACGCCGCCTTCAATGGGAATGGCGCATGACTTTTGGTTTCCGGGCGAAGGGCCGGGTCCAGGGCGTGGGCTACCGCGCCTTCGTGATACGGCAGGCGCGGGCCCGGAATATCGTCGGGTGGGTGCGCAACGAGGCTGATGGCTCCGTGGCCGGCCAGGCCAGCGGCGACGCCTCGGATCTCGCCCTTTTCCGCAGCCTTCTGTGCAAGGGTCCGGCCTGGGCTTTCGTGGAGTCACTGGACTGGGAACCCCTGAATGAGGGAGAATCCCTTCCCACTTCTTTCGAGATTCGATCATGAGCCTGGACTTCAAATCATTCGTGCGCGACGTGCCGGACTTCCCCAAACCGGGCATCCTCTTCAGGGATATAACGCCCCTCTGGGCCGATCCGGCCGCCTTTGGCGAGGCCATCAAGGCCATGGCGTCGCCGATCCAGACCCTGAAGGCGACCCACGTCCTGGGGCTGGAATCCCGGGGGTTCATTTTCGGCGCGGCCCTGGCTAAAAACCTGGATCTGGGCTTCGTGCCCGCCCGCAAGCCCGGCAAACTTCCGATGCCCACGCTCCAGGAGAAGTACGGCCTCGAATACGGCATGGATGCCCTGGAGATCCACCTGGATGCCTTCAAGGCGGGGGATCGCGTCCTCATCGTGGACGATGTGCTGGCGACGGGCGGCACCGCCGCCGCGGCGCGGCGCCTCGTGGAGCGCACCGGAGCCCAGGCCCTGGCCCTCACCCTCTTCATCGAACTGACGTTCCTGTCAGGCCGCGAAAAGCTGAACGGCCTGCCGGTATTCAGTGTGTTGCGTTACTGATGAAACGCGCCTGATGCTCGGCAAGCTCCTGCTGGTGGTGCTCGCCTCCGCACTGCTCATATCGCCCTTCGCATTGCTCATCCGCCTGCGAAAGCCACGGCGATGAGCGAGGTCATACGCGGCCGCAGCGCCCGCGACAATACCCGCCACTTGACGCCCTGACAGTTAGAAACCATAATGGTTCCATTACGGTTGGAGCCGGAAATGCCCACAACGCTTACCCTGAAGAATATTCCGGATGAAGTATATGACCGGTTGAAACATTCGGCGGAAGCGCACCGCCGCAGCATGAACAGCGAAGCCATCGTGTGTCTGGAGGCGGTGTTGCTGCCGGCCAAGCTGACTCCCACTGAGTGGCTGGCGCGCGCGCGTGAGCTTCGAAGTGCATTGCAGCCGGGGAAGTTCCGGGCGCGCGACATTGATGCCCTGAAGCAGGAAGGGCGCCCATGATCGTGGTGGACTCCAATGTGCTGGCCTACCTGTACCTGCCAGGCGAATACACAGCGGCCGCCGAAGCGCTGCTCGAGCGCGACCCAGAGTGGGCCGCGCCGGTTCTTTGGCGGAGCGAATTGCGCAACATTTTAGCGGGTTGCATGCGACGGAAGTCGCTCACCTTCCACCAAGCATGCAGCCTGCAGAGCGAGGCCGAAAAACTGCTTGCGGGAATGGAGTTCGAGGTTGACTCAGCAGCCGTGCTCGATCTGGTGAAAGATAGTGATTGCTCCGCGTATGACTGCGAGTTCATCGCGCTGGCGATCAGGCTAAGGACCAAGCTCGTGACCATGGACAAGAAACTGCTGCGGGCATTCCCGACACGCACGGTGGCGCTTTTCGCGTGAAAACGACGGAAGCGAGGGAGTCACGTCCCTGCGTCAGCTGAACACTTTTTCGACATTGGACAGCTCGTGACCGCGATGGCCATGGATTATTTATGTGTGGCACCCTCTCGACCCTTGGCTCTCGACCCTCGACTCTTAACTCACGCCCCCATCCCCTTCGGAAGCTCCACGCTGAAGCGGCTGCCTTTGGGCAGGGGCTCGAAAAAGGCTTCGCCGCCATGGTCCGTGGCGATCTTCCGCACGATGGCGAGCCCCAGTCCGGACCCCCGCTCCTTGGTGGAGAAGCTGGGTTCGAAAAGCCGCTCGCGATGGGACTCCTGCACGCCGGGGCCGTCATCCTCGACCTGGATGCGCACGGTGCCGTTCCGGTCCATGAGCCCGACCCGGATGGTGCCTGCATCCTCCACCGCGGCCACCGCGTTGTCCACCAGGTTGATGATGGCCCGTTTCACCATGTCCCCGTCCCAGCGCACGGGCACCGCGTGGTCCGGCAGTTCCCAGTCCCATAGGATCTTGGGATGGGTGGGGCCGTAGAGCGTGGCGGTCTGGCGGAGCAGGTCGCAGGCATCCACATCGCTGGGGTGGGGCGCGGGCAGCCGCGCGAAACGGCTGAAGGCGTCCACCAGCCTCGCCAGGCTCGCGACTTCCGTGAGAATGGTTTCCGCCCCCTGGTTCACCACCTCCGGATCCAGCCGGTTCTCGCGCACCCGGCGCAGCAAACGCTGGGCGGTGAGCTTGATGGGGGTGAGGGGATTCTTCACCTCATGGGCCATGCGGCGGGCCACTTCCTGCCAGGCGGCGCGCTTCTCGGCTTTGGCGAGCAGCGATAGATCCTCCAGCACCGCCAAGGCTCCGCCCCCTTCCAGGGGAGCCAGGATGGCCCGCACCAGGCGGCCCTCGCCTTCGCCGCCCAGGCGCAGCTCCTCCTGGTGGGCCCGCCCGGATTCCCTCGTCTGCTTGAGAAGGTGGAGCAGGTGGCCGAAGCGCTGCTGCGTGGCCCACTCCGCCCAGGAATCCCGATCGGGATCGAAGGCCTCGAGGCCCAGCCAGCGCCGGGCGGCCGGATTCACGAGCCTCAACTGGCCGGCCTGGTCCCAACTGAGCACGCCCACCGGCAGGGCCTCCAGCAGTTGTCCCAGGTAGGCCCGTTGCTGGTCCAGCCGCGCGCTTTGGGCCTCGATGGCGCCGCGGTTGGATTTCAAATCGGAAGTCATGCGGTTGAAGGTCTGGGCGAGAAAGGCCAATTCATCTTCACCCTCCTCGTTGAGCTGGACTTCCAGATCGCCTGTGCCCACGGCCTTCGCGGCTTTGGCCAAGGACCGGATGGGCTCCGACAGGGTCCGCGCGATGGTCAGGCCCGTCCACACCGCGGCGAACAGCGTGAGCACTGTCAGGAACAGGAACGTGCTTTGAGGCAGGGTTTCCAATACGCCGCGGTTCTTGCTCACCTGGAAGGATTCCGCCGACCGCTTTTCCATCCGCAGCAACCCGTCGGCCACGGTCCGGGGCACGAAAATCCCTACCACCAGCTGATCTCCGGTCCGTCCGTTGGCCTCCCCTGCGGTCCTCAACAGCCATCGGCCGTCTTCGGATTCCACGGTCATGGAACCACCTGCGGAGGCGGAGAAGATCGGGCGCTTGATCGTTTCCGGAATCGAGGACCGATCGCCTGCCTGGATCAAATCCAGGCCTTCCTCGGTTCTCAGCCGGTCCAGGTCCCTGAGGTCCGAGCCGCGCACATGCGCGATGGCGGTGTTCAACCTGGCCTGGACCTGGGCGTTGAAGGCCTTGGCCGTGGCCTGGCCGTCCTCGACGATCTCCTTCGTTTCAGGCAGGAACCAGCGGTCCAGGTTCTTGCTGATGGCGTTCTGCCCCACGAAGAACAGGATCAGGCTCGGCACCAGCGTCACGCCGAAGAACGCCAGCACCAGCCGCGTGCGCAGCCGCGCGCCCAGGATGCCCCGGCGGCGTTCGAAGTAGAGCTTGGCCAGGGAGCGCGCCACGATGAAGAGCAGGATGCCGATGGCCAGCACGTTCAACAGGCCCAGGGACATCAGGGCCCACTTCGAAGGCGCGTCGATGGCGCCGCTGACGCGCTCGCTCAGCAGCTTGTAGGCCTTGAAGATCATCCAGACCAGCACCGCGAGTCCCGCGGCGGCATAGAGCCGGGTGAGCTCATGATCCCGTTGGATCTTCATGATCCGGCCCTCATCCGGGACAGCCGTGTATCTTCCTGGTTCCTAATCATGCTGCCAGCCTACCCCAGCTTGCGGTACAGGGCCGCGTCTTCTCCGTTTTTGTAGTAGGCCTTGCGAAGGCCGTCCTGTCTCCAGCCGGCGCTTTCGTACAGGCCGCGGGCCGGAGCATTGGACACGCGGACTTCCAGCAGCAGCGTGGCGATGCCCATGCGGTTCAACTCGGCTTCGCAGGCGAGCAGCAGGGTCCGCCCCAGGCCCTGGCCTCGGCGCCCTGGAGCAACGGCGATGCGGAGCAGTTCCGCCTCCCCCGCCACGGCGTTGACCGCCCAGATGGCGAAGGCTTCCTTCGAGAATCCCCAGGCCTGTTCGTGGCCCGCGAAATCGCCCCAGGCTTCGCCAAAACTGTTCCGGTCCAATTCCTCCAGCCAGGCTGGAACCCCGGAGCCGGGTCCGAGGCGGAACAGCTCCTGTGGTCCGCTCAACGCGCCCTGCCTTTGCGGAGCGCGTCGTCCAGGTGCGCCGAGGCTTCCGGGAAATTCACTTCCGCATCGGTCTCGCGCAGGTAGAACGGATGGATCGGAGCCTCCGGAGGAAGGGCAGGGAGATCTCGGCAAAGCGACACAAGCCCTTCCAACATCGAGGCGCCTTCGTCCTCAAGGCGCAGGGGCGGGCGGGCCGATGGGGAAAGTTTCGGAAGGAGGCTTGAAGGCGCCCACCATTCCTCGGCGGAGATGAGATCGGGCAGATCCGCCAAAGGCACCTTCCGGGCTTCGTTCGCAGCTTCGACGCCATTCCATTTCTGGAGGAACACCTCGCTGCGCTGCCCGTCCAGCAGCACCCAGAAGGCTCCCGTGATGCCAGCCTGTTTCAAGGCGTGGGCGCGCAGCAGGAAGGAGGAGAACCCCCAGGTGGGCAGCCCTGTGAGTGCCAGGCCTTCCGCTGTGGCCACGCCGATGCGGATGCTCGTGAAGCCGCCAGGGCCCGCGCAGCAGCACACACCTTCCAGATCGGCCGCCGAAGCGCCGGCTTCCCCCATGAGGGCCTCCAGGGAGGGCAGCAGCGAGACGCTATGGCTGCGTCCGACGCCCACCACCACCCGCCGGGTCCAGGCGCGTTCCCCATCCACCAGCGCCAGGTGGAGGACTTCGGTGGCGGTGTCGAGGCCAAGGATCATGGGGCGGCTGTCGTCATCGGGTCATGGACATTGGGAGGCATGGGCCATCCTATCGGCAGAGGCGCATCAAATGGAAAGGGCGGCCTTCAGGCCGCCCTTTCCATTCATGGGAAACGTACTTAAGCGGCTGTGCGCTTGGTGGAATTGTTGAGTCCCCGGGGGGCCTTCACGATCTTGCCCGCCTGCAGGCAGGAGGTGCAGATCGTCACCTGCTTGGCCACGCCGTTGACCAGGGCGCGGGCATTCTGAAGGTTGGGATTCCACCGGCGCTTGGTGATGTTGTTGGAATGGGAAACGTTGTTCCCGAATTGGGGCTTCTTGCCGCAAATCTCGCACTGACGGGACATGGGAACCTCGATAAGACAGGACAAACCTTGAAATGGCAAAGCGATGCGCAACAGAAGGAGTAGTCTACCAACTTCCCCTGTCTTTTCAAGGAAGAATCTCCCTTTGAGTCTCCTGGATCCAGCCCGACTTGCGCTTGCCTTCGCCGTGCTGCCCTGGCTGGAGCGCGACAAGGCGCGTCTCTGGGGGACCCTCCAGAATGGCGGGACAGCCGAACTCGGCCCTGAAGCGGTTTCGCAATTGGAGGCCTTGGACCTTCCCCGCTTCCGGAGCGAGGCCGCTGAGCGGAAAGGACGCCTCGTGCTGCCAGGAGATGAAGGCTCGGACGCCTTCTTCGAGCCCTTGCCCTATCCCGTGGCGCTATGGGTCCGTGGCACCCTGCCGCCGCCGGGGCTCCGCATCGCCGTGGTGGGCACCCGCACGCCCAGCCTTCTGGGCCGCGAGCGGGCACGGAACTGGAGCCGCCAGTTGACCGAGCAGGGTGTGGGGGTGATTTCCGGCCTGGCCCGGGGCATCGATGGCGCGGCCCATGCGGGCGCTCTCGAGGCTGGCCCCACCTGGGGAATCATGGGCTCGGGGCTGGACCACCCCTACCCGAAGGAGCACACGGGCCTCATGGAGCGCATCGTGGATTCCGGGGGAGGGTTGATCACGCCCTTTCCGCCGGACGCCCTGCCGCTCAAGTGGCACTTCCCCCGGCGCAACTTGCTGCTCGCGGCCTGGAGCCGGGGCGTGCTCGTGGTCGAAGCCAAGCTGAAAAGCGGCTCGCTGGTCACCGCCAAGCTGGCTCTGGACCTGGGCAAGGAGCTGTGGGTGGTGCCCGGCAGCCCGGAAGATCCGCTGTCCGAGGGGCCGAATTCCCTGTTGCGGGAAGGCGCCGCGCGCCTATGCCGCTCACCGGCCGATCTGTTGGAGGATCTGGCGGAATTGGGCTGAATAAAAAACTTCCCCCTACGGGGGAAAGAAATGCAAATCCCATGCTTGGACTTGACAAGCCTCCAGTCTTTTGTTCCATCATCCAGACCATCCCTGGAGTCTCCTTTGACCAAGCTCGTCATCGTCGAAAGCCCCTCAAAGGCCAAGACCATCGCTAAATACATTGGCAAGGAGTACACGGTGAAGGCCTCCGTGGGCCATATCCGCGACCTTCCCAAGAAGCTCGGCGTGGACATCGAGCATGGCTTCCAGGAGGAATACGAAATCTCCCCGGCCAAAGCCAAGGTGGTCGCGGAGCTCCGGGCCTCGGCCAAAGGCGCCAGTGAATTGATTCTCGCGACCGACCCTGACCGCGAAGGGGAAGCCATTTCCTGGCATCTGCTGGAGGCCATCAAACCCCCGAAATCCCTTCCTGTTTCGCGGGTGCTGTTCAACGAGATCACACCCGCCGGCATCCAGAAGGCCATGGCCAACCCCACGGTCATCAACAAGAAGCTGGTGGACGCCCAGCGGGCCCGGCGCGTGCTGGACCGGCTCGTGGGCTACAAGGTGAGCCAGGTGCTCTGGGACAAGGTCCGGCGAGGACTCTCCGCGGGCCGGGTCCAAAGCGTGACGGTGCGGCTCATCGTGGACCGCGAACGGGAAATCCAGGCCTTCAAGGCAGTGGAATATTGGGTGCTGAAGGGCCGGTTCAGCGCCAAGGTGCCGCCGAATTTCTGGATGCGCCTGGTGAAGCTCAGCGGCCAGGCCCTGCAGCTCGGCAACAAGGAGACCAAGCGCCGGGTGGAAAACGAGAAGCAGGCCCACGGCCTCCGGGACCAGATCCTCAAGGCGCCCTGGAAAGTCACCGGCCTGGAGACCAAGGAAAAGAAGCGCAATCCCGCGCCGCCCTTCACCACGGCGCGCCTCCAGCAGGAGGCCGCCCAGAAGCTGAAGATGAGCGTCAGCCGGACCATGCAGAACGCCCAGCGGCTCTATGAGGGCCTGGATTTCGGCGAAGGTCCCATCGGCCTCATCACTTATATGAGGACGGATTCGCCACGGCTGGCGCCCGAAGCCATCGAGGCCGCCCGGGCCTACATCGCGAAGAAATACGGGAAGGAGTATCTGCCGGCCAAGGCCCGCGTCTATGTCGGCAAGGCCGGCGCCCAGGACGCCCACGAGGCCATCCGCCCCACGGATGTCATGCGGACGCCGGAATCGCTGAGGGAGCACCTGGAGCCCGACCAGTTCCGCCTGTATTCACTCATCTGGCGGCGCACCATGGCGTCGCAGATGGAAGCGGCCCGCATGGACGAGACCGTGGCGAGCGCCGCCGCGGCCCTCGAAAACGGCGAGGAAGCCCTGTTCGAAGCCAAGGGCGAGATCGAACGGTTCCCAGGCTGGCTGGCGGTCTACCGCACAGACAAGAAAGAAACGGATGCCGAGGCCATCCAGGACGCGACCAAGACCGATGGAGAGGAAGAGGAGGAAAAGGTCGGCCTGCCCCCTCTGGAATTGGGCGAGACGCTGACCCTGCAGTCACTGGAAACCGACCAGCAGTTCACCAAGCCGCCGGCGCGCTTCAATGAAGCGACGCTCGTCAAGGAACTCGAAGAGGACGGCATCGGCCGCCCCTCGACCTACGCGAGCATCATCTCCACCATCCAGGACCGGGATTATGTGAAAAAGCACGAAGGCCGCTTCAAGCCCTCGGAGCTGGGCTGCGTGGTGACGGACCTGCTGGTGCAGGGTTTCCACGAGCTGATGAACCCGAAATACACCAGCGGTCTCGAAGCCAATCTGGACCGCGTGGAAGAGGGCTCCCTGACCTTCCTGAAGGCCATGAAGGATTTCTACGGGCCCTTCGAGCAGTCCCTGGCTGACGCGGGCACGCACATGCAAAACCTGAAGGCCGGCGTGCCCTCGGGGGAGGCCTGTCCGAAGTGCGGCGCGCCGCTGCTGAAGCGCATCGGCAAGAACGGCCTTTTTTTCGGGTGCTCGAACTACCACGCTGAAAAACCCGAGGACAAGTGCGACTACACCGCGGAAGTCGAGGCCATGGACGAGCCCGAGGACGCGCCGGAATGCCCGCTCTGCGGCTCGACGCCGATGGCGCTGCGCAAGGGCCAATGGGGGCCGTTCTGGGCCTGCACCAACTATCCGAAATGCAAGGGCATCCGCAAGGCCGACCCGAAGGGGATTCCAGTTCCCGCCGATGTGCCCACCGGCGAGAAATGCCCCGTCTGCGGCAAGGACTTCGTCAAACGCCATGGCCGCTACGGCGAGTTCATCTGCTGCGTGGACTACCCGAGCTGCAAGACCGTGAAGAAGGAGATCCTCGGCGTTCCCTGCCCCAAGTGCGGCGGAGATTTGAGCCCGCGCAAAACGCGCTTCGGGAAGGTGTTCTATGGCTGCACCAATTATCCCAAGTGCGACTTCACGGCCTGGGACAAGCCCGTCGCCCGCACCTGCCCCAAGTGCAAGAGCCCTTACCTCATGGAGAAGACCCGCAAGCCTCGCGGCAAGGATCCCATCCAGGTGCTGCTTTGCCCGGCTCCCGGTTGCGGGTTCGAGGAAGTCCTGGGCTGAGGCGGCTCCCGGATCCCGGTAATATCCCTCCATGGCCATGCCCAATCCCCACCTCGACGGGACCGTCCAGGAGATCGAAGCCGCCACGCGATGGAGCCGCCTCGCGGCGCGGCTCATCGACTACCTCATCTGGTTCGCGCCGCTGGCGCTCTTCATTTTCCCCTGCCTGGGCCCCATCGCGGCCGTGCTGGGCTGGCTCGGAATCCTGGGCGCCCAGATCTGGCTGCTGGTGACCCGGGCGCAGACCATCGGCAAAAAGGGCATGGGCATCTACATCATGCGGACGGATGGGGGGATTCCCCACATCGGATGGCTGCTGGTCCGTGAATTCGCGATCCCCGCCCTGGCCGGACTCCTGCAATACATGGGGAGCGTGAACCACGATGCCGCGGGCCTGTTCTTCAGCCTGGTGGCGAGCCTGCTCTGGCTGATCGACGTGCTGTTCATCTTCGGCCGCACCCGCCGCTGCCTCCACGACTACATTGCCGGTACCCATGTCGTGAAGGCCGCCTAGGCATCCCCCATCAGGGAATGAAAGGCTCCTCGTGGTCTTTCAGGCGGCCCTCGATGTAGGCGCCCAGGGCCCGTGCCTGCTCATCGGGCAACGGGTCGAAGCGCAGGCCGCAACCCATGATGTCCATGCCCTGGCCGCCCCCCAGCGTCCGCATCACGGTGGCGCTCATGGGGTTCGGGGGCAGGTCGGGATGATGGAGGATCAGGTCCTCGATGCGCCGGCCCGCCACCACGCCGCTCGTGTGGCTGGTGTCGATGAAAAGGAAAAGGCCGCCTACGCTCAGGCTGGTCACCCGGATGCCCGCCAGATGCTTGTCCTTGATGCGCAGGGAGGCGCTCAGGCGGCCGTCCACGACATTGATCCTCGGGTGCCGGCGCGGGGTGTCCATCGAGGAGCCTCCATCAGGGGAAGACGAGTCGGATTCGGGTCGTTCCAGAATAACCAGCGTCATACCTGGCTGAAGGGTGGTGGCGCCAGTTCACCCATGGGTCGTGGGCAGGAGCAGGTCTTCCAGGAAGAAAGCGGACAGTTCAGCGCGGCCCGCCAGGCCGGCTTTCCGATAGACATCCTGGGCCTGCTGGCGGACGGTGCGCTCGGAGGTGGACCGCAGCTCCGCGATGTCGCGGGTGCTGAAGCCTTTGAGGAGGAGGAGGGCCACTTCCCGTTCGGCGTGGCTGAGGTTCCATCGCTCGAACTGAATGTCCAGGGCGCGCCCCAGCCCCTCCAAGGCCTGGGCGGCTTCGGCGCGCCACCGGTCGGCCTCCTGCTGGGAAGCTTCCAGGGCCGTTTTCAGGCTGGTGATGGCCTGGCCCCTGTGGCGCAGGACAAGCAGAAGCCGTAGACCCAAGGTAAGGGATACGGTCCCGATCAGGATTTCAAATCCCTGATGCAGGAGGCTCACTTCGCCCTGGATCCGGTCCCACACCAGATCGACCGCGAACTGCACCGCGATGAATAGGAAAACTCCGCTCATCAGCGCCGTGCTGGGGGCTCCGTCATTTGCCGGATGCTGTCTGGGAACGGGCTGCATGGTGTGTGGCTCAGTGGTTATGGGTCGGACGACGGATGGCTGGATGGGCAGCGCTTTCCTATCCTGACAGGACCGAATTGAGGACGCGATGATCGAGTTGTCTCTGCACGCAGCAGCCGCCAAAGACCTTGTGGGGCAAGGGTCCGCGCCTCCCTCTCGATGTTTGGCGGACCTTTGGAAAAGGTCGTTGGCCGTGGAGCGGAATACAACTCGTCCAGGATTTTTGCGGGTCCGGATGGCGAAACATTTTGCTCAACCGCACAATGCCGCCAACTGATCAGCCATGCGTTTCCTTAACTTATATTCCGATATAGACATAGCTGAGGCCCGGCGTCGCACGCCCTTCTCCACTCTGGTCAGGTTCTCCAGGATTTTCCTGGATCCGCGCCGTTTCCCATGGATTCCGCAATGAAGCACGCACTGACATCCCTTCATATGCGGATCTTCGGAGCTGTCCTGCTGCTCATCGGATCGATGCTCGCTTGCAGCCGCGGCGATCAGACCCGGGGCGCGGGGCCGAGCCAGAACGGGCATTTCCATCCGGCGGACTGGATCTCCATCCACCCCGGCAAGGCCATGACTCCAGGCACCCTCGGCGGCTGCAAGGAATGCCATGAAATGACCGTGACGCGGACCGGCAGCGGCATCCCCTCCTGCATGACCGCGGACTGCCACCATAAACCGGTTCCGGGATGGGCCTTGGCGGGGAGCCACGGCGCGAAGGCGAAGCTGGCGCAGGACGCCTCGGGCGGGGGCATGGCTTCCTGCCAGCTCTGCCACGGCACGGACTTCGGCGGCGGCGTCTCCACGAATTCCTGCGAATCCTGCCACACCGTGAAGGCTCCGCATCCAGTGAAACCATGGAGGAATTCCGCCGGGACCACGCACACCAACACGGATCCATCGAATGCGGCGGTCTGCGCGCAATGCCATTTCCCGGGGTCCGCTGTGAATCCGCCCAACCACCCGCCGGTCAGCCCGGCCGCGGGGAGCGCACCCGGATGTTTCAATAACACGCTGTGCCACGGCGAGGCCGCAGCGCCCCATGCCCTGGGCTCCGTGTGGCTGGAGCCCACCAGCCAGAATTTCCATGGCCTTCAGGCGAAGCAGGATCTGCTGTACTGCCAGTCCTGCCACGGCACGCCGGGCACCCCTAAATTCGACGGCGGCTCCGCGTCCACCAAATGCTCCAGTTGCCATACGGCGGCCAAGGCCCACTCGAAGCCCTGGCATCCCGCGCCGGTCGCCACCTTCCCCGGCTACGTGCCCTCCCACCGGAACGCCGGAAAGCGGGACACCTCCTGCAGCGTCTGCCACGACTACACCAAGGGCCGGACGGCCCCGCTCATCGGCGCGCCCAGCTGCTATTCCGCTGCCGAAGGCGGAGTCGGCTGCCACGCCAATGGACCTGGCCAGGCCAACCATGCGGTTCCGTACCTTGAAGCAGGCCACACGGCAGTCACCCAAACGGGGTTCAATTCGAATTGCAGTTCCTGCCACGCGGTGGCGGGGGCCTCGCCACTTTCCTCGGCGCCGCTCTGCAGCGCCTGCCACCAGGCCGGATCTCCGTTGACCCAGGGAAGCTGCGCTTCGTGCCACGCAAAACCGCCCACGGGATCGGTGTTTCCGAATGTGGCGGGCACCCACGCCAAGCATGACGCGCTGAGCGGCCTGACCGGGCAGTGCGCCGCCTGCCACAGCGGATCCGATTCGGGATCCCTGCTCCATTACAACCACGCCAATGGCCGCTCCGGGCACGACTCGCTGCGGACGGCTCCGGGCGAGACCTCGTTCCTGGCCACCTTCAACAGCAAATCCGGTTCCGCCTCCTTCGATCCGACCCAGCTCACCTGCTCCAACGTGAGCTGCCACGGCGGAAAGACGACGCCGAACTGGCAGAACGGCATCATCGACGTGAACAGCGAAGCCGGGTGCCAGCAGTGCCACGTGGTCGGCACCGCCGTGGGGACGCCGGAAAACAACAGCGCCTACAGCGGCCTCCACGCGGTGCACATGGCCGCGAAGGCTGGGGCGGCCTGCGTGGATTGCCATGCGATGGGCAACAGCACGGCCGGCGCCCAGAACCACTTCAAGTTCCTCAACACGCCCCAGATGGAAGGCCCCGCCAGCAGCACCATCGCGCCCCAGGGCAATCCGTCCTTCTACAATATCCCGACCCAGACCTGCGGCAATTTCGTCTGCCACGGACAGCAGCACACCAACTACTCCTGGATCGGGGGAGCGAACCACGCCGTCCCCTTCCTCGACAGCGCCCACTTCACCGCCAGCCAGAGCGGCTTCGATGCCAATTGCAAGAACTGCCACTCGGACACGGGCTCGTCCCCGATCGCGGCGGCGCCGCTCTGCTCGACCTGCCACCAGGCTTCCTCGGTGCTGACGGTGTCGAACTGCGCATCTTGCCACACCAAGCCTCCAACGGGGGCGGCCTTCCCGAATGTGGCCGGAAAGCACGGCAAGCACGATGCGCTCGATGGCGTCGCTGGGGTCTGCTCGTCCTGCCACACGGGTTCCGATTCGACCACGCTTTCGCACTACGACCATGCCAATGCGCGTCCCGGCAAGGATGCGCTGCGGGTGCCGCCCGCCCCCACGGCTTTCATGTCGGTGTACAACGCGAAATCCGGCTCGGCCTCGTTCAATCCCGCCACGCTCACCTGCTCCAGCGTGAGCTGCCACGGCGGACAATCCGCGTCGAGCTGGCAGACCGGCACCATCGATCCGAATGCCGACGCCGGCTGCCGCCAGTGCCACGCCCTCGGCACCTCCCAGGGCGTTCCCCAGTACAACAGCCTCTTCTCCGGTCTGCACGCCAAGCATCTGGGCACCGAGGTCAATGCGCTCTGCACCGAATGCCACATCATGTCCAATGGCACCGCCGGAGCCCAGAACCACTTCAAATTCCTGAACACCACGCAGATGGAAGGCCCCGCCGGCAGCACCGTGGCGCCCCTGGGCAACCCGGCCTTCTACAACATTCCTGCGCAGACCTGCGGCACCTTCACCTGCCACGGGACCCAGCACGGCAACTTCTCGTGGACCGGCGGCCCGAACCACGCCGTCCCGTTCCTGAGTCCTGACCACACCTCGGTGACCCAAGGCGGATACGATGCCGACTGCAAGACTTGCCATGCGGTTTCCGGCACCTCCCCGCTCGCTTCGGCGCCGCTCTGCTCCAGCTGCCACCAAGGCGGATCGCCCCTGACGATCTCGAATTGCGCTTCGTGCCATGCCGAGCCGCCCACGGGAAGCGTCTTCCCGAATATCGCCGGCACGCATGCCACCCATGATTCCCTCCAGGGCGTCACGGGCGCCTGCAACACCTGCCACAGCAATTCGGGCACGACCACGCAGCTCCATTACGACCACGCCAACGGGCGGCCCGGCCACGATGCGCTCCGGGTCCCCCCGGGCGAGGTGCAGACCCTCTCCACCTACAACGCCAAGACCGGCGCGGCCTCCTTCAACACCGCGGGCCTCACCTGCTCCAACGTCAGCTGCCATGGCGGCCAGACCACCCCGAATTGGCAGACCGGCTCCATCAACGTGGACACCCAGTGCGCTTCCTGCCATGTCCGTGGAACCACCCAATTCAACAGCTACAACTCCGGGGAGCACAAAAAGCACGTGGTGGACGAAGGGATCGCATGCGTCGAATGCCACAACACCACAACGCTTGCGGTCAACCATTTCACCACCCTGGGCACATCGGCCATGGAGGGCCCAGCCTCAGCCACCATCGGCGGCGGCGCGACGGCGATCCCGGCGGGCGCCTGGAACGCCACGAACAAGACCTGCACCTTCAATTGCCATGGCCAGGAGAACCACAACAACGAGCAGTGGTAGGAACCCATCCCTGATCCATCCCCAACCCGAAGCTCACCGGAGCTTCACCACCCTGGAACCCGGCTGTTTTCACTCAACCCCTAAAGGAGGCACCATGAACCCCTTCACCCACCGCCTGCCAGGCTTCAACCGCCTGGTGCTCGCCGCTCTGCTCGTCTCGGGAGCCGCCCTGTTCGGCGGCGACCAGGCCAAGGACCTTCCCAAATTCGACGGCAATCTCCAGAAGTACTGGAATGATGCCTGCGCGCGCTGCCACGGCGCCAATGGCAATGGCCGGGACAACAGCGGCAAAGCGCTGCCGGACGCGGGCTTCGACTTCACCGACAGCCGCAAGGCGAACAAGAAGAAGGACAGCGATTGGGTGAAGGTGACCCTGGTGGGCAAAGACAAGATGCCCGCTTTCAAAGACAAGATGTCCGAAGCCGATGTCCAGAAAATGATCACCGAGATCATCCGCAAATTCGCGGCCAAGCGCTGAGCCGGGGCCGCCATGACGCACAAGATGTTCCCAAAGATCGCGCCTCTGGCCGCTTGCGTCCTGCTGGCCGGCGGCGCCCTGAACGCCGAGGAATCGGAAATCCCCGTCGCCATCAACCTGCCGACGGCGGACCGGATGCAATTCTGGGACATCGGCCTGGTATTCACCCACCGCTTCCTTTCGCCGGTGAAGGACCACGGCAAGGACCTCTACGGCCTGGACGGCTTCACCTACGCTGGTTTCGGATTCAATTTCGGCATCAAGTCGGTGGAGGGCTTGAATGCCAGCATCTACCGCACGGCGGACAACAAGACCTTCACCGTGGCGCTCCAGCAGCAGCTCCTGAACAAGGACCGGATCCGCATGTCCGCCAGGGTGGAGCGCTTCGACGAGGTGGTCACCCAGGTGGCGACCAAGGATGGAACCGTCGGCATCAGCGGCATGGTCTTCCAGCTCCCGACCGAGATTTTCGTCACGGATGATCTGGTGCTGTCCGTGGTCCCCACCTACCTGAGCCGCACCACCACCCAGGAGAAGAGCATTTTCAACTATGGCATCGGGCTGCACTACGACTTCACGGGCAAGTTCAGGTTCGTCGCGGAGTACTACCCCCGGCCTTCGAAAATCGCCAAGACCTTCGAGACGGGCTTCGCGGCGGGCATCTCCTACAAGACCTTCAAGCACCGCTTCACGCTGATGGGCACGAACAGCACCGGGACCACCGCGCATCAGGTGCTCGGCGGCGACTACGGCGGCGGGCCCAAGCCCAAAGGCGACTGGTCGATTGGTTTCAACGTAGCGCGCGTGTTTTGAGACAAAGGGTCCTGGATGCCTGAATCACTGCTCGACCTGTTCGCCCGCGAACATCCCGCCTTCGTGCATCTGCCGCTGGGCCTGGTGATCGCGCTGCCCTTCGCCATGGCCATCTCCTTCAAGGCCAAGCATCCGCATGCCTGGAAACTCGCTTCGTTCTTTCTGGCGGGCCTGGCGTTCATGAGCAGCGCCGTGGCCCTGCTCAGCGGCTTGTTCTGGGGCCGCCAGATCTCCCTGATTCCGCCCGGGGGCTTTCTCCCCGTGGTGGCGTCCGAGAAGCAGGTCCTCCAGAAAATGCTCCAGCTCCATGAATTCGCTGCCTTCGCCGGAATCGTCATCGGCCTGCTCTGCCTCGTCCTGCTTTGGCGTTCGCTGAAGCAGGATGGCCCGGCCCGCGCCGATGCCTCCACCCTGCGGCGGCGCCTTTCCGATCGCGGCGTGGGGATCGCGCCGCTGTTCGTCAGTTTCCTCTGGGTCGCTTCGTGGGGCTTCTGCGGGAAGCTCGGGGGCATCATGGTTTTCGGCAACGAGGAGACCAACAGGGCCGCGGCCGAGGCCGACCAGGCCCGCAAGGGCGACGCAGAAGCGGATCTCCCCATCCGCGCGCTGGATTACGCCAGCCTTGAACCCGCCCAGGCCGCTCCGGCCAGGAGCAAAGCCCATGGGAACCGCTGGGCCCGCGTATGGGTGACCGCCTCGGGCATCGACGACTACAAAGCGGGGAAGCCGCTTCCAGCAGGCGCCTATGCGGTGTTGAGCTCGGTCGAGGACCTGCGCGGAAAACCCGGCCAGGAACCCGGCCCGCTCTACATGAGGGAGACTCTGGCGGATGGCCGCGTGTCGTTCGCATTCTATTGGCCCCGCGTGCCTGAATCCCAGCGTGCCGAGACCAATGGCGAGGATTTCGCCTATTGGCGGAGCCCCAGCGAAAAGCTGAAATCCTGCGCCGTTTGCCACGCCACGGCAGGGCCGGCGGCCAAGCCCTGATCGTTCCGGCCTGCCCGGAGGCGAGGCCCGCATTTGGACCGCGGGGCCTGTCTCCGGGTAGGCCTGCTCTGGCCCTACACTGGATGGACCTCCTGGGAGCGTCCCGTGTCCTTCCCCCACCTGCTGGCCCCCCTCGATCTCGGGTTCACCACGCTTCCGAACCGCGTGCTCATGGGTTCCATGCATACGGGACTGGAGGAGGAGAAGGGCGGCTTCGAGAAGCTGGCCGCATTTTTCAAGGAGCGGGCCCAGGGCGGCGTCGGCCTCATGGTCACCGGGGGGATCGCGCCGAATCTGCGGGGGCGCCTGGCGCCCTTCGGCGCGCAGCTCAGCTGGCCCTGGCAGGTGCGGAAGCACCGCCTGATCACCGAAGCGGCGCATGCGGGCGGCGGGAGGATCGCGATGCAGATCCTCCATGGCGGACGCTACAGCTACCATCCGCTGTCCGTTTCGGCTTCGAACGTGAAATCCCCCATCACGCCCTTCAAACCGTCTGCGCTTTCCGGCCGGGGCGTCGAGGGCACCATCCGCGACTATGTGTCCTGCGCCCGCTACGCCCAGGAGGCGGGCTATGACGGCGTGGAGATCATGGGCAGCGAGGGCTACCTGATCAACCAGTTCCTGGTGGCCCGCACCAACCGCCGCACGGATAAGTGGGGCGGCTATTACGAGAACCGCATGCGCTTTCCGGTGGAGATCGTGCGGCGCACCCGGGAAGCGGTGGGGCCGAACTTCATCCTGATCTTCCGGCTTTCCATGCTCGACCTCGTGCCCGAAGGCTCCACCTGGGAAGAGGTGGTGCAGCTCGCCAAGGCCGTGGAAGCCGCGGGCGCCACCATCATCAACACCGGCATCGGCTGGCACGAGGCCCGCGTCCCCACCATCGGCGCCATGGTGCCGCGCGGCGCCTACGCCTGGGTGACCCGGCGCATGAAGGGCGAAGTGAAGATTCCCCTCATCACCACCAACCGCATCAACACGCCGGAGCTGGCGGAAACCATTCTTGCGCGCGGCGACGCGGACATGGTTTCCATGGCGCGCCCGCTGCTCGCCGACCCAGAGTTCGTGCTCAAGGCCGCCCGGGACCGCAGCGATGAAATCAACACCTGCATCGCCTGCAACCAGGCCTGCCTGGACCATGTCTTCGAACAAAAACGTGCGACCTGTCTCGTGAATCCAAGGGCCTGCTACGAGACGGAACTGAATTTCCAGAAAGCGGCGAATTTCAAGCGCATCGCCGTGGTGGGCGGAGGCGCCGCGGGCATGGCCTTCGCGGGCTACGCCGCCGAGCGGGGCCACCGGGTGACGTTGTTCGAGGCGGCCGGCGAGCTGGGCGGCCAGCTCAATCTGGCCAAGCGGGTGCCGGGCAAGGAAGAATTTTATGAAACCCTGCGCTATTTCTCGCGCCGTCTCGAGCTGATGAACGTCGACGTGAAGCTGAACACCCGCGCTTCCGCCGAGGAACTGAAAACCTTCGATGAAATCGTGCTCGCCACGGGCGTCCTGCCGCGCCAGCCAGAAATCCCCGGCATGGACCATTCGAAAGTCGTCAGCTACCCGGACCTGCTATCGGGACGCAGGAAAGCGGGCGCGAAGGTGGCCATCATCGGCGCCGGCGGCATCGGCTTCGATGTGGCGGAATTCCTGGTGGCGGAAGGCGAGAAACCCGACATCGGCGTCTATTTGAGAACCTGGGGCGTGGACGAGCGGGAAGGCCCCCGCGGTGGGCTCCAGGCCTCGCCGGAGAAGCCGAGGCCAGGCCGCACGGTGTTCCTCTGCCAGCGCAAAAGCGACCGCATGGGGGCCACCCTGGGCAAGACCACGGGCTGGGTCCACCGCGCCACGCTCAAGGCCAACCAGGTGAAGATGATCGGCGGCGTCACCTATGAACGCATCGACGACCAGGGCCTGTGGATCCGCGAGAGCGGCGGCGAACCGCGCTGCCTCGACGTGGATTCCGTCATCAACTGCTCCGGCCAGCTCAGCCAGCGCGAGTTGGTGGAACCCCTGAAGGCCACAGGCGTTCCCGTGCACCTCATCGGCGGCGCCGAGCTGGCCGCTGAACTCGATGCCAAGCGCGCCATCCGCCAAGGCGCGGAGTTGGCGGCGAAGATCTAGTGGCGGGTCCATGTTCCAGCTAGGCGGTGCCGGGAGTCCATCATGATGAAGGTTTTCGAAGCCCGGCACCATGCCGAGGCCCATTTCGTGGCGGGGCTTCTCGACGCTTCTGGAATTTCCGCGGAGGTCCGTGGCGAGTCCCTTTTCACTACCGTGGAAGGCGGCACCGCCATTCCAGGAATGCGCCCTTCGGTCTGGATCCTGGAAGACCGTCAACAGGAGAAAGCGAGGGAGATCCTCTCGAACTACGCGACCGGGGAGGGCGCGCCGACCTTTTCCGACGGCCCGTGGAAGTGTCCACGGTGCGGTGAAATCCACGAACCCCAATTTGCCGCATGCTGGAATTGTGGAACCGAGAATAATAGGGAATGACCGACCTCCAATCCCGCGCCCGCCGAATAAAATTGCTGTGCACCGATGTGGATGGCGTGCTCACGGACGGGTCCCTTCATTTCGGCCGGGAACCGGGCCATACCAAGGCTTTCAATGTGCGGGACGGCGCGGGCATCAAGTGGCTGCAGAAGGCCGGCATCCCGGTGGCGTTCATCTCTGGGCTGGATTCCCCTTCAACCTGGAACCGCGCGAAGCAACTGGAGGTAGTGGACTGCTTCGCGGGGCATCTGCAGAAGCTGCCGATCCTGGAACAGCTGTGCGCCAAGTACGGGTTGCAAATGGACCAGGTCGCGTTCATCGGCGATGATCTGCACGATCTGCCTCTGCTTAAGCGGGTGGGCTTGGCGGTTTGTCCCGAAGATGCGGTGGCCGAAGTGCGCGCCGCATCCCATTGGATTGTCCCCCTCTACGGCGGCCGCGGCATCCTGCGCGCCGTGGCAGAAGAGATCCTGAAGGCGCAAGGGAAGTGGGATGAGGTGGTGGGGCGGTACTCGGTTTGAGTCCCAAGTCTCAAGTCTCAAGTCTCAAGTCTCAAGCAGGAGCGGACCCATCATTCCGGTGCATTTGGGACTTGGGATTTGTCGCTTGGGACTAGTCCACTGGATGAATGCTGCCCCCCGCGTTCCGCGATCCAGGCATCCACGCGCCGCTCCAGCAGGTCCAAGGGCAGCGCGCCGCCCCCCAGGACGCAATCGTGGAAGCCCTTGATGTCGAAGCGGGGGCCGAGCTTCGCTTTCGCCTTCTCGCGCAGTTCGAGGATCTTCATCTGGCCGATCTTGTAGGCCAGGGCCTGGCCTGGCCAAGCGATGTAGCGGTCGGTTTCGCTTTGGATGTCCACTTCGTCCATGGAACCGTGGGCGCGGAAGTAGTCCACCATCTGGGCCCGGGTCCAGTGCAGCGAGTGGACGCCCGTGTCCAGCACCAGGCGGATGGCGCGCAGCATTTCATCGTTCAGGCGGCCGTAGTCGGAATAGGGATCTTTGTAGTATCCAAGCTCCTTCGGCAGGCGTTCGGAGTACAGGGCCCAGCCCTCTTCGAAAGCCGTGAAGGGCGCATGCTTCTGGAATTCAGGCACCGAATCCAGTTCCTGGGCGATGGAGATCTGCATGTGGTGGCCTGGGATGGCCTCGTGGTAGGCGGTGCTCTCGCAGGTAAGCATGGTGCGGGTTTCAGCCTTGAAGGTATTGACGGCGAAGCGCCCGGGCCGCTTGCCATCGGGCGTCCCGGCATTGTAGTCCGCGGCGGCGGCGGCTTCCGCCCGGAAGGCCTCCATGGGGATCACGCGCAGAGGCGCTTTTGGAAGCCTGCCGAATAGCTTCGGCAGTTGGGCTTCCATGCCGTCCACATAGCCTTTATAGCGCGCCACCAGCTCCGCGCCATCCTTCGGATGAAGGTCCTGCTTTTTGGAGACGGCTTCCCGGAAGGCGGCCAGATCCTTGAATCCGAGGCTCGCGCCGATGACGGCCATTTCGGCTTCGATGCGCGCCACCTCCTTGAGTCCGGTCTCGTGGATGGCTTTCGCATCGAGCGCAGTGGTGGTGTGGCGGCGGATGGCGTAGCGATACCGCTCCTCTCCGCCTTTCAGGGCCCAGATCCCCGGCTCGACCCGGCCTTTGGGCAAATACTCCTTTTCAAGAAAATTCAAAAGGCGGACATAGGCGGGCGTCACCGCCTGCCTGAGGGCCGCGTCCACGTGCTCGCGGAGCGTCGCCCGCTCGCCCGCGGAAAAGCCTTCCGGGAAGGCCTTCAAGGGTTCCAGGAAGGGCGCAGTGGCGGTGGTTCCGCCGCTCAAGGGCCGCACCTGGCCGATGATCCCCTGGATCACGAGCCTGGGCGGAACGTTCTGGCGCCGGAGCCCCGAACGCATGTTGGCGATGGCATCGTCGATGCTCTTCGGGAAAGCGCGGAGCCGTGAAACGTAGTCCTGGTAGTCCTTCGGAGTCTTGAAGGGATGGCTGCTGAAGAGCTGCGGGAAATCGATGTGCGGGCCGTCCATCTGGGTGAGGGGAGTCTCCCAGGGCTTGAATCGGGCGCCCTCCAGTTGATCCTGGACCAGGGTATGGAGGACATCGCGGCTGAGAAGCCGGTCCGCGTCCAAGCCCTTCCCGGGGACCGCATCCAGTTTTGCCAGGAAGGCGCGTTTCCAGGCGAGGTCCTTCTGGATGGCGGCCAGGGACACATCGCTGAGCCGATCGTTGTAGCGGCCGTCGCCCACGGTGGTGGCCAGCTCCGGGCTCGTGCGCAACACGTGCTCCCAGTAGTTCCTGAAGAGGCGATCCAGGGTTTTGGCGGGAGTTGCGGCGGCCTCCAAGGGCACAGCGCAGATCGTTGCAGCTAGCAGGACGGGAAGGATGAGCTTATGGATCAAGGGTTCTCCATGGAATGCAGCAGGTGTTCGGCCACGCGGGCCGCAGCGCCGGGCTCGCCGAGGTGCTGGCGCACGGTGCCCAGATCTTCCCGGATCCTGGCTGCTTTGACGGGATCGAGCAGGCGCGCGAGAACCTTCGACAATTCATCGGGATTCACCTTGCCCTGCACCAGCTCTTCCACCACGCCGCGCCCGGCGACGACATTGGCCAACCCGAAATGGGGCAGTTTCACGAAGGATTTCGCCATGGCATAAGTCAATGGATTGAGTTTGTAGACAATGGCGAAAGGTGTGCCCAGCAAGGCCGTTTCCAGCGTCGCGGTGCCCGAAGCCACCAGAGCTGCATCCGCATAGGCGCGGGCTGCATAGCTGTAGGAACGCAACGGAAGAATGGGCGTGTTGTTCAGGAAGGGTGAGATGAATTCATCCGAAAGGGTCGGAGCGACAGGAAGCACCCATTGCACATCATGGTGTTTTGAATCGCCGTGCCACCGCCGCGCCAATTCCGCCATGGGCGGCAGCAGGCGTTGGATCTCGCCTTCGCGGCTGCCGGGAAGCAGCGCCACCAGGGGTTTCATTGGGTCGAGTCCAGTGCTTGAAAAGAAGGCCTCGCGATCCACTTCCGGTTTGACCATTTCCACCAAGGGATTGCCCACCCAGACGGCCTCCACGGGAAAACCTTTGAAGAGGCCGGGTTCGAAATCAAACAGGCAATAGAGCGTGTCGAGGACGCGGCCCAGCTCCGGGATGCGGCCCTTCTTCCAGGCCCAGACCTGGGGACAGACGTACTGGTGGAGCTTCACGGCGGGCATGGATTTCCGCAGCGATCTGGCGAGCCGCAGATTGAGACCCGGATAATCGATGAACAGCGCGGCCTCGATGGCTTCTTCTCCGGCCGCTTGAAGGATCCGCTTGAAGAGCCGGTTGAGCGAGGGCAGGTGCTTGATGACCTCGATGAACCCCACCACGCCGAGATCCTTCACGTGGGCCAGCTGGCGATCGAGATAGGGCGCCATGCCGTCCCCGCCGATGCCGATGATGCGCAGGTCCGGGCGCCGCGCCTTGATCTCGCGCAATAGTTCCGCGCCGTGCAGATCGCCGGAAGCTTCGCCCGCGATGACGAGCAGGGTGCGGCTCACTCGCGGCTCCGATCCGGCTGCTCGTTCCAATGGGCGCCGAAGACCAGGCTTTCATCTGGCACGATCGGCCGACCTAGCGCGGTGGTGGGCATTTCTGCGGGAAAAAATACGGTTGGGAATTTTCCCTCAAGCATCTTGATTCTCGAAGAAAGCTCCTCCGGAGACCCCTCTACCGCAAGATTCCAGCGGTAGCCAGTGCGCTGCAGCGAAGTGTAATCGGCTTCCGATCCTCCCACCGCGGTGAAGAGGCGGTCTGCGATGAGATCGAGGTCCTGGCCGATGTCCGGATCCCAGCAGAATCCCACCGCCTCGCCCCTGGCCTCCCTCAGCAGCGGCACCAGCGCCGGAAGGGCGCCCTTCGAAGGGCGGAGCGCGAGCTTCACGCCGCGGCCGGAGGTGTGCTCCAGGAGGGCTTCCAGGGTTTGGAGGAAGGCCGCGTTGGCTTGCCGGCCCGTGGGCGCGCTGGCCGGCAGCACCAGGAAATCCACGCCGAGCCGGGGGCGCAGCGCTTCCAGCGCCAGTTCCAATAGCCCGGCGCCCCAGGGCCCTGGCGGGAGGTGCAGCGCATGGATGGCCATTCCGTGCCTGGCGGACGGCTCCCACTCCGCATGGAGATGTCCATCCCACCTCAGCTCGACATTCCTGAACGCGGCCCAGGTTTCAGGGCTGGAACCGGAGAGGATCAGGGGAACAAAGCGCATGGGATTATCATGAAGCAGCGGAGGAGAGCATGGCCCGAGTTTTCACCCTGGAGGAAGCCAAAGCATTGATGCCCGCGGTGCGGTCCATGACCGCCCCGGTGTTTCAACTGGCGGCCAGCCTCGCGGAGGAGTTGAGCGAACTCGAAGAGCAGGACGATGCCCGGGCGGATGCGCTGCGCGACCGGCTGCAGGTCCTGGTGGAGAGCTGGGCCGATGGCATCCGCGATCTCGGGGCCGATGTGAAGGGCCTCTGGCTCGTGGATTTCGACAGCGGCGACGGCTACTGGTGCTGGGCCTATCCCGAGGAAAACCTCGAGCACTGGCATAGCTACGAGGGCGGTTTCGGCAGCCGCGTGCCCGTCACCATGAAGCCCGTGCATCAAGCATGAAACGCAATCCTGGAGCCGCCCGGAATCCAGACATGGATGTCGAAGATGGGGATCCTGGACCGGAATTCCGGGATCTCGTCCTGGCCATGGTCGCGAAAATCCCGAAGGGGCGCCTGGCGAGCTACGGCCAGATCGCGATGCTGGCGGGCTTCCCGCGCCGTCCCCGGCAGGTGGGCATGGTCCTGCGGGGCCTGCCGGAAAAGACGAAGCTGCCCTGGCATCGCGTGGTGAACAACCAGGGCTATGTGCCCTCCAAGGGCCGGTGGTGGGGAGCCATGGTCCAGATCGAACGGATCCGCGCCGAAGGCATCGAAGTCGCGAACGACGGCACCTTGGATCTTGAAGCCCATCGCTGGAGACCGCGGGGATCTTGAAAATGAAGCCTCAAGTCCCAAGTCCCAAGTCTCAAGTCTCAAGTACGGCGCTCCGCGCCGCTGTGGACATCAGAGAAACGGCCCGTCAGGGCCGTTTCTCGCTTGGGACTTGAGACTTGGGACTTGGGACTGATCAAGCCCCATTTCCGCGATAAAATTTCACCATGGGGGCAATGATGAAGGTTCGCGTGCTGGTGTCGCTGAAAACGGGGATTCTGGATCCCCAGGGCAAGGCGGTGGAGCAGGGGCTCCACGGCTTCGGATTCCAGGTGGACCACCTCCGCATCGGCCGCCTGATCGAGATGGAGGTCCCAAGCCTCGATCCGGACGAGGCGCGGGCCCAGGCCCAGGCCATGTGCGACAAGCTGCTGGTGAATCCCGTCATGGAAAAAGCCACCATCGAGGTGCTCTAGTGCGCGTGGCGGTCCCTGTATTTCCCGGCTCCAACTGCGACCACGACGCCCTGCACGCCTGCGGGGCCGTGATGGGCTGGGACACCCGGCCCGTATGGCACCAGGAGGCCAGGCTGCCGGAAAGCACAGAGCTGGTCTTCATCCCCGGCGGCTTCAGCTACGGCGACTACCTCCGCTGCGGGGCCATCGCGGCGCTCTCGCCCATCATGGAGGACGTCAAGCGCCATGCCGAGAACGGCGGTCTGGTCTTCGGCGTCTGCAACGGTTTCCAGATCCTTTGCGAGGCGAAGCTGCTGCCCGGCGCTCTGCTGCGCAACGAAAGCCTGCGCTTCATCCACCAGCACGTGCACATCCGCGTGGAGCGCGCCGGCCTCCCGTTCACCTCGGCCATGAAAGCGGGCCAGGTGATGAAAATCCCCATCGCCCATGCGGAGGGCAACTACACCCTCGATGCCGCTGGACTGGTGGATCTGGAAGCGCGGAACGGCGTGGTTTTCCGGTACTGCGACGAGGCAGGGCGGATCGGGGAGGCGCAAACGCCGAACGGCGCGGCCAATGGCATCGCTGGAATCATCAATGTCCGGGGCAATGTGCTGGGCATGATGCCCCACCCAGAACGGGCCGTGGAGTCCGAAATGGGCGGCACCGATGGGCTTGGAATATTCCGAAGCTTGGCCGACACTTTGGCAAAAGCCTGAGCCCATAGAATCGCGAGTGGAAAAAAAGCCTACGAGCGGAGGCGAATTCTGCCATCCTGCCAAGGATGTTTCACTTTTTATAGCGGTTTTTGCCATGGACACCTTCATCCCCGATCCCAACGATTGCCAGGTCTTCTCGAGCGGGACGCTGCGCCTTGTCGTCCTGAAGCGGGATCCGATTCCTCCCAAGGCTTTGCCCAGCAAGGATGCGTGGACGCTGATCCTGCCCACCTCTTCGGTGCGCGTGTGCACCGGAGATGGGGACCGCGAAGAAGGCATCATCCGCCGCGGCGACCTGGCCCTGCTGCTGCCGGGTTTCGGCCACACCCTGAAGCGCCATCAACCCCAGCAGGGTTTCGGATTCACGTCCCTGGAACTGGAAGGCCCGTTTCCGGAGCCGCTGCTTTCCACCTTCCAGAGCCCGCCCAAGAAATGGCAGGAGCATACCTTCGCCGTGCTGCGCAGCCAAAGCCTGAAGCAGCTCTTCCACATCTTCATGAGCGAGTTGATGAACCCCGACGGCGTCCAGCTCATGACCCGGGAGCTCTTCCAGATCCTGCTGGGCGCCGAGCTGGGACGCCTTTCCGAGAAGGAGGACCGGAGCCGGTTCCCCTACCGGCTGAACCGCTCCACGCTCCAGATCGTGTTGGACCACATGGAGGCGCAGATCGGGCAGCCGAACAGCGTGCCGGAACTGGCCAACATGGCCAAGTGCACGCCGGACCATTTCATCCGGCTGTTCCGCGAAGCCACGGGCACCACGCCGCACCAGTACTTGATCGAGCGCCGCCTGCAGCGGGCCGTGACCCTGCTGTCCAACGGCGAGCGGCCCTCGGATGTGGCGAAACTGCTCGGCTTCTACGATGCGTCGGCCTTCACCCGCGCCTTCAAGCACCGCTTCGAAGTGCCCCCCTCGGTCTACGCCAAGGAATCCTACGACCGGCAGTTCCCGAAAAAGGACTGAGAATCGTGAGGTTTCCGGCCGCCCGGCGCCCGGCTACTTCCTGAACATGTTCCTCAGCACATAGGCCGCCATCATGGGGTTGTGGGCCAGGCGGCGCTTCAGATAGTGGATGGCGAACTTCCACTCCTCGGCGAAGGGCAGGTAGATGCGCATCACTCCGCCGCGCTGGACGATCTCCTTCTGGATCGCGGAGCGCGGGATGCCCAGGAGCATCTGGAATTCATAGGCATCCTTGGGGCAGCCGCGCTGGTCCAGGTAGTCCATGCACCGGCGGATCAGCGCCTCGTCGTGGGTGGCGATCTCCGGGTAGTGCCCCTTGTCCAGGAGGAGCTGCACCTGGTCGAAGAGCTTGTCCTTCATGGCAGGCTTGGCGGTGAGGGCGACCTCCGCGGGCTCTGTGTAGATGCCGATGCAGATGCGCACCTTGCAGGGCTTTTCGTGGAGCGCAAGGATATCGTCCGTGGTCCTGAAGAGCCGGGATTGCAGCACGATGCCGACGTTGTCGAACTCCGAGCGCAGGGCCTTGAACATCCGGAGGGTGGCATCCGTGAAGTTGCGGTCTTCCATGTCCACGGTGATGTGCAGCTTGTGGGGTGCCGCCTGGGCCACGATCCTCCGGATGTTGTCGAGGCAATAGCCTTCGCTGTCATGGATTCCCAACTGGGTGGGTTTGAGGGAGATGGAGGCGTAGGGGCGGTCCTTGAGGGCCTCGATCATGCGGAAATAGAGTTGGACCGTGGCCTCCACGTCCTCGCGCAGGTGGACCTCCTCCCCCAGCAGATCGACGGTGCTGTAGAGGCCGGAATCCTTGAAGAGCTGGTCCGCCTTCCGCACGCCGGTCTCCAGGCCCCTCCCGGCCACGTACGGCGAGGCGAAAAGGCGCACGAGCCTGCCCGGCATCAGGTCGACCACGGCCCGCTTGAAGTCCATTTTTCCTCCGGCATCCGCCCGCTACGCATGAGCTCCAAGGTTAGCCCGCGGCTGGTATGCACGCGATCACGACTCGATGGAGAGCAAGGCCGCTGACGGGCACAGCCTCTAGCTTAGCGCCGATCCGGCCCCCGGATGAACGCGAACCGGGCGGGAGCCTTCGGGTCCACAGGTTGCATTCAGAGCATCACCGTGGACTGGAACCCGGGTGGGCGCCGCGCCTTGGTGGCCTGCTCGAACGCGAAGCCCAGGTTCAAGAGCTTCCGTTCGCTCCAGGCGCGGCCGAAAAAGGAGAGCCCCACGGGCAGCCCGAAAGCGTGGCCCATGGGCACCGTGAGGTGGGGATAGCCCGCCACCGCCGCGGGGGAGGAACAACTGCCCCCGCCCCCGCCGCCATTCACCAGGTCCGTCACGTCCGCCGGATTGCCGGTGGGCGCAAGCAGCGCGTCCAGCCGGTGCTTGTCCATGGCGGCATCGATGCCTCCAGCTTGGGAAAGCCGTCGGCAGGTCTCCAGGGCTTTGACATAGGCGGGGTCCGCGAGCGGACCCTTGGCATTGGCCTGCTGAAGGATCTGCTGGCCGAAGTAGAGGAGTTCCCGGTCGGCTTTGGCTTCGTTGAAGGCGATCAGGGTTGTGAGATCCTTCACAGCCCCGCCCCGGGCTGTCAGGTAGGCGTTGAGGTCCGCCTTGAATTCGTAGAGCAGCACATCGAATTCCGCATCGTCGTAGCCGCTGGTGGAGAGTCCGATGGGGTCGATCAGTTCTGCCCCGGCGGCCTTGATCGCTTCCAGGGCGGCGGCGAAGGCCTTCGCCAGGTGCGGGTTCGAGCCCATGAAGCTCCGGACCACGCCCAGCCGCGCGCCCTTCAGGCCATCCGGATCCAGGAGGCGTGTGTAATCCTCCACGGCCTTCCCGCGGGCGGCTTCCGTAGCGGAGTCCTTCGGATCCAGGCCGGCCATGGCGCCCAGGAGCATCGCCACGTCCCGCACCGTGCGAGCCATGGGCCCCGCCGTATCCTGGCTGTGGGCGATGGGGATGATGCCGCTGCGGCTCACCAGTCCCAGCGTCGGTTTCAGGCCCACGATGCCGCAGGCGTTGGAGGGGCTCACGATGGAGCCATCGGTCTCGGTGCCCACGGCGGCTGCGCAAAGGCTCGCCGCCACCGCCACCGCCGAACCGGAACTGGAACCCGAGGGGTTTCGGTCGAGCGCGTAGGGATTGCGCGTGAGCCCGCCCCGGCCGCTCCATCCGCTGGTGGAGCCCTTCCCCCGGAAGTTCGCCCACTCGCTGAGATTCGTCTTGCCGAGGATCACCGCACCTGCTTCGCGGAGCTTCTGCACGACAAAGGCATCCGCCTTGGGCGCGGGCGCATCCATCAGCGCCAGGGAACCGGCGGTGGTGCGCATCTTGTCGGCGGTGTCGATGTTGTCCTTGATGAGGACGGGAATGCCGTGCAGCGGTCCACGCGGGCCCTTCTCTTTGCGTTCCCGGTCCAGCGCCGCGGCGATGGCCAGGGCCTCTGGGTTCACTTCGATCACGGAGCGCAGGCTGGGTCCCGACTGGTCGAGGGAGCGGATGCGCGCGAGGTAGCCCGCCACCAGCGACTTCGAAGTCCAGCGCCCGGAGGCCAGTCCCGCCTGCAGATCCGCAAGGCTGAGTTCCTCCAGTTTGGGAGCGCTTTTCCCGCTTGTGCCGCTCAGTAAAGGTGCAGCCACTGTAAACGCGCCCGCCGCCAAGCCGAGGTTCAGGAAATCGCGGCGATCAAGGCCCTGCTCTGAAGGAATGGCCATGGGAGGCTCCGGGATATTCCGAGAGCATACATCCAGGCCCGGAACCATTCACCGATGCAGGAGGACCCTCCACCGATCCTTCCTGGACACGGGCTCCTGACGCCCCCAGCTTGGATTCCGGGTATTTTTCCGGAGGTGGCCATGGTCAAGTTCCTGCTCTGGTGCATCCTGCTGGTGCTGTGCTGGCCCCTGGCCCTGCTGGCACTGGTGCTCTATCCCTTCATCTGGCTGCTGCTCCTGCCCTTCCGCCTCGTGGGCCTGACCGTGAACGGGCTGCTGGCATTTGTTCAGGCGCTATTCCTGTTGCCGGCGCGGCTGCTGGGCGCAAAGTCCTGATCAGCCCAGCGCGCCCTCCAGCGCACTGGCGTGGATTTTCCTCAAGTCCGCGGCATCGGCGTCCAGGATGGGCTGGCCGTCCACGGCCACGGTGACACGCGCGCCGCCGGTGGTGCCAAGCTTGGCGACGGGCACGCGATGGGTGTCGCAGATGGCCTTGAGCGCGCTTTCGCCTTCGCCGCTGACGGTGACGACGATGCGCCCTGCGGTTTCGCCGAAGAGCAGGCTGTCCAGGCGCAGATCGCGCTTCGAGAACATCAATTGGCAGCCCATCCCGCCGCCGAAAGCGGATTCGAGGATAGCCGTGAGCAGGCCGCCCTCCGAGGTGTCGTGGGCGCTATGGATGAGGCCCAGGCGGATGCCCTCCCGCACGCAGGCCTGGAGCCGGAATTCATCGTCCAGGCGCAGTTCCGGGCAGGGGCCAAAGACCTTGCCCGTGCGCAGTTTCAGGTACTCGCTGCCACCCAGTTCATCCCGGGTCTCGCCCATTAAAAAGATGCCATCGAAGGGTGCGCGGAAGGCGGAACCGCAGAACCGGTTTCCCACTTGGGAGAGCGCGGTGGCGTCTGGCGCGTTCACATCCACGGGCAGCGCCACGTCTTCGATGAGGCCCACCGCGGCGATCATGGGCGTAGGGAAGATGCTCACGCCCTCGGTGTCGTTGTAGAGGCTGACGTTGCCGCTGACGACAGGTGCGTTCAACGCGAGGCAGGCCTGGCGGATGCCCAGGCAGCCCTGCTCGAAGGCCCACATGTTTTCGGCCTTCTCGGGATTGCCGTAGTTGAGGCAATCGCTGAGGCCGATGGGCTCCGCTCCCACGCAGGAAAGGTTGCGGCATGCCTCCGCCACCGCATGGGCCGCCCCCCAGAAAGGATCGAGAAAGGCGAAGCGCGCATTGCAGTCGCTCTTCATGGCCACGGCCTTGCCGGTGCCCTTGATGCGGATCAGGCCCGCATCGCCCGCGCCCTGGGGCAGCAATGTATTGCCCCGCACGGTGCCATCGTACTGCTCGAAGATCCAATGCTTGGAGGCGATGGTGGGCTGCGCCAGCAGCTTCCGCAGCGTTCCTTCCACGTCATCGGGATTCAGGTCTTCGGGCATGGGCGCGGCGCTAACGGCATCCAGGTAGGCGGGACGGGCGCGGGGCCGGTCATATTTGGGCGCAGCGTCCGAGAGCGGCTGGATGGGCAGATCGATGACCTTTTCGCCATGCCAGGTGCCGATGAAGCGACCGCTGTCCGTGACCTCGCCCACCACTACGGCGTCCAGGCCCCATTTGTGGAGCACGGCGATGATCTTGTCCTCGCATCCCGGTCTCGCCACCAGCAGCATGCGCTCCTGGGATTCCGACAGCATCAGCTCGAAGGGCGTCATGCCCTCCTCTCGCATGGGAACCTGGTCCAGCCGCAATTCCAGACCGGTTCCGGCCCTGGAAGCCATTTCGAAGGAGCTGGAGGTGAGGCCCGCGGCGCCCATGTCCTGGATGCCGATGACCCAGTCGGTTTCGAAGATTTCCAAGCAGGCTTCCAGCAATAGCTTTTCGGTGAAGGGATCGCCCACCTGCACCGTGGGGCGCTTTTCCTCGCTGCCCTCGCCGAATTCCGCCGAGGCCATGGACGCGCCGTGGATGCCATCGCGGCCGGTCTTGGAGCCGATGTACATCATCTTGTTGCCCACGCCGGACGCGAAGCCCTTGAAGATCTTGTCCGTTTTCAAAACGCCCAGCGTGAAGGCGTTCACCAGGATGTTGCCGTTGTAGCAGGCGTCGAAGCCCACGTCGCCGCCGAGCATGGCGATGCCCATGCAGTTGCCATAGCCCGAGATGCCCGCCGCCACGCCCTTCACGAGGCCCTTCATGCGCGGCGCATCGATCTCACCGAAGCGCAGGGAATTCAAGTTCGCCAGGGGCCGTGCGCCCATGGTGAACACGTCGCGCAGGATGCCGCCCACGCCCGTGGCCGCGCCCTGGTAGGGCTCGATGAAGCTCGGATGGTTGTGGCTCTCCATCTTGAAGGCCACCGCCCAGCCGTCGCCGATATCCACCACGCCTGCGTTCTCGCCGGGCCCCTGGATCACGCGGGGGCCTTCGGTGGGCAAATTCTTGAGGTGGATGCGGCTGCTTTTATAGGAGCAATGCTCGCTCCACATGGCGCTGAAGATGCCGAGTTCCGGGTAGGTCGGCGTGCGGCCCCCCAGCAGGCGCAGCGCGACCTGCCATTCCTCCCGGCTCAGGCCCAATTGGAGGGCCAGGGATTCGTTCACCACAGGTTCGGTCAGAGTGGACACGGAGACCTCAATAAATAAAAGCGACTACGCGGAGGGCAGCGGAGGAGCGGAGGGAAGCGGAGAAAAACTAAAACAAGTCAAGAAAACATGGGGTTCAGGATGCGCTTGATGCCGTGGTCTTTCAGCGGCCAGGACCAGAAATTCAAAATGAGGCCTAAGCGGAGATTCCTGAATCTAAGGTAGGTCAAGAGCTGGGCTTCATGAACGGGAAGAATCATCTCGATGGTTTTTAGTTCGAGGAGCACAGAATCATTCACCACGGCATCCAACCGATAGGCGTTGGGCAGAACCATGGATTCGTATCGGATCTCTAATGGGACTTGGGTTTCGACTTTCAGACCCGCGTGCCGTAACTCATAGGCTAAACATGCTTCGTAGGCGGATTCGAGAAGCCCATTGCCAAGCGAACGCTGAACCTTGATGGCCGCTCCGATGATCGTCCCAGTGAGTTCCTCCTCTTCTAAGAACCCTCCGCTTCCCTCCGCCACTCCGCTACCCTCCGCGTAGTTTAGTTTAGCTTCGATCGAGGCACGAAGATCCCTGTAATTCCAAGGCTTTTGGCCCTAAACTATAGGGCTGGACGCCCATGACGCCGACACTTCCCAAGACACTGCTGCTCTACTCCGCGCCCCGGAGCGGTTTTGGCGACGAGTGGATGACCTTCCTGCCCATCGGGCTGGGGTTTCTGCAGGCGATGCTGAAGACAAGCGGCTTCCCGTGCCGCCTCGCCAATCTCAGCGGGAAGAACCGCAAGGAGATCCTCGCCTATCTGAAGGCCCAGAACGCCGACGTGGTGGGCGTTTCCATGTTCACCTTCAACCGCAAGCGCAGCTATGAACTGCTGCAATGGGCGAAGGAAGCGAACCCAGGCTGCATCACGCTGGCGGGCGGACCGCATCCCACGCATCTGGCCACCGAGGTCTTCGAGGACTGCCCTGCGTTGGATGCCGTCGTGAAGGGCGAGGGCGAGCCTATCCTGCTGGGCATCCTTGACCGGTTGAAAACAGCGCCAGGATCGGATCTATGGAAACGCACGCCGGGACTCATTTTACGTGATGGCGAAACGGCAGTGCAACCTGTGATGGAAGATTTGGATGTAATGGGCGCGCCGGTGCAGCACTTCGAGGCGGACTTCCTGGATGACATCGGGCAATTGGCCTACATCTCCACCTCACGCGGTTGCCCCGCCACCTGCAATTTCTGCAACACGCCGGATTTCTGGGGCACGTCCATCCGCTTCCGCGGTCCCGAGGCGGTGGTGAGCGAGATGCGACTGCTCCGCGAGAAGCACGGCATCACCTACTTCTCGTTCCGCGACGACACCTTCACCGCCAACCGGGGCCGCATTCTCGCGATGATGGATCTCATCCGGCAGAGCGGCCTCCATCCATTGTGGAACTGCCAGAGCCGAGTGAACCTGGTGGACGAGGAACGGGCGGTGGCCATGAAGCGGGCGGGCTGCGAATTCATGCAGTTCGGCGTGGAGAGCGGTTCGGAAAAGGTGCTTTTATTGCTCGATAAGGGCACGAGCATGAAACATGTGCGCCAGGCCCTGGCGATGGTGCGCAAGGTGGGAATGAACCTCGGCATCTACCTGATCACCGGCATCCCGGGGGAAACCTGGGAAGACATCGAAGAAACCGCCCAACTCATCCGCGAGGCCAGGCCCCACGACTGCCAACTGAGCCCCTTGGCGCTTTATCCGGGCACCCGCATGTACGACCAGTACCGCGCCGAGGGTCGCATCACGAAGGCGTTCTATCGGGAGAGCGGCGACGCGGAGATCTTCGCCCGCCAGGATGCCCACACCGAAAAGGCGCTGAATCATTTGTACGGCGAAATCGAGACCGTGAAAGCCAAGGCCCGCTACACCCCCCGTGAATTCGCCGAGCAGAAAAAATGGCTAGGCTTCTGCGCCGTCACCAACATTCTCTGCGGCGAGGCCGCCGAGGACACGGGCCGCCTGGTGGAAGCCGAATCCGAATACTCCGAAATCATCGCCCGCGAACCCGACAACCCCTGGGGTTTCATGAAACGTGCGCTGCTCTTCGAGAAACAGGAAAGGATGAAACTGGCCAAGGCGGATCTCGAGGAAGTGTTGAATCTGGCGCCGGGCAATCCTGAAGCCACGGAGCTGGCGGGGCTCTGGGGCCTGCGCCTCAGGAAGCAGCGGAAAGGCGGACCCAGCCATGGCCCGGCCGCGGTGATGAAGGGCGCCGAAGCCTTCCTCAGCCGCCCCAAAATGTGAATCAACGCCGGGCGGGCCGCGGGATGTGGTCCATCAAAGGCGCCCGAAAAGGTACACTGGAGGGGTCCCGCCCGGGACGCTGGAGGTGCCATGCCCGCTGCCCAAGGACAGTGCCCGTTGGATGCCGCCCAGTTGGAGGCGACCATCGGACGCCTAGCCCAGGACATTGCCTCGGGATTGCGCCCAGGCGAGGCGTTCGTCCTCGTGGGCATCCGCAGCCGGGGCCTGCCGCTGGCCGAGCGCCTGGCACCGCTCTTGCGGGAGATCACCGGCGGCCCCGCTCCGGTCGGGGCCCTGGATATCACGCTCTACCGCGACGACCTCACTGAAAAAGCCGGGACGCCCATCGTGCGCCCGACGGAAATCCCTTTCACCCTGAAGGACCGCACCGTGGTCCTGGTGGACGACGTGCTGTACACGGGCCGCACCGTGCGCGCGGCATTGGACGCCCTGCTGGACCACGGCCGCCCCACCCGCGTGCTGCTGGCGATCCTCGTCGACCGCGGTGGACGCGAGTTGCCCATCCAGGCCGACTTCACGGGCCTGGCTGTGAAGGTGGAAGACCATGAGCGCGTGTCGGTCCGGATCCAGGAACTGGACGGCGAAGACGGCGTCCACATCGAGCGCATCGAGGGAAGGGACCTCCATGGTGGCTGAACGCTACGCCTTTCCTCATAAGCACCTGCTGGGCATCGAGCCCCTGAGCCCCCGCGACATCACCGCGATCCTGAACCAGGCCGCGGCTTTCGAGGAAGTCTGCGAGCGTCCGGAGATCAAGATCGTGCCGGCCCTGCGCAAGCGGGTGGTGGTGAACCTTTTTTTCGAGAACAGCACCCGCACCCGCAACAGCTTCGAGATCGCGCAGAAACGCCTGAGCGCCGAGATCATCAATTTCGACGCGGACACCAGTTCCTTGAAGAAAGGCGAGACACTCATCGATACGGCCATGAACCTGCAGGCCATGCATCCGGACCTCATCATCATGCGCCACAGCGCGCCCGGCGCCCACGCGCTGCTGGCCCGGCACATGCAGGCCAGCATCGTGAACGCCGGGGATGGCGCCCATGAGCATCCGACGCAGGCCCTGCTCGATGCCTACACGCTCCGGAAGAAATTCGGGAAGGTCGAGGGCCTGAGGATCGCCATCGTGGGCGATATCCGCCACTCCCGCGTGGTGCGGTCGAATTTGTGGCTGCTCACAAAGATGGGCGCCAAGGTGACGCTGGTGGGTCCGCCCACCCTGCTTCCGAAGGAGATGAAGGCCACCTGGCCGGAGGTGGAATTCACCAGCGACTTCGAGTCCATCATTCCGCAGCAGGACGCCATCATGATGCTCCGCGTCCAGTTCGAGCGTGGCACCGGCGGCTTCATCCCGGGGCAGGGCGAGTACATCCGCTTCTTCCAGCTCAACAAGGAGCGCATGAAGATGGCCAAGCCGGATGTCGCGGTCCTGCATCCAGGCCCCATCAACCGCGGCCTCGAAATCACCTCCGAGGTCGCCGACGGGCCCAACAACCTGATTCTCGACCAGGTCACCAACGGCGTTCCCGTGCGCATGGCGGTCATGTACCTGCTCTGCAATCCCCACGGCGAATCCGTGCCCTGATGGCGCTTCCGGTCGAGCGCATCTTGAAGTCCATCCTGGTTTTAAGGGGTGAAAAGGTCATTTTGGATACCGACCTGGCGTTACTTTACGGTGTGGAAACGAAGGTCCTCTTGCAGGCCGTCCGTCGCAATATAGAGCGGTTCCCTGACGACTTCATGTTTCAGATGGACGAGTTGGAGTGGTCTGTTTTGAAGTCACAATTTGTGACCTCAAAACCAGGCCAGGATCCCAGAGGTGGTCGCCGGACAGCTCCCTACGCATTCACGGAACAAGGTGTGGCCATGCTTTCCAGCGTTCTGCGAAGTGATCGGGCCATCGCCGTGAACATCCAAGTCATGCGTGCCTTCGTCCAGCTTAAACGCATGCTCGCGACCCACGAGGACCTTGCCCGTAAAATCGAGTCGCTTGAGCGGAAATACGATGCTCAGTTTCGGGGTGTCTTCGATGCGATCCGGGAATTGATGGCGCCCCAGGAGAATCCGAAGAAGCAGCCCATCGGCTTCAAGGTGAAAAAGTGATCTCCGGCCCCATCACCCTCCTGATCCTCGACGGCTTCGGCGACGGGCCGCGCAATGCGTTCGACGCCACGTTCACGGCGGGGATGCCGCATTTCACGGAACTGCGGAAGCGCTACGCCTGCACCCAATTGATCACCTCGGGCGAAGCGGTGGGACTTCCCGAAGGGCAATTCGGCAATTCCGAAGTGGGCCACATGAATCTAGGCGCGGGGCGCGTGGTCTGGCAGGAATTGACGCGCATCGATGCCGCCATCCGGCATGGCAAATTCCGTGAGAATGTGCCCATCGCCAGGCTGCTGGCGGGGCTGAAAGCTTCCGGCAAGCGGCTCCATCTTCTGGGCCTCGTCAGCGATGGCGGCGTCCACAGCCACCAGAACCACCTCGTGGCGCTCGCCAAGTGGGCCCAGGATGAAGGAATTCCAACCACCATCCACGCCTTTCTCGATGGCCGCGACACCGCCCAGAAAAGCGCCGATGGCTACCTGCAATGGCTGACTTTCCAGATCCGCGATTGCCCGCTCGTCGCCATCGGATCGCTGTGCGGGCGCTACACCGCCATGGACCGCGACAAGCGCTGGGACCGCACCGAACGCGCCTGGAAACTGCTGGTGGATGGCCATGGCGAATTCGAATCCAGCGACGCGGCCTCAGGCATCGCCGAAGCCTACGCGCGCGGCGAGACCGATGAATTCGTCTCCCCGACGAAGCTAGCGGCCTTCCACCGCATCGCGGAAGGCGATGGCGTCCTCTATTTCAATTTCCGCGCTGATCGCGGCCGGCAGATGTGCCAGGCCCTGGTGTCACCGGATTTCAACGGCTTCGTCCAGCGCCTTCGCCCCACGGTTTCACTGCTCACCTTCACGCAGTACGACATTTTGCTGGAACCCTATCTGTCCGTGGCCTACCCGCCCCAGAATCTCACGCGCATCCTGGGCGAGCTCATCGCAGAGCACGGATGGAGGCAGTTCCGCACCGCGGAAACCGAGAAGTACGCCCACGTCACCTACTTCTTCAACGGCGGGCGTGAAGAGGCTTTCAAGGGCGAGGACCGTAGGCTGGTGCCTTCGCCCAAGGTCGCCACCTACGACTTGCAGCCGGAAATGAGCTGCCTGGAGGTCACGCGGGGACTGGCCCAGGCCATCCGCAGCGGCGACTACAGGCTGTTGGTGTGCAACCTCGCCAATGGCGACATGGTGGGCCACACCGGCGACATCAGCGCCGCGAGCACCGCCTGCGAAGTCCTGGACGACGCCATCCGCGTCATCAGCGAGGCGGTGCTGGAACAAAAAGGCGCGCTGTTCATCACCGCTGACCACGGCAATTGCGAATGCATGCGCGACGAGGCCGGAAATCCCCACACGGCCCACACGCTGAATCCGGTTCCGGCAGTGCTGGTGGCCGAGGGCTTCGAGGCCCGGCAACTCCGCGTCGGCGGCGCGCTCAGCGATGTTGCCCCCACGCTGCTCAAACTCATGGGCGTGGATCAACCGGCGGAAATGGACGGGTCGAGCCTGTTCTAGGAATTGAAGGGTGCCATCATTTCCCGCGGTTGCTGCTCCGGGTGTGGGCGGCGCCCGCGGCCTTTCCAGCGGGCTTGGTGCTGGTCTTGACTTTGGGCATGGGGCTCTTTCCGCCCTGGGGGGCGGGTTTGGAGTCGGTGGGCAATTCGGCTTTTTTGGGCGTGAGGTTTTTCAAGATATCGGCGGCGGTGGATAAATCAGGCTTCACGGTCATGGGAGGCTCCTCGGTCTTTTCTAAGCACATTCTAGCGCCGTTGCGCCAGGAAGCGTATCTTGGTTGCGCTATCCCAACCAAGGAGGTATCGATGCGACTCACCCTTTTCCTGGCCCTTGGCCTCGCCCTGGCGGCAGCGCCCCTGCCTGCCCAGGGCAAGGCAGAGGAACAGAAAGCGCCCCCCACCATGGCCTCGATGATGAACAAACCTGGGCCGGAGGCGGCCAAGCTCAAGGGCATGGTGGGCACCTGGAATGTGGAGGAGACCATGGAAGCCAGCCCCATGGGGCCCGCCGGCAAGGGCATGGCGGTCAGCCGTGTCACTTTAGGCCCTGGCGGCCTGTCGATCATCATCGACTACCGCTCCGTCAGCGGGCACATGAAAGGCTATCGTGGCCACGGCGTGGTGGCCTGGGATGGAGAGGCCAAGGCCTACAAGCAGGTCTGGACCGACAACATGGTGCCGATGATCATGCTCTCCAGGGGCGGCATGGAAGGTGACAAGCTCGTGCTGAATTCCGAAGGAACGATGATGGGCAAGCCCTTCAAGGCCCATGACACGCTATCCGGCATCGGGACGGACTCGTTCACGCTCGTCTCTGAGATGTCCCTGGACGGCAGCCCCATGGCCAAGGTGATGACCCTCGCGCATAAGCGCGCCAAGGCCGCGGATGCGAAACCCGCCGAAAAAAAGTAGGAACCCAAGCCTCGACCATCGACTAGTCAGGGTTTGATGCCCACGTGCAGGGCCACGATGCCGCCGGTGAGATTGGTCCAACGGACCTGCTCAAAACCGGCGGTTTTCAGTTCCTGGGCCAGCCGGGGCTGGTCCGGAAACTCCCGGATGCTCTCGGGCAGGTAGGTGTAGGCGGAGCGGTCGCCGGAAATCAGCGCGCCGATCCTGGGCAGAACCTTGAGCGAGTACCAAGTGTAAAGGCCGCGGAAGCCAGGAAGCACTGGCGTCGAGAATTCCAGGATGGTGAGCCGTCCCCCGGGTTTCAGCACCCGCAGGAACTCCGCATAGGCTTTCATCCGGTCCTCGACATTGCGGATTCCGTAGCAGATGGTGAGGCCGTCGAATTCCTCGCTCCTGAAGGGCAGCGCCTGGGCATCGGCGTCCGCGCTGGCCCAGATGAGCGATTCAAGCTTCTTCTGTCTGAATTTGGAGGGGCCTAAGCGCAGCATGGCGTGGGTGAAATCCGTGCTGACGACCTCGGCGCCGCGCCTGGCGAGGGCGATGGAGGAATCGCCGGTGCCCGCCGCCACATCGAGCAGTCGCTTTCCCTTCGCGGCGCCGCTGGCCCGGGCCATGCGCCGCCACCAGTAGAAATCGATTCCACCGGAGAGGACATGGTTCAGCAGGTCGTATTTTCCAGCGATGCCAGAGAACATGGCCTGCACTTGTTTTCCTTCGGGCACTCGGCCTCCCACTACCAATGATCGCAAGTTTTTCCGGCTTACCCAAGGTATGGGTGGAACCGCGGCCTGGTCGGCGCGATGATCGTTCGATTCCTGGAGGAACCCATGGCCACCGCGACCACTGAGATTGTGCAGGGCGGATCCTTTCTGCTGACGCCCATCGGGCAGTTGTCCCAATTCACGCCCGAAGACCTCTCCGACGACTCCAAGGAGTTCGGGCGCGCCGCGCGGGATTTCATCGAAGGCGAAGTGCTGCCCCGGGACGAGGCCATCGACAAGCTGGACCTTCCGCTGACCATCGAGCTGCTGAGGAAGGCCGGGGAGATCGGCCTTCTGAGCATCGAGATTCCCGAGGCCTACGAGGGATTGGAACTGGACAAGAAAAGCTCGCTCCTGGTGCTCGAGGAAATGAGCAAGCAGGGCAGCTTTTCAGTGAGCTACGGCGCCTGCACCGGCATCGGCACACTGCCCATCGTCTATTTCGGCACCGAAGCCCAGAAAAAGAACTACCTGCCAAAGCTAGGGGCTGGCGAGCTGCTGGCGGCCTATGCGTTGACCGAGGCCGGCAGCGGTTCCGATGCCATGGGGGCGAAGACCACGGCCGTGCTGGACGGCGACACCTGGGTGCTGAACGGCACCAAGATGTGGATCACCAACGCGGGTTTCGCGGATGTCTTCTGCACCTTCGCCAAAGTGGACGGCCAGCATTTCAGCTGTTTCATCATCGAGAAGGACGATCCTGGACTGAGCACCGGCGCCGAGGAACACAAGCTCGGCATCAAGGGCAGCTCCACGCGGACGCTCATCCTGGAGAACTGCCGCATTCCCAAGGACCGGTTGCTGGGCGAGATCGGCAAAGGCCACAAGATCGCTTTCGGCATCCTGAACATAGGCCGGTTCAAGCTGGGCGCGGGCTGCATCGGCGGCGCCAAGCGGGTGATCGAATACACCCTGAAGTACACCGCCGAACGCCATCAGTTCAACAAGCCCCTGAATTCCTTCGGCCTGATCCAGCAGAAATTGGCCGACATGGCCACCAAGATCTACGTGGGCGAAGCCATGAACTGGCGCACCATCGGCTACATCGACGAGGCCCTGTCCCAGTCCAGCTGGTCCGACCCCGATGCCGGCGCCAAGAAGATGCAGGCCATCGATGAATTCGCCATCGAGGCTTCCATCGTCAAGGTGTGGGGCAGCGAGGCGCTCTCCTGGATCGCCGACGAGTCGGTGCAGTGCTTCGGCGGCTATGGTTTCAGCGCCGAATATCCCCCGGAAAAGGTCTACCGGGACTGCCGCATCAACCGCATTTTCGAAGGCACCAACGAGATCAACCGGCTGCTCATCGCCGGCACCTTGTTGAAGCGGGCCATGAAGGGCGAGCTGCCCATGATGCAGTTCGGCCAGCAGGTGGCCAAGGAGATCTCGAATCCGCCCAAAGCCGCGGCCTTCACCGGGCCTGTGGCGCGGCTCAAGCATGGGGTGGAACTGAGCAAGCGCCAGTGCATGCTGGCCTCGGGCCTCGCAGTCCAGGTGCTGGGCCAGAAGCTCGTAGACAACCAGGAGGTGATGGCCCGCATGAGCAACATGATGATGGAAATCTACGCCATGGAAAGCGCCGTGGTGCGCGCCGAGCGGATGCTGGAATCCGGCCATCGCTGGGCGGAGATGGCTCGGGACTTCACCGAACTCTATGTCAACGAAGCCTGGCATCGCGTCCATGGCGACGCGCGCATGCTCTGCGCTGACGTGACCGATGGCGAAGGCCTGCGCCATGCGCTCGCGGGCATCAAGGCCTTCGCGGAATTCCACCCGACCAGCTGCGCCCGGCTCCGGGGCCGCATCGCCAGCCAGCTCATCCAGAAGGGCGGGTATCCGATCGAAGTGATCTGAGGCCCCGCCGCTGGGCCAATGGCCAGCAGAAGAAAAGCCCCCGCGGGGGCTTTTCTTCTGCTGGCCTGGACTTCATCCGCGGCGGGAACTGCCGCCACGATCCGAAGGCGGGGAAGGCCTTGATTCCTGCCGGGGAGCCGGTTGGCTTTCCTGGCGCGAGGGGCGGGACTCTTCTCTGGGCGCGGGCCGGCTCTCCTGCCGGGGGGCTGGCCGATCTTCCCGGGGAGCGGGACGGCTTTCCTGGCGTGGGGCCGGGGTGTATTCGCGCGGTGCCGGGCGTTCCATGGGCCGGTATTCTTCGCGAGGCCGGTCCCGGGTCGGGGCGGGACGCTCGTCCCGGAGGAATTCCCGAGGACTGCGCTCCCGTTGGATGTCCCGAGGACGATCAGCAGGACGATCGGTGGGGCGGTCGACCGGGCGAGTCTCGCGGCCGGCATTCGGATCCCGGGGACGATCCACGGGCCGATCGGTGTGGCGATCGCTCAGCTCCCGGGCGCGGTCCGACCTGTCTGTCCTATCTGTCCTATCGATGGCATGGGGCGTCACGGTGGTGCGGGAAGAACCATTCCCGCCTGGAGTGGCCCGGTCGAGGGTGCGTGAGGAACTGCGATCCGAGATGACTCCGCGTCCGGCCGGCGAGCCCGTGCGGTCGCGGTTCTCGAAAGGAGCGGGAGTCGTCCGTTTCCGATCCACAGGCACGAGGTTCACGGTCCGTCCCGTGCTGGATTGCGCCGCGCGGGAGTAGGTGTTCAGGCGGTCCTGGGCCACGGAGCGGTTGAAGGCCGTGCCCAATTGGCCGGGATTCTGGAACTCCTGGCGGGTGGCGATGATCGGGGCCGTCCGCCAGGGCGGCGTGAGGCTTCGGCCGCGGGCCGCCCAGGTCGTGGCGCCGGTGCCGCCGGACATGTTGGCGATGACGTTGTGGTCCGACATCAGCCGGGTGCGGAGGTTCGGAGTGTTGAGGTGGTGGATGCTCACGACGTTCCAGGCATGGTAGCCATTCCACGCGCCATAGCCCCAGGAGCAGGGGTTGTTGTAGTAGCCCAAGGGCGCCCATCCGCAGTAGCCGCCGCTCCAGTTCCAGGCCACCCACGCGGGGCTGTAGAAGCTGCCGGGAATCCAGTACCAACCGAAGGTCGCGCCCCAGCCCCAGCGGCCGTAGTGATGGGTGAGATAGCCCCAGGGTTCGTCGCTGATCCAGGTGAGTCCGCCGCTGTAGGCCCCCCAGCGTCCGCGGGAGTAGGGGCGCCAGTCGGCATAGGTCACGCGGGGGCACCAGACCCGGCCCACGTCCTCCACATCCACCCAGGAGCCGTTGTCATCCAGGTCATCGCTGTAATAGCGGATGTCGGCGGGCACATTGTCCCAGGAGGCACCGCGGCGGGCTGTCATGTACGAATCGCTCCAGGAATCGAAATCATCCTGTTCGTAGGTGTTGTAGCTGCGCACCCGGTCCAGGCGGTCCTGGCTGCTGTAGACCGTGAGCCGCTCGCCCGCCAGGATGCGGGCCTGGTCCCTCTCGTTGGTGAAATTGATGCGCCCCGAAGCCACATGCACCTTCACGCTGCGGTCGGAATCCACCGCGACCGTCACGTTCGCCTTGCCATCCAGGATCGCGGTACCCGAGGGCGTGTCGATGCGGATGCGGCCTTCGCTTTCGGAGCCATAGTTCACCCGCAGGCTGCCCCGGTCCAGGCGCAGCAGCACCTGCCTGGAACCGTCCTTTTCCGTGAAAAGCGCCGCGATGGTGAAGCGCGTATTGCGGCCGAACGCCACGCGGGTGCCGTCCCCCAGTTGCAGGACGCCACGGCCGCGGCTATCCACCACATCGCCCTCGGCGATGGGCGTGCCGCGGGAGAGGGTTTCGTCCGCATCGCCTTTGCGGATCCGGATATCGCCTTCCAGTACCTTCACCGAGGCATAGCGGTAGGGCGCTTCGCCTTGGTAGATCTGCTCATCGCCATCCTGCGCGAAGGCCAAGGCGGCATGGGCCGGGGTGTGGAATGCGAGGGGCGCTGATACCGCCAGCAGCGAGGTGAGCAGCGAGAGCGGCAGGGGAAGCCGCAGGTTCCAAGATGTGCGGGTGCGCTGGGTCGACATGGCTCATCCTCCTATGGGATTTGGATGCTGGAAGCAGTGTGAAAGCTTCCTTTGAGTCCGATGGGTATCTGCGAGGGCCGTGCCATTTGACGCCGGCCTCTCCAGCCGGCATCTCGCACCCTACCATCCTTCTGGCCAGCCCCGGAGCAGCATCCACCCTTCCGACCAAGGCGCAACGGCCCCCTTCAATTCGGAAACGGGACCAGGGCCGTGCCGAGGGCGGGGCTATCCTCGGGCCGGGCCAGCTTGGCGAATTGCGGCAGCAGGGCCAGCCAGGGCAGGGACCACCTCCGGGGCGCGCCCGAGGAGCCTTGGCCGGGGATTTCAAGCAGCTCCAGGTAGCCCGGGGTCATCCGGAGGCTGAAATCCTGGCCGATGGGCAGGGGCAGGAAAACGACCCGGGCTGTGGCGGGATGCACCACCGTGAGGAAATGTTCGCCGTCGTCGAGGATCCAGAGCAGGCCCTTCAAAGCACTGCGGAAATCCTCACCGCCCCAGGGTATGGCCTGGATCCCCCTGGCCAGCGGCGTATCACTCGGGAACCGCCAGGACTCGCTCGGCGATTCCAGCAGCGACAGATCCATCGGAATGCCCCCGTCGCGCCAGGCCCTGAGCGGCCGGCCCGGCAGGCCCAAGCGCAGGCGGCGGACGCCTTTGGCGCCCAGGATGCGCAGGGTTCCATCCGCGGATACTTTCACCGTGATCGGACCACTGCTGGGGACAGTCGGGGAGATCGGGGCTTCAGGTTCCGAAGCGGCTGCAGCTCCGGCATGGCTGCCGAGGCCCGCCCGCCAGGAAACGGAAGGGGCCGATTCCCAGGGCAGGGGCAGCCGCGCTTGCGCGGCCAGGGCATTGGCCAGCGTGGCGGCCAAAAGCATCGCCGTCAGGCGGGGGGCGCCCAGCCGCACAGGGCCTCCAGATTCCGGGTGGTGAGCTCTTCGATGCGGGCGCCGGTGATGCCGCGGAGCTGGGCCAGGTGATCCGCGACGGAACGCACGTAGGCGGGCTCGTTGGTCTTTCCCCGATGGGGCACCGGCGCCAAATAGGGCGAGTCGGTTTCCACGAGAATGCGGTCCTCGGGCGCCCAGGCGGCCACATCCCGGACGGCGTGGGCGTTCTTGAAGGTGACGATGCCTGAAAAACTAAGGTAGAAGCCCAGATCCAGGGCCCCTTCGGCAAAGGCCATGTCCTCCGAGAAACAATGGATGGTGCCGGAAACCTCCTCGGCGCCCTCCTCCCATAGGATGCGCAGGGTGGCTTCCGGGGCGGAGCGGGTGTGGATCATCAGGGGTTTTTGAACGCGCTTGGCCAGTTGGATCTGGGCGCGGAAGGCCAGTTCCTGTTCCTCCCGGGGGCTCAAGTCATAGTGCCAGTCCAGGCCCGTCTCGCCGATGAAGCGGACATTGGGGTCCAGCGCCAGGGTCTCCAGCTCCGCGGCGGACTCTGCGTTCCAGGACTTGGCCTCATGGGGGTGGACGCCTAGGCTGGCCTGGACGCAAGGCAGTTCGCGGGCCAGATCCAGCACCGCCTGGCTGTCCTCCCGGTCCGTGCCCACCGCGATGAACCCGGTCACGCCGGCGGCGAAAGCCCGTTCCAGGGTGGCCTTCACCTGGTCCTGGGCCAGGTGGCTCCCGGTCAAATGGCAATGGGCATCTACGAGCATGAAACCATTGTCTCAGATAACCTGAAGTATGCCCCAGCCCCAGACGATCCTCATCGTGGACGACGAGCCCGGTATCCGCCGCAGCCTGGGCGAGACCTTGAACGACGAACACTACGCGGTCCTCAAGGCGGAGCGCGGCGAACAGGCGCTCGAACTGCTCCAGAATCCCGATAGCGACGGCATCCATCTCATGCTGCTGGATGTCTGGCTGCCGGGCATCGATGGGCTGGAGACCCTGAAGCAGGCCAAGGCTCTGCGCCCTGACCTCCCGGTGGTGATGATCAGCGGCCACGGCAACATCGACACGGCCATGCAGGCCACGAAGCTGGGCGCCTTCGATTTCATCGAGAAGCCCATCGATCTGGACCGGCTGCTGCTCGTGGCGGGCAATGCCCTCAAGCAGGCGCAGTTGCTGCACGAAAACATCCGGCTCATCCAGGAGGCCGAGGGCGAACGGTTCTTCCAGGCCGAGAGCGGCGCCATGAAACGGCTCATGGCGGATCTCAAGCTGGTGGCGCCCACGGAAGGCCGCGTGCTCATCACCGGCGAAAACGGCAGCGGCAAGGAAGAGATCGCGAGGCTGCTCCACAAGGGGAGTCCCCGGCGGGACCATCCCTTCGTGGAAGTCAACTGCGCGGCGATCCCCGAAGAACTCATCGAAAGCGAGCTCTTCGGCCATACCAAAGGCGCTTTCACGGGCGCCTCCAGGGACCAGCGCGGGAAATTCCGCGAGGCGGACGGCGGCACGCTCTTTCTGGACGAAGTGGGCGACATGTCCCTGAAGACCCAGGCCAAGGTGCTGAGGGCGTTGCAGGAAGGCCGCATCGAGCCCGTGGGCGGCGGCGGGGCGCTGGCGGTGGACGTGCGGGTGATCGCGGCCACCAACAAGGACCTCGCGGAGGAAATCAAGGCCGGCCGTTTCCGGGAGGACCTCTACTTCCGGCTCGCCGTGGTGCCGCTGCGCGTGCCGCCCCTGCGGGAGCGCCTGGAGGAACTCATCAGCCTGGCGGATGCCTTCATCGCCGCCATCGCGCGGAGCTACGGCCGGGCGCCCAAGCGCCTGGCGCCTGATGCCAAGGACACGCTGCTGAACCATGACTGGCCGGGCAATGTGCGGGAGCTGAAGAACCTCATGGAGCGGGCAGTGATCCTGAGCCGGGGCGCCGACATCACCGCCCGGGACCTGGGCCCGCTGACCGCGCGCCACCTGGCTGAGCCGGATCCTTTCTCCTTCCCATCCTTCTCCAGCCTGCGCGATGCGCGCGATTGGTTCGAGGGCGTCTACATCCAGCGGGAAATCAGGGCCCAGAACGGCAACATGACGCGGGTGGCCGAAGTGCTTGGCCTGGACCGCTCCAACCTGTACAAGCGGCTCAAGATCCTGGGCATCGAGTCGAGGGAGACGTGACCCGCAAATGGTTCAAGATCGGCGAGGCTGCCAAGCTCATCGGCGTGGGTCCCAAGGAACTGCGCTATTGGGAAACGCAGATCCCCGAGATCAAGCCGCGGCGGTCCAAGGGCAACCTCCGCTACTACCATGTGGATGAACTGCCGCGCCTGCACCGCATCCACGGCTGGATCGCGGAAGGCCTCACCGTTTCGGACTGCCGCGAGCTGTTGACCACGGGCCACCTGGCCCGGGGGCTCCACGAGGCCCTGGGCCTCGATGTGCCTGAACCCCAAGGACCGCCACCCGCCAGGAAACCCGGTTCGGCCCGGCCGCCCCGGCCGATGGAGCCTGCCAACGCGTCTGTCCCGTCCTCCCTGCCCAAAGACAGCCTCGAAGCCATCACCACCGCCTTGAAGCTCCTGCACCAGAGACTCCGCGCCTTGCCGGACTTCTCGATCTGAGCAGCGCCAGGAGATTCCCGGTCCCGGCCCCTTTGCCAATGCTTCCTTGACCCGCCGCCCTCCAGCCCATAAAGTAAAAGGTTCACGGCGCGTGGCGCAGCCTGGTAGCGCACACCCTTGGGGTGGGTGGGGTCGGAGGTTCGAATCCTCTCGCGCCGACCACAGAAGATTTCGGCTGAAGGGAGACCTCGGCCGATTTTTTTTGGGTGCTCCAAGGGAACGGCGAGAGGATTCGAACCTCCGATCGGCAACGGCGCGGGAGTAGGAAAAGGCTGAGACGCGAGAGCGTCGAAGCCGGTCCGCGAAGCGGATTTCCGCCCGCAGCCGTGCCGCGGGGGATGGGTGCGGCACCGCCGAGAATTGGAGGGCGGAAGCACCCCACCAACCGCCGACCACAGAAGATTTCGGCTGAAGGGAGACCTCGGCCGATTTTTTTGGGTGCTCCAAGGGGACCGCGAGAGGTTGGGGGGGGGGGGGGGGGGGGGGGCCGGGGGGGGGGGGGGGGGTGGGGGGGGGGGGGGGGGGGGGGGGGGGGGGGGGGGGGGGGGGGGGGGGGGGGGGGGGCCGGCGGATTTCCGCCCGCAGCCGTGCCGCGGGGGATGGGTGCGGCACCGCCGAGAATTGGAGGGCGGAAGCACCCCACCAACCGCCGACCACAGAAGATTTCGGCTGAAGGGAGACCTCGGCCGATTTTTTTTGTCCAACTCAAGGGGCCGGCGAGAGGATTAGAACCTCAGCTGCTGAACAGGAAATGCATCACATCGCCGTCCTGCACGATGTACTCCTTGCCCTCGGTCCGCATCTTTCCCGCGTCCTTGGCGCCCTGCTCCCCCTTGTATTGGATGAAATCCTGGTAGGCGATGACCTGGGCCCGGATGAAGCCTTTTTCGAAATCCGTATGGATGACGCCTGCGGCCTGGGGGGCCGTGTCCCCCACATGGATGGTCCAGGCGCGGACTTCCTTCACGCCGGCGGTGAAGTAGGTCTGCAGGCCCAGCAGCCGGTAGCTGGCATGGATCAGCACATCCAGGCCCGGTTCGGCCAGGCCGGCCTCCTCCAGGAACATGGGGCGTTCCTCAGGGGGAAGCTCCTGGATTTCGGCCTCGAGCTTGGAACAGATGGGAATCACCGGGCAATTCCGCTCAGCCGCGATCCTGGCGAGGGTGGCGTAATGGATGTTTCCTTCCGGATCGCGGATGTCCGATTCGGCGATGTTGCCCACCAACAGCATGGGTTTCAGGGTGATTAGGCCGAAACTCTTGATGGCAAAGAGCTCCTCCTTGCTCAACCCCACGGAGCTGGCCCATTTGCCATCATTGAGGGCCGCATAGACCCGCTCGAGTATCGCCACCAGCTGGGCGGCTTCCTTGTTGGCCCCCGAGGACTTGGTGAGCTTCCGGTTGCGGTCCAGCCCCTTCTCCACGCCCTCGAGGTCCTTCAGCATCAATTCCGTCTCGATGATGCCGAGATCGCGTTCGGGGCTGATATCGCCCTCCACATGGGTGATGTCGCTATCTTCGAAACAGCGCACCACCTGCACGATGGCGTCGGTGTCGCGGATGTTGGTGAGGAAGGCGTTGCCCAGCCCCTCGCCCTTGCTGGCGCCCCGCACCAGCCCTGCGATGTCCACGAATTCCTGGGAGGCCGGAAGGATGCGCTGGGGCTTCACGATCGCCGCGAGGTGGGAAAGGCGGGGGTCCGGCACATCCACCACGCCGGTGTTGGGATCGATGGTGCAAAACGGATAGTTGGCCGAGGCCGCCCCGGCGCTGGTGAGCGCATTGAACAAGGTGGACTTGCCCACATTGGGCAGCCCGACGATGCCGCATTGAACTGCCATGGAGACCTCGCGAATCAAGCCCGCATCAAGAAATGGGGCAAAACTCCAGTGTCCCAAAGCATCGCTGCCTTGCAAAGCGGGGATTCCCGGAACAACGCCTGAAAAATTATTTTCGAGGAGTCCTTGCACGGAGGCGCGGGACGCCCTACGCTCCCCGGCATAGCTATGTTGTCTTGGCACAAACCCAGGCACCGCAGGAACCTCAGGAGGCAGGCATGATCGTCAAAGCGGAATGGCCGGGATACGTGATGGACATACTGGTCAAGCTTGGGCAAGAGGTGGAAGAAGAAGAGCCCCTCATGCTGCTGGAGGGCACGGACTCGGGCCATACGCCCTTCTACATCCATTCGCCCGAGGCCGGGAAAGTGCGGGAACTGCTCATCGAGGAGGGGGATTTCGCCGCCGAGGACGATGACCTGGTGCTGCTGGGAGACATCGACGGTGATTGAAAGGGTCAGCGGTTGACACCGGAAACCGCTGGCGCTGTCCTACCGGAATAGAGGCTGCCCTTCTGCGAATGCGGAGCGCAGGAGGCCTCGGCGCCTGTAATCCGTCTGCCAAGCTACAATCTCCTATTCAATGGAGGCAGGCATGGCGGTAATCCGCGCGGAAATGGCGGGCAAGGTTCTGGAAGTCCTGGTGTTCGAAGGCGATGCCATCTCCGAAGACCAGGACCTCATCATCATCGAGTCCATGAAAATGCAGATTCCCGTGGGTAGTCCCGAGGAGGGCACGGTGGTGAAAGTGTTCGTGGTGGCTGAACAGTTCGTGAATGAAGGCGATGCGATCATCGAACTTTCCTAGGGTTTCCCGTCGATGGGCAGATCACATCGGAGGTCTCGCGCATGAGTGGAGCGAATACCGAGAGAATGCGGATCCCAGTGGGTAGTGCCGAGGAGGGCACGTTGGTGAAAGTATTCGTGGTGGCTGAACGGTTCTTGAATGAAGGCGATGCGATCATGGAACTTGGCTGAATGACGACCTTGCGCGTGGAGCGCCTCGATGGAGCCGACAGGGGCATCCTGATGCTCGGTCTGGAGCGTCCGGAAGCGAAGAATGCGCTGGGACGCCAGTTGTTGCAGGACATCCAGGAAGCGCTGGCGGCCGCCGCTGGAGGACTCGCCGTCCGGGTGGTGATCGTGCATAGCCTGGTGCCCGGCGTGTTCTGCGCCGGCGCGGACCTGAAGGAACGGGCTGGCATGACCCAAGACGAGGCCCGCGCCTTCGTCCAGACGCTCCGGAGCACTTTCACGGACCTGGAACGCCTGCCCATGCCGACCATCGCGGCCATCGAAGGCGCCGCCCTGGGTGGAGGACTGGAACTGGCTCTGGCCTGCGACCTGCGGGTGGTGGGCGGCTCCGCGAAACTCGGCCTGCCCGAGACGAGCCTCGCCATCATTCCGGGGGCCGGCGGCACGCAACGGCTGCCGCGGCTCACCGGCCGCTCCAGGGCCAAGGAATTGATCTTCACGGCGCGCAAATTCGGCGCGGCCGAGGCCCTGGCCTATGGCATCGCGGACCACATCACCGAAGCGGGCATGGCTTTGGCATCCGCCCTGCAGCTGGCCCGGGAGATCCTGCCCAACGGCCCCATCGCCCTCCGCGCCGCCAAGGAAGCCATCGACCGGGGGCTCGATCTGGATCGTGACGGCGGCCTTGGTATCGAAGAAGCATGCTATGCGAAAGTGATCCCTACCGAAGACCGGCTGGAGGGCTTGGCGGCATTCAGGGAAAAGCGCAGGCCCGTGTACCGGGGCCGGTGATGGCGGCGGATTCCGGACATCTCCATCATGAGAGGGGCCCCACCACGATGTGGCGGCTGGCTTTCAGCGCGGCGATCTTCGGGTTGAATTTCCTGGTGCAGGGCCTGGCGGGTCTCTGGACCGGCTCCCTGGGGCTCGTGAGCGACAGCCTGGAGAACCTGAATGATCTGGTGGTGAATCTGCTGGCCATCGGCGCCATCTCCCTCGCCAATAAGCGGGAGCCCTGCGACCGTTTCACCTATGGCTGGCACCGGCTGGAAGTCTTCCACACGCTGCTGGGCGTGGGACTTCTGGTGGCGCTGGCCGGGGGCATCCTGTGGGAGGCCTGGCACCGGCTCTACCATCCCGTGCCCATCCAGATCGGGTGGACCATCGCCTTTTCCGCCCTGGGACTCTTCATGAATCTGGCCGCCACCTTGGTGTTGGCGCCGCCCAGGGGCACGCGCCTGGCCGGCGACCTCAACCTGCGCAGCGCCTACCTGCATGCGTTGAGCGACAGCCTGGACAACGTGGGCGTGATCCTCGCCATGGTGGCCATCCATTACACCGGATGGCGCTGGATCGATCCGGTCATCGCCATTCTGATCGTGCTGGTGATCCTGCGGGGGGCCTTCCTGCTGTTGAAGGGCGCCGCCGCCATCCTCATGCATCGCGCCGCCTTCGACCACGAGGCCGCCAAGGCGGACCTGATGAAACTGCCCGGCGTGCTCGGCGTCGAGGATCTGCGCAGCTGGAAGATCTGCAGCCACCTCACCGTGGCGACCGCCCATGTGCTGGTGGACGCCGAACGGCTGGATGAGACCGAGCGCTACCTGAAGGACATCGAGCACGTGCTGTCCGAGCACTATGGCGTGCGCCACCTCACCGTGCATTTCGAGACCTCCACCATGGCGCTGCGGCACCACCACAAATTCATCCACCAGCACGAAGCCCCCGGCTCCGGAGGCCATACCCATGCCGGCGGACACGAGCACGATCGATGAGGCTCGCCCGGCTGCGGCAGCCCATGCGCAGGCTGGCGCTGGCCTTCACCCTCTGCCCGCTGTTCGCGCAGGCTCCGGGCGCCCTGCCGAGGGGTGAGCTGGTTCCAAGGGTGGTGTGCGCCTCGGACGCGCGCTTCAGCTATGCCCTCTACCTGCCCAGCGGCTACCGCGAGGACCGGGCATGGCCGGTGCTCTACGGCTTTTCTCCGGGCGGTTCAGGGGAAGAACCTGTGCGGCTCTTCCAAAAAACTGCCGAGCGCTTCGGCTGGATCGTGGTCGGGTCGAACGAATCCCGGAACGGCCCCTTGCGTCCCTCGCTGGAAGCCTCCGAGGCCATGTGGAAGGATGTCCGCTCCCGCTTCAAGGTGGATCCCAAACGCAGCTACAGCGCGGGATTCTCGGGCGGCGCACGCATGGCCATGCGCCTGGCGCTGAAACATCCGAAAAACTTCGCGGGCCTCGTTTCCATCGGTGCCTTCGGCACGGGGGATGGAATGTTGACCGGGCTGGGGCACCTGCGTTTCCACCTGAGCTGCGGCCTGGAGGATTTCAACCATTGGGAACTGCAGAAAGGGCGGCAGGAACTCCAATCCCGGGGATGGAAAGCCCTGGCGGATCGTTTCGAGGGCGGGCATCGGTGGGCCACCGAAGCGGCGGCCGCATCCGCCTTGGGCTATCTTCAGCTCGGCGCGGGGCGGGACGGGCTCACCCCGAAGGATCCGGCCCTCGAATCAGAGGTCTGCCGGGAATTGGAATTGAACGCAGTGAAGGCCGGAAGGACCCTGCTGGCCCTGCGGCGCTGGCGGGAATTGGCGGCTCTGTGTCCGGATTCCCGGGAAGGCCGGAGCGCCCGGGAACACATCGCGGAACTGGAGAAGGAAAGCACCGTGGCCGAGGAATTGAAGCTCGAAAAGCGCTACGAGACCGCCGCCGCGGAATTGCCGGAGACCCCCAAGGGAACGCAATACCAGGAGGTGCTCGTGCGGCACCTCGACCGCCTGAAAACATCCCCGCCCACGGAACAGCTCATGATCCGCAGGCTTCTGGGCGGTCCGATCCTCAGTTATCAATTGGCGCTGGGCGAAGCCTTCCAGGAACGGTCCTGGGAGCGGCTGCTTGCCCTCAGCACGAGCCTTGCCGCACTGGACGACCGCGAAGGCTGGCCCTGCGTGTATGCGGCGATCTCTCTGGCGCAATTGGGCCGGCCCGGCGAGGCCATTCCCCACTTGAAGATGGCCCAGGTCCGGGGCTACCGGAAACCAGAGCGGCTCCGCGGATTCGATGAGTTGAAGCCTCTAGCCGGCCGCGAGGATTTCGAGGCGATCCTGAAGGACATGGAGCCGGAGCGTCCCCGCTAGCTGGAGGGTCCGCAACGGACTAGGCCGTCGTCACACAATCATCCTGTCGCTTCGATGGCAGGACGGCATAAGACGCGGTGTCCGGGCTTTGCCGGAGACCACGTGGGGAGCATGAGGGGGACGCAGAGGAAGCGAAGCGACCGGGCGGTCCCCCTCATTCATGACAGGACCCATAACGAAACAACCAGAAAAGCACTGGTTATTTCGAAACGGCTCCTAAGCTTTAGGCATGCGGCGCTGGGCTGTCCGGATCCTCGGAACGGGTGGCGGGGTTCTCCTGTTGGCCCTGTCCATGCTCTGGTTTTGGGTTGCACGGGAATACCGCCGTGAGCCGATGCCTCTGCTCGATCAGCAGGCACTTCCACTCGTGGTCCGGACCCTGCGTGAATCCACGATCTCCACCGCGGCCGGGGAGACGCGCCGGCTCTTGGAATATGAACTCGACGGCGCCCCGGAAGGGCCCGTCCGCCTGGCCCTCAGTCTTCCGATGGCTCCGGAAAAACCGCTTCCTGTTGTGGTGATCCTGGGCGGTCTGGATGTGGGACAGGAGAGCCTCCGCTATGTGGAAACTCACGGTCCCAACGCCCTGGTGGCCCTCGCCTACCCCCGCCCCACCGCGGACCTGTACGAAGGGAAGGCCCTGCTCAAGCTTCCCCGGATACGCCGAGCGGCCCTGGCCGTGCCTTCCCAGGTCTGCGCCCTCGCCTCCTGGATCCGCGATCAAGCCTGGGCCGATCCCCGGCGGGTGAGCCTCCTGGGCTACAGTTTCGGGGCCATGTTCGTGCCGGCTGCGGCTCGGGTGGCCCAGGTCCGGGGAATTCCATTCCGGACCCTGGTCATGGCCTATGGCGGCGCGGACCTTCCGGGTCTGCTCGCCGCGAATTCGGACCTCCGGCCCGCGTGGGTGAAGTCCCTGGCAGCGCGCGTGGTGGGCGCGGTGGTCCGCCCGCTCGAGCCAGCCCTCCATCTGCCCCATCTCGAGGGCGAGATCTTGTTCCTCACGGGGCTGCGCGACGAGCGGGTGCCCCTGCCTTACGCACGCCTCATGCAGTCCTTGAAACCAGGTCCGAAGACGGTCCTCGATCTCGACGAGGGCCACATGGATCCCTCCCTGCCCGATCTCAACCGGAAGATCGTCGCCTCAAGCCAAGCCTGGCTGGTGGACCGGGGCGCGATGGATGCGCCCTGAACGCGCCTCCGCTGCGATCGGCCTGGCTGGACCCATCCTGTTGCGGCGTGCGAGGTGCCGTCCTCCTTTCGGCTCGGGGGCCTTCCCGCCCCCAACTTCGTGGTGGCCCCTTGACTGTGGCAGCAGCAAGGATTACCTCTGGTCCCAGCCTTTCCCAGAAGCGCCCTTTTCCCGCCGCGAAGGTCGGCCAGATGCCATGCGGAAGCCTGTTCTTGTATCCCAGCCTCCGTGACCCCGTCCTACTGGCCCCCCCCACGGCTCTGCCCAAGTTCCGAGCTCGACCCTAGGACGGGTCTCCTGGAGTCCAACCATGTCCAGCCATCGGATACCGTTTTTCGGGGCATTGGCGCTCGCGTTGCTACAGGCAGGCGCGCCCTTGATGGCCCGCGCCCTGGACGACCCCACTTGATGCAGAACCCGCGCCGGGTTCTGGTTGCCGATCGACCAAGGAGGTTCTATGGGGAAAAGGGGATGGGCCATTGCAGGGTTGGGAGGCTTGGTGGTTCTGGCCGGTCTCGTCATCCATGATCAGATCTATGAGAGGACCTATATCCGCCCCGAGGGGCTGAAGGCCCTGGAGGCCGTCAAGGGATTCCAGCCCGCGAAGGCCTTCCCGCCTCCACCGGGCTGGCTGATGGACGGATTCCGGACGACCCCGGGGAACGCCGCCGAGGACTACGACAGGGCCATGTCCACCTACGATTCGCGCGTGCGGGCCTGGAGCGGACCCAGGTTGTGGCGGGCGGACACCATCGCCCCCGGAGAGCGGAAGGATCTCAAGGACCACGTTTCAGCGCCGGAACTGGTCTGGATCGAATCCGGCGCGGTCAAGCAGGATTGCCTGTTCACCTCCCGGTTGTACCCCATCCCCAATCCTGCGGGAGAGCTCAAGATCCCCCGCCTCATCGCAGGCATGAACCTGGCGGCGATCCTGATCGATAAAAGCCGGCAGGCCGAGGAGAAATCGGACCTCAAGGAAGCTGAACGCCTGCTGCGCTGCCTGGTCTCCTTCGGGCACCACCTGGAAGGCGAATACACCCTGCCGACCTACCTCGCCGGACTGCGGATCCGGATCATGGGAACCGAGGCCCTGCAGGGCCTGTACACCCGCTCGGGTGAGGGGGAGAAGGCGGACCAGTGTGCCCGGCAGGCATTCCTTCTCAGGGAGGCGACGAAAGAGTGCAAGACCCTCTCCCATGGCGTCCTGGAAGGCCTCACCCTGACCCCGGAAGGACGCGCCTGGCTCACCGGACTTTTCGATTCCTCCAGCACACCCAATGCCATCAAGTCCGAGGTGGCTTTCGTGACCTCCTACAGCCACCTCTACTTCCTCACCAAACGCATCTACGGGGCCGGTTCCGATCGAAAGAAACTGATGGCCCGGTGGGGCCGCGCCCCTGATCCCGTGCTCAAGGAGCTGGTGGAAAAATCAACGCCCTACCTCCACCTGGGATTGAAGGCGCGCTTCTCGCTGGTCGAACGGACCGCGGTGATCAAGTAGGAGAAGCGCGCCGTATGTGGTGGTTCTTGCAAGGGGTTATCTCTGTCCCTTTGACTGGAGGATCTGCTTGACCACCAGAGACGGAAAGGTGCTGTCTTTGAATTTCCAATCGCCTAGCTGCCCGAAAGAGTTATTACCAGAAGCTAGCAACTCATTTTCCACGGTGAGGAAGAGGGTGTGGTACCCGCCACAACGGACGGCCGCGACATTCATCAATGGTCCAGTTGCTCCGACAACGGGCACAGGCAAGCTGCTCGCCTCGGGCTTCGGGTTTCCCAGTTGGCCAAGATTATTATCACCCCAGGTCCACGCCCGGTGATCATCCGATAGAACTGCGCTGTGGTCATAGCCTGCTGAAATCAGGCCTGCGTGCGCCACACCCTTCACTTGGGTGGGGTTCATCCTGGATTCATTCGTGCCGTCCCCCAATTGGCCATAATCGTTATTCCCCCACGCCCATACAGTTCCATCACTTAGCAGGGCAAGGCTGTGACGCCCTCCGGCAGCGATCATTTTAACTGCCGTCAAACCCTGCACACGACGGGGAGTCCTCACAATTCTGACCGTTCCATCGGATCGATGACCCATGGCTCCCCATTCCCAAACGCTTCCATCCTTCTTCAGGGCCAAGGAATGACTCAATCCTGCCGCCACCGACACAATGCTCTCCAGACCAGCAACCTCAAGCGGTGCCAGGCTCACCGTAAGTTTGGGTTGACCTAGTTGGCCGCATTCATTGCTCCCCCATGCCCAGACGCTGCCATCGCGCTTCAGGGCGATCGAGTGTTTTCGTCCACCGCAGACTTCTATAATCTGGCTCAAGCCTTTTACTTCAGTCGGCACGGACTGATCGATTTTCGTTCCAATGCCCAATTGGCCATCTTGGTTCAATCCAAATGCCCAGACTGAACCATCTTCGGAGAGGGCCAGGGAATGATCTTCACCTGCTGAAATACCAATGATTCTTGATGCTCCGATTCCAGGTTTAAGCGGGAAAGGCAGATCGCGACGGACCCTGGTCCCATTTCCCAACTGGCCATTTTTGTTCAGACCCCAACCCCAGATTTGCCCGCTCTCGTCTATGGCAAGCGAATGATAGCCTCCGGCAGTCACCTTGCCTTGGACATCTGGTTTTCCGACATCCAAAGCCATGTCAGAAAATAAGAGTCCTCCGCAGGACAGCAAGGCAATTAGGTGCTTTAAATATTGAGTTAGGTTCATGATTTTGGCTTTGGAATCATGATGCCGTACTGCTTGAACCATTCCGCAAACTTGTCGTAGGATTGAGCCCCGTAACGACGTTCTACTAGTTTTCCATCCACGAACATCAGGCTCGTGGGAAACACCTGGACGCCAAAAGCCACAAGGTCCATGGCATTCACATCCAGCTGGGGGAAGGTCAGTTTCTGTCTCCTTACAATCGCATCTCGATCCGAACGAAATGAACTGGGTTCACAGACCCCGACGATTTCCGCGTCCACTCCCGCAGAACGGAGCTGCCCACGCAATCGTTCGAGCATCGGGAGTTCGTTGCGGCAATGAACGCACCAGCCAGCCCAGAAATTCACCAGGACCACGCGATGTGCCGGGAGATCTCCTTTTGGGTATAGCCGACTCAGTGGGGCGTCTGAGCGAAGCGGTGTATGGGATGCGGGTAACGGCTCAGCGGAGTTCTTGAGGAAGCCCGACGCCATCATGAAGCCACGAAATTTATCTGAATCATGACGAAATGACAGCCGTCCATCTTTCGTCCAAGCCGGGTAGTAGCTGGATCCTTCGAGGTCCGTGACCTTGATCATGGTCCGCATATGGAGGTCCACCACGATAATTTCGTACCCCTTGCTCTTTCCACCATCTTTTGGAGCATGGAAGGCAATGTATCGTCCGTCGTACGAAAAATCCGCCTTGCCGCCGGGGAGCTGGGTTTCAAGAAGGTAATTACAGCCTTTAAGACTGCGAACCACTAGGGTTCCACGCACAAATGTCGCGATGAGCCGTCCATCCCTCGAAATCATTGGCTGGGAGCCCGCCCCGATTTCCGGGCAAGCGGAAACGGTGCGGTAGGGTCGCAAAGCCTTGTCGTTTTCCAAGTTATAGTACTGATTTTCTTGGGTAAGGATCAAATCCTTGCCATTAACTACACTCCAACTGAAATATGCACCTAATTCAACAGGGGCAACATTTCGGGCCACCTTACCTGTCTCGGCATGCCAGATGCACACATCCATATCATCGCCATCCCGGGTGCTCAGGAAGATGACGCGTTTCCCATCTGGAGCCCAGTACGAATCCATACCGGGTTCCGAATAAAGGATTTTACGTGTTTTCAAATCAATGATGTTGATAGTCCGCTTTACCTCTCCATTGACCATGCGCTCAGAGGCGTAGGAGAGCCGATTGCCATCAGATGAAATCCTCGAATAGGCAAAGACGCCCTCTTCGGGAAGCAATGGAAGGCTCTCACTGTAAACCGTGAAATTCTTCCTCCCATTCGGCGGCGGAGAAGCGATCAGGAGAGATTTCGCATTCAAGATGCATAAAAACAACATAAAAATGATGCGAAAATAGGAGTAATCCATGAAATATGGTCTGTTCATTGTTATCTCTTGAGGATGTGATAGTTTAACCATTTGATGAATGCCTGACCTTTCTCGTTTATTCGAGCTTACGCTTGGCGCGGTCGCCGTTCAAGGCAATTGGGAACAAATTATGATTCAACTGGTTTCAATTATGACCCTCTAACATATTCGATAAAACATTTAGCACAGCCATCAATTTATGCCTGCTGTCCGTTCGGAGGTAAAAAAGCACCGTTCGAGGATATTGGAGTCTCCCCATCGAAGCGGGTACTAAACTCGCGAAACGTTTTTCCCATATGCCGGTATCGCGAATTAGTGATGGAGATGTCTATGCGTTTTCACCCGACTACCTTTCCCACGATGATGATTATCGTTGTCGGAGCCTCTCTCCCGGGCGCACCGCTGCTGTTGGCGCCCGCGCCCAAAATCACGACTGCCGAGATCCGACAACTCCGTATTTTCGAGGAGCCGTTGATCCCCGTCGGCAGCGAGATTATCCAGGCGGAGAACCTGGAGCTTCATGACGCGGTGCTCTCCTACCAGAAGGGAGGCGATGCAGAGGATCTACGTCCCTTCCAGTCATTCCTTAAGGCCCATCCCGCCTCTGTCTGGGCACCGTCTTTGTGGTGCAACCTTGGGATCACCTACAGCAGATTCGGGTACATCTCCAAGGCCCTGGATGCCTGGGAACATGCGTGGGCCTTAAGCAAGAATGTCCGATCAGGTGAAATGAGGGCCATTCCCGAGCGGGCTGCGGGAGGCTTGGCGGATCTCTATGCTCGATTGGGCCGGGTGTCTGAGCTCGAGAATCTGCTTTCGGAATTGGACCGTTCTCCGGCTCTGCACGGGGCAGCTGCGGATAGGGTCATCGCAGCCAGAAGCGGCTTGGGGTTCATGAAAGCCGAACCCACCAAGGCTTTCTTGTGCGGACCCCTTTCGCTGGCTTGCATCCTCACATCCCTGGGCCGAGATAGCGCGCCTGCCCACGAAGCGTCCTGCACCCCTAAGGGCACCTCGCTCACTCACAACCTGGACTTGGCCACCCGCCTGGGTCTCAACATGCAGATGGCCAAGCGCGAGCCTGGCGCGGAGATGCTGATACCGGCCCTGGTCCACTGGAAAGCTGGGCACTTCGCTTCAATCGTGAAACACCAAAATGGCCGCTATCTGGTAGAGGATCCCAACTCCACCAAAGAGACTTGGATCAGCGAAGATGCCCTTGATGATGAAGCCTCTGGTGGAATGCTGGTCCCTGCTGGTCCGTTGCCCCCGGGGTGGCAACCGCTACCCGAGAGGGATGGAGATGCGGTGTGGGGCTGCGGCTACGTGACCATCCCCTGCGATGCTCCGGATCCCACCGATCCTGGCTTCACGGAATGTCCCACCGGAGGCCCCGGCATGGCGACCTACTCTTTCCACGCTCAATCAACCAGTTTGATGCTCAAAGACACGCCCTTGGCCTACACCCCTCCGAGGGGCCCCGCGCTTCCTTTCACCTTGACTTACGCCCAACGCCAGGCAAATCAACCCCAGGCATTTTCATACTCGAATTTGGGCCCAAAATGGACGTTCAGTTTCCTGGCCTACATCGAGGATGTCGTGCCGTCCGCACCGGCCAAGACTCCCCTAAACGGCCTTATGTTGAGGCGCGGGAGCGAGGGGAGCCAGACCCCAGCCTCTCCACCCGTGGCCTTGTCTGGGAGTGCCCAGAATGGCCTAGAAATGAAGGAAGCCATGCTGCTCCTAGGGCCCCACATCAGCGGCGGTGGAGGAGGGGCTTCCTATGCCGCCCCCTTCCTTTTCGGCTCATTTGGCGAATTGAAGGTGTACCGATTCGATACTCGGACTTACCGGGGATCTTCGGCTTCGAGACCCCAGCAGCAAAATCAGACAACCCTGATCAGGCCAACGCCGAACAGCTATGAACGAATCGGATTGGATGGAACCCGCCAGGTCTTCGATCTGCCGACCTCCACCGCACCGGGCTATCGCAAGATCTTTTTGACCAAGCTGATCGACAAGAGTGGCAACACGGTAACGATCAATTATGACGCGCAGATGCGGGTTGCGAGCCTGACGGATGCGCTGGGCCAAGTCACCACGCTCGGATACGAGCTTATCGCTGATCCCCTTAAGATCACAAAGGTCACCGACCCCTTCGGCAGGTCAGCGTCCTTTGAATACAACGACCAGGGTCAGCTCGCCAGGATCACCGATGTCATCGGGCTCGCGTCAGAGTTCACGTATGGCCCCACGGCCAGCAGCCCCGCAGCCGCGGCCGATTTCATCAATTCCATGAAAACCCCTTACGGCACGACCAGGTTCGACATTGCTGAGCAATACATGGTGCGGGCTCTCACAGCCACCGATCCGCTTGGAAGCATGGAGCGCATTGAGTCACGCTCGTCTTCGACAGTCCCCTATTCCGAGTCCGTGGTTCCGCCGAATGTTGGCAACGCCCATTTGAATTTCCGGAACACGTTCTATTGGAACAAGCGCGCCATGGCCCAGGCTCCGGGAGACTATACCCAGGCCGAGCTCATCCACTGGCTGCATAGCGATGCGAATGGCGCTGCCACCATCGCGATCCCCGAATCGCGGAAGAAGGTCGGGGAATCCAGGATTTGGTACCGATACCAAGACCAGGCATCCAGCTACCTGGCCGGCGCTTTCGGTCTGCCATCCCGCACGACCCGCCTGCTTCCTGATGGCACAAGCCAGGAAACGCTCGCTACCTACACTCCTGGCGGAAGGATGGACACTTCCACGGATCCCTTGGGCCGCGTGACCAAATACATCTACTCCCAGCCGGACGAAGAGGACCTGCTCGAAGTCAGGAATATTACTGGCGGTGCTTCGGAAATCCTCTCTAAGACGACCTACGACGGCAACCATCGCCCGCTTACCGTCACGGATGCGGCCAGCCAGGTCACCACCTACACCTACAACGCAACCGGGCAGGTGGCCACCATCACCAATCCCAAAGGCGAAACCACGACCTTCAGCTATGGCGGATCGGGTTACTTGTCCAGCATTACCGGTGCGCTGGCAGGCTCCACCACCACGTTTACCTACGACACCGCCGGTCGCGTCCATACAGCGACCGGACCCGACGGCCTCAGCATCGCCACGGATTACGACGATCTAAACCGGCCGACCAAAGTCACCTATCCCGATGGGACCTACGAACAGACGCTCTACGACAAACTGGATGTGTCCGCCAAGCGTGATCGGAAAGGCCGTTGGACGACCCTGCAATACAACCCGCTGCGCCAATTGGTGGAAGTGCAGGATCCGCAGGGCCGCATCACACATCTGGATTGGTGTGGTTGCGGGAACCAGCTTGAAGGCTTGACGGATCCATCGGGGCATTCCACGGCCTGGATCCGCGACTTGAATGGGAAAGTCACCGCCAAGATTCTGAATGACCATACCCAGACCAATTATGGTTATGACTCGGCAGGTAGGCTGGCGCACCGGTTGGATGCAAAGGGCCATCAAACGGTTTATAGCTACTGGACTGACGGCTCGCTCCAACGGGTTGACTATCCAGATGCCATGGGAACCACACCCTCTGTAAACTACGCCTACGATCCGAAATATCCGCGCCTGGCAACCATGACCGATGGCATTGGAACCACCACCTACGACTACTACCCGATCAATGGGACGGTCGGCGCCGGCCGCCTGAAGACTGTGGTTGGGCCTTTCCCCAATAGCACCATCACCTACACCTATGATCAGTTAGGCCGTGTGACCGTCCGCGATATCAACGGCAGTGCGGAGACCCGGAATTTCGATGCCCTGGGTCGCCTGGGCACCGTGGTGAATCCGCTTGGTACTTTCACTTACAACTACGACGGCCTGACTTCACGCCTCAGCCGTGTGGACTATCCCAACGGCCAGAAGACGGTCTTCACCTATGAAGATTCGCTCAAGGATTTCCGCCTGAAAACCATCCAGAATCTCAAGTCCGACAACTCCAACATCTCCACCTTTGGCTACACCTACGATACCGACGGCCAGATCAAGACCTGGAGCCAGGCGGCGGATGCGGCTGCACCCAAGACCTACACCTTTGATTACGACGCGGCCAACCAGCTCACCAGCGCCATCCTGAATGGCCCCAACGGCGAGCTGATCCGACAGTACAGCTATGGCTACGACCTGGCGGGCAATCGCACCAGCGAAGGTGTGGACGGCGCCACCACCACGGCCACGCACAACGATGTGAACCAGCTCACGGGACAGCGCTACAGCCTCAACGACGCAGCCCTCCGGCGGAAGGACGCCGACGACGCAGCCCAGGCCCAGCGCAGACAGGCCTCAAGGATCGCCAAGCCAACCAGGCCCTCGAAGGCTCCCAAGGCCTCTGAGCCAAAAAACAACTCCTCACAGCCGACCAGGAACTAGGGGCAGCCATGAAAACGACTCTCCTCTCCTCCGGTCTGGACTGGGTGCGCGCCTTCACCACGAATCAGCCAGCGTTCCGGCGCACGGTCTTCTTTTTCTGCCAGCGCTTCCTGCGGCTGCCGGTGCTGCGGCGCAGCACAGCGGCTTTGGTGCTTGGGGTCATGCTCGCCACACCCATGGCGCCGCTTTTCGCTCAAACCACCATCACCATCACCCCCGCCAGCACGAATGTCATCGTCGGCGAAACCCAGGCCTTCACGAGCAATGTCACGGCCACCTGGACAGTGCAGGAAAGCGGGGGCGGTTCCATCACCTCCGGCGGCCTTTACACTGCGCCCACCACCCCCGGCACCTACCACGTGGTGGCCACGAACACCGCGGATCCCAACCAGACCGCCACCGCCACGGTTTCGGTGGATCTTCTGGATATTTCCGGGACCTACACCGACAACTTCAATGAAACGTTCACCCTTTTCCAGAACGGCGACCAGGTGTGGGGAATCCGGGGAGGCTCCTATCCGATAGCAGCGACCTTATCCGGAAGAACGCTGACAGGGACCATGAACTATCCCAATGGAACCTTGGCCTTGAATTTCGTGTGGACCTTCACGTCCACTGCGAGCAGCTATTCTGGCGCCTATGGAATGGGAATGTCGGCGCCCGCTTACGCCTGGACCGGGACCAAACTAGCGGGTGTCAGCGTCGAAGTGAACCCAAGGCCGGCAGTGTTCCAAGTCGGTGCCTTGCAGGCGTTCACGGCTTTTGTGGCGGGGAGTTCGAACAAGAGCGTGACCTGGACGGCCTCCGCCGGGACCATCGATTCCGCCGGCCTGTTCACGGCCCCCGCGCAGCCCCAGATGGTGACGGTCACAGCTACTTCCGTGGCGGATGCCGCCAAGTCGAATTCGAGACAGTTCCAGGTGACCGCAGACGGCCAGCTGGATGTCTCGGGCACCTACGTGGACATGTACGGTTACGTTTTTACGCAGTACCAGAATGGCGCGCAGATATGGGGGACCCGGGCGGGTCAAAACCTGGTCGCGACGATCTCGGGCCTGACGTTGACGGGCGTCACCAACAATCCCGATGGGACGCTCGCATCCAATTACGTCTGGACCTTTGCTTCCGATGCCGGCAGCTACACCGGTCTTTATGGAGTGGGGGCGGCGACGCCATCCGGCGCCTGGAACGGCACCAAACAACCGGGCGTCAGCGTGGAGGTGCATCCAAAGCCTGCCTCCATCCAAGCCGGAGCCTTGCACACCTTCACCGCTTCAGTGGCCGGCAGCCTCAACAAGGAAGTGACCTGGACGGCTTCTGCCGGGCTGATGGATGCCACCGGTCATTTCACGGCTCCTCCTCAACCGCAAGTGGTGACGGTCACCGCGACATCCATTGCGGATCCAACCAAAACGGCTTCTCTCCAGATTCCTGTGACCTTCGATGGAATTCTCGATGTGTCCGGCACCTACACCAGCACCCAACCTGGAAACGGGACGCTTTTCCAGAGTGGGACGACCGTATATGGGACCCTGGCCAACATTTCCATCCAGGGGACGCTGAATGGCCTGGTCCTGTCGGGTAGGAACCAGGATGTCTATACCCCTGGGAATCATTATTTCCAATTCACTTTTTCCGCGGATGGAAGCCAGTTCTCCGGATACTACGACTCTGCGACCCCCAATCCTACGGCGGGACCGCTTGGCTTTGGCACTCGCCAAGCGGGTGTGGTCTCCGTAGACCTGAACCCGAAACTGCCAGTGGTCAAGGTGGGGGTGACCCGGGCCTTCACCGCCCTGGTGGCCGGGAGCCTCAACAAGACCGTGGGTTGGGCCGCAACGGCGGGGACGATCAATAGCTCAGGGGTTTTCACGGCTCCCGCCCAGCCCCAGGTCGTGACGGTCACGGCGAGCCCTGCTGCGGATCCGTCCAAACAGGTATCCACCCAGATCCAAGTGACCTTCGATGGGGTTCTGGATGTGTCCGGCACCTTCACCGGCACCCAACCAGGCAATGGAACGCTTTTCCAGCATGGAACGGCTGTTTCCGGAACCCTTGGAGATACCTTTTTCCAAGGAATATTGGATGGCCGTGTGCTATCCGGCTCAAGCAAGGACCCCTACAATTCCCCCAAATTTTTTCAATTCACATTCACGGGAGACGGGAATCAGTTTTCAGGTATTTATAGCGGCCTTGCGCCCAAGCCCGTTGCTGGGACGATCGGCCAGGGGGTTCGCCAGGCCGGCACCAGCGTGCAGGTCACGCCGGCCAGTTCCCAGGTACCCTTTCCCTGGAATCAGAGTTTCCTGAGCCTGGTGGCAGGCACCCTGGATAAACGGGTGACCTGGACGGTGATGGAAGCCAACGGGGGCACCATCAACGCGGCGGGCACCTACACCCCGCCCAATCTGGCAGGTACCTATACCGTCAAAGCCACCAGCGTGGCGGATGCCACCGCAAGCGGCACCGCCTTGGTGACCGTGCCGTTCCAGATTTCGGTGGATCCCAATGCCGCCAGCATCCGGCCTTCAAGCTCCATCAAGCTCAGGGCCACCGTCACAGGCACGCCCAATGGGGCCGTGACGTGGAGCGTGACGGAGAGTGGCGGTGGCACCGTCGCCGCGGACGGCACCTACACCGCGCCCGCTGCGCCCGGCTTCTACCATGTGGTGGCCACCAGCGTGGCGGACAGCACCAAGACCGCCCAGGCCCCGATCACCGTGGAAACCGCGGCGCCGATCTCTGTCGCCGTGGCGCCCTACGCCACACAGCTCAACAAGGGCGGCACCGCGGCCTTCACCGCCACGGTGCAGGGCAGCACCAACACCGCCGTCACCTGGACCGCCACGGGCGGGACCATGGCTGCCAATGGCACGTACACCTCGCCCAACGCCTTCGGCACCTACACCGTGACCGCCACCAGCGTGGCGGACCCCACCGCCTTCGCCGTGGCCACCGTGGTGGTGAGCGCGCTGGCGGGCCAGGACAAGAGCTTCACCTACGACCTGAACGGCAACATGACCGGCGACGGAGAAAGGACCTTTGAATGGGATGATGAGAACCGGTTGATCGCCGTGAATATCGTGGCGACAGGGCATCGCAGCGAGTTCAGGTACGATGGGCTGGGGAGGAGGGTTGGGATCGTTGAAAAGGACATGGATGCCCAAGGGAACCTGGTCCCGAATAGCGATAAGAAGTACCTGTGGGATGGCGTCGAGATTGCGGAAGAACGCAGTCCCGATGGCGGGACCGTTGCCAAGCGGTTCTATACCCAAGGATTTGTCGACAACGATGGAACCGCGCTCTTCTACAGCCGTGATCACCTGGGATCGATTCGGGAGCTGACGGATAGCACCCAGGCCATGAGGGCGCGGTACGACTACGACCCCTATGGGCGCATGACGAAAATCCAAGGGAATCGGGACAGCTTGTTCGGATATACCGGCCACATGTGGCACTCACAGAGCGGGCTGAATCTCGCGCTCTACCGGGCCTATGATGCAAATTTAGGAAGATGGATTAGTCAGGATCCGATTCAAGAAAAAGGAGGTATAAATTTATACAATTATTGTTTAAATAATACCATCAATAAAATTGATCCAACCGGACAGGAACCGATCACGATAACAGTTGCGGCTATAGCTGGCGCTGCTGCCTTGGCCGCGTTAATTGTATTAGGAATTTTAATTATTGCTGTAATAATTGAACAAGGGACTTGGAGTATTACATTTGATTTACCTCCTCCAAAAGGTCCAAACCCTCTTGAATGCTGGAATTCTTATCTGCTGTGTAATCGGCAATGTGATCAACTGCCCTCTCCTTCCAGGAGAGCAGTTTGTAGGGGGCAGTGTTCGGAGGAATTCGCGAATTGTCTAGCGGGGAGACCACGATGTCGAATGGCATAAACAATGGTAGATGGATGAATGAAGAATTATTTAATAGGGAATTCAACTTTCCATTTGAAGTAACCAAAGAAGATTTAACAACATATCTCTCGTGTATCCGATTTGCTATGAATAAAAATAATTTCAATATTTTTATAGAATTTATTTCTTGGATCGATCATAGAGTCGAAATCCAATCTCAAATAAATGAAATCATTGATGATTTTAAAATTCAGAATTTTGATGGTGCTATAAATGATTTCGATTTCATCATAATAAACAAAAATATTAATTTAATGCAAAAAAATGAAAACAATTTAAACAATGCATGGCAATTATTAATATATTATTCAATTATGTATGTATATCTATTTAATAGTCATATTATATTATTGGAAAAATTTAAAAATCTGCCTTCCGAAGAATTTGATAAAATGCATTCATTTGCACTGACTCAATCGGATAATCCGCTTGGTTTTTTTTATAAATGGATTAAAATTTAATTAATCAAATCAATGTTTTATGATCTCCGTCTTCCCACCCGAGCATCCCATCGTGGCGAGGGCGGTCGAGCCCCGCCAGAACCCGGCCCTTTGGGCGGGAACATAGATGCGGCAGGAGCCAATAATCGGGCTGGAAGCAAGGAAAGCCCTTGAAGGACTTTTGAAAGACCTAGCTCGGAAAGGAAACAACATAAATGGAATCCTTGAGGAAAATATTGATCGCTACAGTTCTGGCGGGCTTGGCTTGCGCTGTCGGCTTAGCCCTTTGGTTCGGGCCACGCGTGGTGCGTTCCATCCAGGCGGCCAGGCTCTTGCCTGGTTTCCGGAACTTCGATCATGTGGAAGGAACGGCGACCCTGTTGGCCGATGGCCGCGTTCTCCTGGCGGGCCGGCAGGCTCCGTTTGGCCCGATGAGCGCTGAAATCTATTCGCCTGAGCAGAATGCCTTCAGCCGCGCGGCGGACTTGGCTTCACCTCGCGGTTTCACTCCGGTGGCCACGCTGTTGAAAGACGGGCGGGTGCTCATCGTCGGCGGGAGTTCAACCAGCCATTCGGACGTGGAGACGATCGAGGCCTACGATCCGGGCACGAATACCTGGAAAGAGATCGGGCGGATTCCGCCTGAAGCGCGCATCTCGGATGCCCTCTCCCTTGGCAATGGTTCGGTTCTATTCACGACCGGAGAAGGCCACAAGGAGGGGCTTCTCCTCTTCGACCCGCTGAGCGGAGGTATCAAGCCTGTGGGCCATCCCGCGATGGTCGTCAATGGTTCCCCGCTCGCGACCCTGCTGGCGGATGGCCAGGTCCTGATCACCCACCTGGATTATGGGAGCGACGAAGACCAGGCTGCCAATGCCTTCCTGTACGATCCCAATTCGGAGACCACCAAGGCTGTGGGGCGCCTGGCCCAAGGGCGTCAATCGCACCAGGCCACGTTGCTCCCGGATGGCCGGGTGCTCATCAGCGGCGGAGCCGATCGGGCCCCTTCAGCGGAGATCTTTGATCCAGTGAAGATGACCTTTTCTCCTGCGGGAGAGATGGTCGCACCCCGCGCGCTCCATCGGGCCGTGGCGCTTTCGGATGGGCGCGTTCTGATCGTCGCGGGTGTCGCCTCCGGGGGCACGGCGGCCATGCCCGATCCTGCGGTCCTGAAGGACAAGACTCCGGATGAAATCATCAAGATCATGAAATCCATCCCCACCCCGAAGGCGGAGCCGTTGAGGGCGGAGGCTGAACTGTTCGATCCACGAACGAACAAATTCACCCCAGTTGCGTCGCCTCCAGCTTTCATCCATGGAGGGATGGGGCCACGAACCGGGGTCAACATCCGGGTTGCGAGTGGAGAAGTGCTGTTCATGAGCCTTCATGGACCTTTGTATTTCGTGCCGGGAAGCAATACCTGGCGCTTTCCACCTGGGAAGTGAGAAGACACGTTTCTCCTGCTTGAGCCTCCCAGTGCGGGCGCGGGGGCCCAGACAAAGCAGGAGAAAAAAATAACGGGGCGGAATCCCGCCCCGACAGCCCGTGATAAAGAAGTAAATCGGGCCTCTCCCGCCGCAGCAGCATGACGAATCCATGGACGGCAATGTCAAGTGATGTCAATCTACTCGACCCCCCCACCTTTCTAATACATGTCCTTTCATTCCTTCAATTTCATCCTCAGCCTCCCTTTTTTCGTCCTGAGCTTTTGGCTCCTGCCGAAGGCCTTTCAGAAGGGCTGGTTGTTAGTCCTGAGCCTGGTGGTGTACTGGGCGGCGGGGCCCGCGGATTTCCTGCTCCTGCTTTGGGTGGTGTTCCTGAACTGGGCCTCCCAGGTCAACGGCTTCCAGCCGCGGCGGGTGGCCGGTGTGATGGTGGCCCTGAACCTGGCCATGCTGGTCTGGTTCAAGTACCGGCTTTTTCTGGGGGACATGGCTGGCTTCAGCGTGGCCCGGGACCTGATCATTCCGCTGGGCATCTCGTTCTACATTTTCCAGCTCATCGCCTACCAGGTGGAGGTCGCCCGGGGGCAGATTTCGGGGCGGCAGTCCTTCTGGGAGGTGCTGCTCTATATCTTCTTCTTCCCCCATCACCAGGCAGGGCCCATCATGCGGCCCCGGTCCTTCCTGATCTGCTTCCACAAGGCCCGGAATTTCTATCGGTCCCGATTCCTGACGGGCCTCATGATTTTTGCCTGGGGGCTGTTCAAGAAAGTGTGGATCGCGGATGTGGTCGCGCCTTGGGTCAACCGGGATTTCGGGAAATTCCATCTCTGGAGCGGGGCGAAGGGTAACCTGTTGCTGCTGGGCGTGCTGTTCGGCATCCAGGTCTACGGCGACTTCTCGGGCTATTCGGATATGGCCGTGGGCATGGGCCGCATGTTCGGCTTCAAGTTCGACCGGAATTTCCATCAGCCCTACCTCTCCAAGAACCCTTCCGAGTTCTGGAAACGGTGGCATGTCACCCTGACGAATTGGATGCGGGACTTTGTCTATTTCCCGATGTGGAACTGGGCCAGCCGCCACCTGGGCCACCGCTTCAAGCCCGGCGCCATCATGCTCGGATGCAGTCTGGTCCTGATGCTTGTCACGGGGCTCTGGCACGGCGCCGGGTGGCATTTCATCCTGTGGGGCGGCCTCCACGGGCTGATCTTTATCGCCTGGCGTCTATTGCCTTCGCTCCAGAACCGTTCTTTTAAACTCATCTCGTTCTTTCTCTTTCAAACTGTCATCGGACTCACCTGGGTGGTGTTCCGGGAAGCAGACATTCAAGCCATCGGCAGGGCCTTTCTCCGGAGTTCCGCCTGGGATGGGCAGGATTCGCTGCTTGCGCTGGGCTTGCTGTTGGCCCTTATTCTCTTTTCCCGGGCGGAGGAGTGGCTGGAGCGCCGCTTCGTGCGCTTGACGGTGTGGGCGATGCATCTGCCCATGCCCCTTTTCGCGACGGCCTACGGGTCGATGCTCATCTTCATTTTCATCGGGGCGGGCAGTGCCACGACCTTCATCTACCAGCGCTTCTAGGTACCTCCTCGGATTCTTCGCCCTGGCCCTGCTCGTCATGCTGCTGTGGGACCGGAGCTTCTTTGCCCAGCGGCGCCGCTTTGTGAAACTGGATGTGGGGGCCTGGAACGATAGCGAATGGATCCAGCGGAGGGCCTTGCTTCAGGCCCGGCCCCAGCCCCCGCCCATCCTGTTTCTGGGGGACTCCTGCATGGCCTATGGGATCCGCCCGGGCCTGATCGATCCGTTGGCGCTCAACATGGCCCGGCCGGGGCTTCAAAGCAATGAATTGGGAGAGTTGTACCTCAAGCTCAGGAACGATCTCAAGGGAACCCCCCGGGCAGTCTACCTGGGAATGATGTGGTTTGAATTCTATGAGGCGGAGTCCGAAGCGAGCTTCCTCGATGGGCACCCTGTGGGCCTTGGAACCATCCTGCGGGACTACTATGAACGGCGCCAACTGAGCCAGCAGCTTGTCTTCCCTGGGACGAGGGTGCTCCGTTACGGGGTGGACAAGGGTCTGGACCGGAATCTCAAGCCCATGAGCGTTCGGGTGGATCCGGACGGGTACGCGCCCTTGGGGGACCAGCCCGCTCCAGCCGTGGTTTCTGCCCCGGTTCAATTTTATCAAAAGGAGGAAGGCTGGTTCGGTCCTTCGAAGATGGTGAACCTCGCGGCGTTCCATCGGCATCTGAGCGAAATGGGGGTCGAGCAGACCTTCATCTTCATGCCCATGCACCCTCATTACAGGAAGGTCTACCGGGCCAAGTTCGGCGAGGACCATAAGCGCTGGAAGGCGGCCGTCACGGCGGTCTACGTGGGCAGGGTCCTGGATTTAGAGGATGTGTTGCCGGAAGCCAAGTACTACCGGGACGCTACCCATTTGAATCGGGAAGGGGCCGAGGTTTTCAGCCGGATGATCGGGGAACGGATTGCGGAACGCCCGAAGTGAGAGCCCTTATGGTGCTACATCGGGCTCAGGTGATGCGAAGCAGGGCCGATCCCCATCCCATCCCGGCACCGAAGGCGGCCATCACCGTGAAACCTGGGTTTAGGCGGCCTTCAGCTTTGGCTTCCGCGGTAGCGATCAGCAGGGCGGCCGAGGAGGTATTTCCATAGCGGGCCAGGTTGAGATAGACCCGGTCTTCAGGAATTTGCAGGGCCAGGCCGATTTGCTTCAACAAGTTCACGTTTGCTTGATGAAAGAGCCAAAGGCCTACATCTGGGACCTTCAGGCCATTGCGATCCAGAAGCTCCGACAGGCTCTGGCGCAATTTGCGGTTGGCTTGAAGGATGACCGTGCGGCCGTTCATGGCGAGCGCAGCTTCGAATTCCAGGCTCAGTTCATCGGCGAACGTGCCATCGGACTGCATCCGCACATCCACCACGGTGATGGGGCCCTCCCCCGGCGCCACAATGCAGGCGCCCGCGCCATCGCCAAATAGAATGGCGGTCTCCTTGACGCGCGGCTGTCGAAGCATGATCTCGCTCATTCGCTCGGCGCCGACCACCAGGATCGGGCCATAGCGATGGCAAAGCTCGGCCGCCGTGGCCAGGGCGAAAAAACCGCCCACGCTGGCCAGGTGGATATCAAAGGCCGGTATTCCGTTCACCTCGAGGCGCTGCTGAAGGCTGGCGCTGATTCCCGGGAACTGCCGGTGCGGCGTTCCGCTACCCACGATGATTCCGCCTAGATCGGACGGAGCCAGGCCTGCATCCGCCAAGCAATTCCGCGCAGCTTGTTCGGCCAGATCGACGACCGATTCTTCGGGAGCGGCGATCCGCCTGGTCTCGATGCCGCAGGCGTTCAGGATCCAGGAAGGCTCCACGCCGAATTCCTCGGCCAAGGCCGCGTTGTCCAAAACACCGCCGGGAAGGTACGCGCCAAAGCCGAGAAGGTGCGCCATGGTCAGAGTCGGGCCTGGAAATACGCCATGATTTTCTCAACGGTTTCAAACCGGCTGGGGATCAGATCCGAATCAGGCACATCCACGTGGAAAGCCTGCTCCAGGGCCAGCATGAGGTCCACCAGGCCGAAGGAATCGATGACACCGCGCTCGAAGAGCGAGACGGAATCATCCGCCGGAAGGGGCGCCTGGGCCAGGTCTTGCACGGCCGCGCGAACAGTGGTGCGCACATCCATCTGAAGGACTCCTGGTTGATAGGCAATTGAAAAAGTGGGAGTTGAAAAAGGTCTGCCAAGCCTTCCCTGGAGCGATGGCGGCGGCCCCTTGGGGCCTGACCTGGGCCCATCAGAGCGTCTTCATGTCCAGCACGAAGCGGTAGCGGACATCGCCCTTCATCATGCGTTCGTAGGCCTCGTTGACCTGCTGGACGGGGATCAGCTCGATCTCGGAGACGATGCCGTGTTCGGCGCAGAAATCGAGCATCTCCTGGGTCTCTTTGATCCCGCCGATGAGCGAGCCGGATAGGGTCTTGCGGCCGAAGATGAGGGAGGTCGCGGCCACGGGCGTTGGGGCCGGCGGAACGCCCAGCAGCACCATCGCGCCTTCGAGCCGCACCATGCCCAGGTACTGGTTGTAGTCGTGGGGCGCCGAGATTGTGTCGATGATGAGATCGAAATGTCCCCTCAGCCGGGTGAAGGTGGAAGGGTCCGAGGTCAGGCCGAAGCCCTGGGCGCCCAGCTTCCGCGCGTCGGCTTCCTTGGAGGCGGAGGTGCTGAGCATCGTCACTTCGGCGCCCATGGCCGCGGCGATCTTGACGGCCATGTGGCCGAGACCGCCCAGCCCCACGACGCCCACCTTGTCGCCCCGCTTCGTTTTCCAATATCGCAGAGGCGAATAGGTGGTGATGCCCGCGCAGAGCAGGGGCGCGGCGGCGGCGAGGTCGAGCTTGGGCGAGATATGCAGCGCGAAGGCATCGTCCACCACCACGCTGCTGGAATAGCCTCCGAAGGTGGGCGTCTTGCGGTCCATCTCGGTGCCGTTGTAGGTAAAGGCCGCGCCCTTTTCGCAGAACTGCTCCAGGTTCCGCGCGCAGCTCGGGCAGGTCCGGCAGCTGTCCACCATGCAGCCCACGCCGGCCAGATCGCCAATTTTGAAATTCTTCACGTGCGCGCCCACGGCGGTGACGCGGCCCACGATCTCATGGCCCGGCACCATGGGATAGGTGGCGCCGCCCCATTCATCCCGCACCTGGTGGATGTCCGAATGGCAGATGCCGCAATAGGCGATCTCGATGCGCACGTCGTGGGGGCCCGTGGCCCGGCGTTCGAAGGTGAAGGGGGTGAGGGGCGAAGTCGGGGAAGTCGCTGCGTAGGCCTTGGTGCTCATGGGGGCTCCTGGAGTCGGGATTCCTTCGACTCTAGAGCAGAACTCCGGCGGCGGCAGCAGGCACTTTTCCGTGCGTGGCCCTGGCCGGCGGGTTCAGCGCGAAGCGGAGACCCGCTTCAGTCCCTCCCGGATGCTGAGGCCGGACAGTTCCGCGCGATGGGCGGCGATGAAGGCTTCCACAGCCTCGGGCCGGGTCTTGCTGTGCTCCCGAAGGGCCCAGCCGATGGCCTTGCGGATGAAGAAGTCCTGCTCAGGTGCGAGCCGCAGGCAGTGATCGAAAAGCTGGGCTTCGTCGGCGCGCTCCCGGTGCTTCTGATGGGCCACCAGGGCGGCGCGGCGGATCCAGAGGTGCTCGTCCTGGATCCAGCGCTCCATCACGGGTTTCATCACCGCACGCTCCTTCAGCAGCAGGGCGCCGACGAGGAAGCGGGCCACTTCATCCACCGTGTCCCACCAGGCCCCTTCCCGGATCATGCGCTCGAAGAGGGGCAGGGCCTCAAGGGTCTGGAAGGCCGGGAAGAGCTTGGCCCATTCCACGGCGGCATAATGGGCCTCCCGCTGGGGCAGGGACCAGAAGGCCTGGATCTGCGCTAGGTACTCGGCCTGGTTTTCCGGCGGGTGGGATTTGGCCATGCCTTTCACCACGCGGCGCATGGACGCGGCGTCCACGCCGAAGAAGGGATCCGAAGTTTTCATGTAGGCCTGGGCGCCCCGCTGCCGATCGGGATTTGCTACAGCCTCCAAGCGTTGGGCCAGATCGAGGGCCAGATCCCTTGGCTTCATGATTCCTTGGCTTTCAGCAAGTGGGTTTCGATGCGCTGCAGGCGTTCCAGCACACTCTGGCGTAGCTCATCAACGGTGTCATGCAAGTGGGCGACCTCAAGCTCGGCCTTCACATTGATCTCGTACTCGATGTCGTCCCGCACATGGTCCTTGGCGGCCTGCCGGTTCTGGGCCAGGAGCACGAAGATGGACAGGAAGATGGCCTGCAGGGACACGATCATCGTCAGCAGCCCGAAGGGAAAGGGATCGAAACGCCAGGTGCCCGATATGTTGAGCCAGATCCACGCGCCGAACCAGAGCGCGTTGCCCGCCAGGAAGGACATGCTGCCGGAAAAGGCGGCGATCCAATCCGCGACCTTCTGCACGAGCGTCATCTGTTCCTGGATCTCCTCGCTGGGATTCCGCGCCACCCTGGCCCGCAGCAGGAGATCGGCCTTCCGGGTCATGGCGCCCATGGCGCCGAGAAGGTGCAGCGCCGCTTCGGGTTTTTTGCTCACCAGGAGCAGCAGATCGGCGCGGTCAACCTCCAAAAGCTCCGTCTCCTCCAGCGCCACGGCCGAGGCAGTGCGGGGTCCCGCATCCAACATGGCCAGCTCGCCAAAGACATCGCCGGGGCCGCATTCCGTGAGCACGATCTTCTGCCCCGCGAGGTCCGTGATGAAGATCTCCACGGCGCCCTGGACCACCACGTACATGGCCTGGCCGGGATCCCCGGCCCTGAAGAGGACCACACCCGCATCCAAGGACCGGGTGCCCACCGCCTCGGTGAGCAGGGCGCACTCGTCGGCATTGAGGGTGGCGAACAGGGGCAGGGCGGTGAGCAGGGAAGCGTCGGCGGGCATGGGGCCTCCGAAAAGAAACCATTACAGCAGGATCCCGGCGGCTCCCCCTCCGCGGAGTTTGACATTGCGCACAGGGCTTCCGTGCTATCCACGAGTGGGGCGCGGCCAGGGCCTTTCCGGGAGGGCATTCCTGGGTTCCGGCCCCAGAGGATCACCCAACCATGTGCAGCCTCCAAACCCCCGCGAAGTTCCTCTGCGCCCACAGCCATCTCTGCCCCTTCTGCAAATCGCCCTGCCCCCGGGGAGTGCGTCTTCGCCGACGGGATGGAATCCATGCACCTGATGATCCTCGTCTTCGACGTGGAGAACCGGCGCGTGGTGTTCGAGAACAGGGCCGTTAAGCAGCTGTTGGACACGGTCGGAGACCATAGCTACGAAGGCCTGAACACCCTGCTGATGAAGCGCGGCATGACCTTCGAAGATCTCGAGGGCGACCACGTGGACGGGGAGTCCATGCGTGTGGGCTCGCGGCTCTACGGCTACACGTTCTACCGTTCGGGCGGGTTCGTCTGGGTCTTCCTGCGCGACATCACCGAGCGGGACCGCCTGGAGGCCATCGCCGGTTCCGTGGAACAGATGAACAGCCTCGGCTTCATCTTCTCGGCGGTGCGCCATGAACTGGGCAACCCGATCCACTCGATAAAGGCCGCGGTCAGCGTCCTCCGGAGCGGTCTCGATAGGTTCCCCCGGGAGACCGTGGCCGAATACCTGGAGAGCATCGAAGGCGAGCTGGCCCGGGCCGAAAACCTGCTGCGGTCGCTGAAAAGCTTCTCGCTGTTCGAGCAACCCGAGATCAAGGCCCTGGACCTCGCCTCCTTCTTTGCGCAGTTGAAACCGCTGATCGAGCCCGACCTGGTGGCGCGGGGGATCGGCCTCGAATTCGAGATCGATCCGGGCCTTCCGCTGGTGAACGCCGATGTGCGGGCGCTGCACCAGATCCTGATCAACCTTGTGGCGAACGCGGCGGACGCCAGCGGCGGCGAGCCGGAACCCCTCATCCGGATCCGCGTGGTTCCCGGCAAGAACCAGGTGTCGGTGATGGTGGAGGACAACGGCCCCGGCGTGCCGGACCACCTCAAGCCGCGGGTCTTCACCCGTTCTTCACCACCAAGGAGCAGGGCACGGGGTTGGGCCTCATCATCGTGAAAAAGATGGTGACCGGGATGAACGGCACCATCTGGATGGAACCGGCCCAGCCCCGGGGCACCCGGATGACCTTCACGCTCGTGAGCGCCTGACATGGACCCCCGGAAAAAGCTTTTGATCGTGGACGACAATTCGCTCTTCCGGAAATGCGTCGCGGATTTCTTCAGGGACCGGTTCAAGGTGCTGGAGGCTGGAACCTGCGCGGCTGCGGATGGGTTCCTCGCGCAGGAATCCATCGACCTCGCGATCCTGGATGAGCAGCTTCCGGATGGCAGCGGCCTCGACCTCTGCCGGCGCCTGCTCAAGGCGAGCCCCTTCGCCAAGGTGATCTACGCGACGGCCTTCCCCACCTTCGACCATGTGGTCGATGCCCTGAAAGTGGGGCCCACGACTACCTTTCCAAGCCCTTCGAAGTCGCGGCCCTGGGCCACGCTGTGGACCGGTTGATGTCCTATTCGGCCCTCGAGCGGGTGGGCCGCCTGGAAGCCTGGCGGGCCCAGGCGGATGGCCATAGCGCGGTCCTGGTGGGCGGGTCCGCCCAGATGGCCGAAGTCAGGAAGATCGTCGGCCTCGCCGCAAGGTCCGATGCGTCCGTGCTCATCACCGGAGAGACGGGCACCGGCAAGAACCTAGTGGCCCGGGCGATCCATCACGCCAGCGCGCGGAGCGCGGCGCCCTTCGTGACGGTGAACTGCACGGCTTTGCCCGAGAACCTCATCGAAGCCGAGCTGTTCGGCTGGACCCGCGGAGCCTTCACCGGGGCGGTCGCCTCGCGCGAAGGCGTGCTGGAGATGGCGGAGGGGGGAACCCTGTTCCTGGACGAGATCGGGGAGATGCCCATGCACCTCCAGGTCAAGCTCCTGTCGGTGCTGGAGGACCGCATGGTCACGCCCCTGGGCGGCCGGGTGGGCAAACGGGTCGATGTGCGGATCGTGGCGGCGACGAACGCCATTCTGGAGAAGGCCATCGAATCCCGCCAGTTCCGTTCCGACCTGTACTTCCGCCTCAATGTGCTGCGGATCGAGCTGCCCCCGCTGCGCGAACACCTGGAGGATCTGCCGGAACTCTGCGCCTTTCTCCAATCCAATCAAGCCGGGCAAGGGCGGCCGCTTGCCGCCGAAGAGCTGGCCCATCTGGCGGCCTACGCGTGGCCGGGCAATGTGCGGGAATTGAGGAACGTCCTGGAACGCGCGTTCCTTCTGGATGCGCCCCCATCCGCCTTCCTGCCGGGCGGAGGGATCCCCGTGTCCGCCGCCGCGTCCCCGGACCTGGAGCCGGCTCCCCTCCTGACTCTGGAGGAATTGGAATGGCAACATCTCCGCCGCGCGCTCCAGCTTCATCAGGGCAACTTCACCCGCGCGGCCGAGGCGCTGCACATCTCCCTGTCGACGCTGAAACGCAGGATGAAGAAAGCTCCAGCGACCGGGCCAGTCTGACCTGCGCCGGTCGGACTGACTGGTCCATATTGAACGGGCGCTTTCAGTGATAATTATTAAAATATTGATAATAAATGGTTTAAATGTAAATAAATTCTGGCACCTCCCATGCTCTGGTCCAGGCATGGGAGATTTGCCATGACCCCCCCTCCCACCCTGCTGGTGGTGGACGACGAAGAGCTGTTCCTGAGGACAGCCTTGGACGGCTTTGCCGGATCCGCCCTGGACATGACCGTGCTCACCGCCAAGAACGGCAAGCTGGCGGCGCAGATCCTCGACGACCACCGGGTGGACCTGGTCGTGACGGACTTGAAGATGCCCGAACTGGACGGCTACGGGCTGCTGTCCCACATGAGCCGCCATCATCCCGGGGTTCCAGCCATCGTCATGACCGCCTTCGGCACGCCGGAGATCGAAAGCCGCCTCAGGGACCAGGGCGTCACCTGCGTGCTGGACAAGCCCTTCGATTTCCCACGCCTCCAGAACGCCGTGGCCGAAGCCCTCTCGGCCATGGCCAGCGGCCACCTCACCGGCATCAGCCTGGCCACCTTCCTCCAGATGATCCAGATCGAGCGGAAGACCTGCATGGTGCGGGTGGAGGCCAAGGGGGGCCAGGGACTGCTCCACTTCCTGGATGGCCAGCTGATCCACGCCCAGGCAGGGACATCCACCGGGGACGACGCGGCCCTGGCCATCCTCGCCTGGGAGGATCCCGCCATCGAACTGCTGAAGGGCCGCACCCCCGTTCCGGGACAACCCATGCGGTCCCTGCCCAACCTGCTGATGGAAGCCTGCCGCATCAAGGATGAAGCCCGGGTGTCCAGGGCCCCCGGCGTCGCTGAACCTCTCTCCCCCGCTGATCTGGAAGATCCTCCGATCCTCCAGGTCCCTCCGCCCCCTCCCACTTCTCACAAGGAGCACGCCATGGCTGCTGCTGACAAACTGAAAGAACTTGCCTCGATCGACGGCTTCGCAGGCTGCGGCCTGTTCACTCCGACGGGGGAGCAACTCTGCCTCCTCGCCGCCGAAGGCGTGAACCTCAAGGAAGTCGGCGTCCTCGCCAACAATGTGCTGATGAACGCCCAGAAGGCCTCGTTGGAAATGGGGACCGGCCGGGGCCAGCAGGTGCACGTGGAAGCCGAGCACGCCCACATTCTCGTGCGCTGCCTCAACGAAGGCACGGATCCCCTGCGTTCGATGCCCGGGAAGGCCCACATCCATATGGTCCTGATCCTGAAGGAGGATGCGAGCATCGGCATGGCCAAACTCAAGATCAATGCCGTGATCGCCAAGATGGCCGAAGATTTCCGCGGCTGAACCCGCCAGCCCGTCCGGCGGCAGGGATCCCGGCGAAAGCCGGGCCCCTGCCGCCGATTTTCCCACGCAAATTATTGGTACCCTCTCGTTCCCACGGTTTTTTAAAACAGGATTGTCTTCAGGTATACGCTGCTTGGTGACTTCGGCTTGGCGGCGGCGATGAACCAGCGAATGCCGGGACCGCCAGGGCAGCATTTATACGAAGGGGAACACCATGGAATCCTTTCGCTGGGACAAACATTTCATCACCGGCCTGGAGGAGGTCGATAAACAGCACCACCACCTGGTGGACGTCATCAATCAGTTCGGCGAACTGCTGATGCGATCGGAAGGAGTCACCTTCACCGAAATTGAAAGGGTGTTCGGGGAGTTGGCGGCCTACGCCCAGTATCATTTCTCGGAAGAAGAGATGCTCATGGCCAATGCGGGGATAGACCCGCGCCACCTGGAGCACCACCGGCATGAACATGCCAATTTCCTGCATGAAGTGACGCAGATGCACGCCGGTGTTTCGCCGGAAAATACCGACAAAGCCAAACTGCTGCTGAAGTTCCTCGTCTATTGGCTGGCCTACCACATCCTCGGTTCCGACCAGACCATGGCGAGGCAGATCGCCGCGATCAGGTCCGGGCATACCGCGGCCGATGCCTACCTGGCCGAGGAGCACATGAAAGAAGGGGCCGTAGAACCATTGCTCTACTCGCTCAACGGCCTTTTCGAGCAAGTCTCTGAACGGAACCGAGAATTGCTCCATTTGAACCAGACGCTGGAAGCCAGGGTGGAGGAACGCACCAGGGAGTTGGCCATCGCCAACCGGCGGCTGGAGGAAATCGCATTGACCGATGCGCTTACCGGCTTGCCCAACCGGCGCCATGCGATGCTGCGCCTGGCGCGATGGTGGGAGGAAACCAAGGACGGATGCGCGCCGCTGGCCTGCATGATGATCGATGCGGACGGCTTCAAGCAGATCAATGACAACCATGGGCACGATGCGGGGGATGAGGTGCTGCGGCAACTATCCAGGCATCTGAGGTATTCCGTGCGAACGGACGACGTCGTATGCAGATTGGGAGGCGACGAATTTCTAGTCATTTGCCCCCGCACGCCGCTGGATGGGGCCATGCAGCTCGCCGAAAAACTGCGCCGGGTGGTGGCTGGGCTGAGCGTGCCCGCGGGCCATGGCGAATGGCGCGGCAGCATCAGCATCGGCGTGGCGGTGCGCACTGCGGGAATGGGGAGGGTCGAAGATCTGATCAAGGCTGCGGATGAGGGTGTGTATATCGCCAAGAAGCAGGGGCGAAACCGTGTGGCCGCGGAATCCCCAGGAAAAAAGGAAATGGTTCAACTCCTCTGAATCTTTGGCGCCACTGATGGCTCATAGGTTTCTATTCTATTGAATGCGATCTGTGTGAAAGTCCATCCAGTGCCCCGACAGCAACCGAGAACCCACGGCCCTCCTCCGCCGAGCAAGGGGCTGCTGAGCGACCTCCGGCGCTTCTTCCTGAACCGGCCGGCCCTGCCGACCCTGGTCCAGTTCCGGACCGAGGAGGAGCGGCAGAACTACAGCAAGCGGATCATGCAGCGGATCGGCATCGACGTCTCCGAGTACCGGATCCTGAATCTGCACAAGATCGGCATCAACGCGCCTGTGCGGTACGTGTTCGAGGAACTGCTCAAGTGGAACGGCGATTCCACCTGCTGGCCCAACCACCTGGCGCAGGTGGAACGCATCGATGGCCGCCTCGAAAACATCCGGCTGTTCCTGTGCGGCTGGAAGAAATACCCCTTCGGATTGCGCCGGGGGATCTTCGGCCTGAGCTTCATCCCGCTCTTCAACCTGAACGCGAAGCGGTTCCAGACCGTGCCGCCCTCCTCTGACTGCGACAACGCCCGGTACCTGCTCTACGAGTGCAGCGGCGGCTACCCCATCGGGATCTTCTCCATGTACGCCCGCTCGTCCATCGCCGAACAAAATGAGACCGAGGCGACCCAGGTCTTCCTGGCGGTGGGGTTCAATTTCTACGGGAAGGAGCAGCTCTCCAGGACCAAGCTGGTGAACCGGACCTGGGAATGGATCCACGACCGGGTCACGGCGAACGTCATGAACCGCTTCAAGCAGCTCTGCGAGTGGCGGTTCAACCAGATCCAGGATGGACGCGGGCTCTGAAATAAAACACGCGGCGGGGCCGGTCCCCGGTAAACATTCCGGAGCTGGAACCGTAGCCCTGGTTCAGCCTGGAGCCCGCCGTGCGAACTGCCTTCTTCAATCAGGACCACCGCCTGCGCAATGGCTGGTGGATGCTCATCTTCATCGGATTCGTGGCGGCGGCGGGGCTGGTGTTCATTCCTCTCTCCTTGGGGCTGAAGAAGCTGGGCGTGTCCGGGGAATGGCTCCAGCCCGTGCCCTTCGTCATGACGCTCCTGGCCACCTGGGGCTGCACGCGGCTCCGGAAGGAACCCCTGGCCAGCATCGGCTTTCATCTGGACCTGCGCTGGGCCAAGGAGATCGCCTGGGGCACGTTGATGGGCGCGGGGGTGATGCTCGCCGCCGCCGGGATGACCTGGGCCGCAGGCGGCGTGCGCTTCGAGCTGGACCCTGCCCGCAGCCTGAGGACCCTCGGCTATGGGTTCTACGTGATGCTGGTGGTGGGTTTTTTCGAGGAAAGCTTCTTTCGGGGCTTCCTTTTCCAGCGGCTGCTGGACGGCACCGGCGTCTGGGTCACGCAGCTCGTGCTGGCGCTCTTCTTCGCCTTCGCCCACTGGGGCAATCCGGGCATGCACGGCGCCACCATGTTCTGGGCCACCCTCAACATCTCGCTGGCGGCGGTGCTCCTGGGCCTCGCCTACCTCCGCACGCGCAGCCTCGCCCTTCCCATCGGCATCCACCTGGGCTGGAACTGGATGCAGGGGAGCGTCCTGGGCTTCGGCGTCAGCGGCAATGCAGGGAAGGGTTGGGTCCACCCGCTCTTCCAGGGCAAGCCCGAATGGCTCACCGGCGGCTCTTTCGGCCTGGAGGCCAGTGTCTTCGGCGTGGCGGCGGTGCTGATCAGCATCGCCCTGCTGTGGAAATGGAAGGGCTCGGCCGATGTCCCAGCCGATGCCCCAGCTTCCGCATCGCCGCACCTGGATTCCACTGTTTCAATATGAATTGGTCAACCTGATTACCCACGAGCCTCAGCCGGGGAAAAGTATCCCGCGAAGGGCCGCGAATAACTGCCATGCCACGGGTATTAGCTAGGCTGAGGCCGAGAAGGGGTGAAGGAAGGGCCGCGAAATCTCATTTGCCACACCAGCGCTTTGGCGACCAGGAGACTCATCATGGGCCAGCCTCGCGGATGGAATTCAGGCGGCCCGGCGACGGGCTCGCACAAAGGTGTGATCCGCGCCGGGCCGCCTGAATTCGCGGGCCAAGGGGCCCGCGGGCGCTGCGCGCCCCCGCGAAGCGATACCGGGTTGAATCACGTTTCGCGGCCCTTCGGCAGAGCGCAGCGGCTTTGCACCCCTTCGCGGGCACGCTTCGTCGGCTGAGATTGGGATAATCAGGTTGATTAATAACTAAATAAAAAAGATTATTATTTGTCCTGGTTCGGCAAAGCCGCTAGCAGATCTTCCACGCTCGCGCGCTGCTTGTAGTCCGGGTCCCCGAAGGCTTTCAGGATCCTGCGGTCCTGGCCGATGACGAAAGTGGCCGCCAAGGGCAGCTCCCCGCTGGCGTCGCCGTTGAATTCCGGAAGGAAGGTGTAGTTGGCCGGGGCCTTGAATACCAGGCCGTAGGAGCGGGCCACCTTGAGCCCGAGATCGCTGAGCACCGGGAAGGTGAGCTGGTGTTTCTGGGCCATCGCCTCGCCCTTTTCCGGCACCTGGGGCGAGACCGCCACGAGCGTGGCACCCTTGGCCTGGAAGCGCGCCAGGGCCTTCTGGTAGCTGCCCAGCTGCACATTGCAGAAGGGGCACCAGGCGCCGCGGTAGAAGGCCAGGATCACGGGGCCTTTGGCGAGCAGGGCCGAGAGCGCCACGGGCTTGCCGTCGGCGCCGGGCAGCGTGAAATCAGGGGCCAGGGCGCCTTCTTTCAAGGAGCGTTTCATGGCCGCCTCGGGCGTGGTTTCGGGGCGGGCCGTTTCTTGAATGGCCGGCACCGGCATCGGAATCGCGAACATGGGTCACCTCACTCCTTCGGATGCCATCAGGAATTCATCTGTGACGAATTGGATAAACAGCACTTTAAGCACGTTAAAGCTTTAATCAATGCAAGAAAGGCTTCCCGTGCTCCCCATCGCCTTGCGGCCCCAGGCTCCGGGTGTGCCAGAATGGCTGGCTATGGCCGAAACCCGCACGCTCAACGCAGCCACCGTGGGCCGCTACCTGGTGGAACCCGCCTCCCATCCCGCGCCTGGGGGCGCGGCGCCGCTGCTGGTGGGCTTCCACGGCTACGGGCAGAACGCGGAGATGCTGCTGGATGAGCTGCGCCGCATTCCCGGAGCCGGCGCGTGGACCCTGGTGTCCGTGCAGGCCCTCCATCGCTTCTACAACACCAAAACGCAGGAAGTGGTGGGCTCCTGGATGACGAGCCTCGACCGTCACCAGGCCATCGGGCACAACCTGGCCTACGTGCGCAGCGTGGTTTCCGCGCTGCGGGCCGAAGGGGAGCCTGGCAATCTCGTGTTCATGGGCTTCTCCCAGGGCGCCGCCATGGCCTGGCGCGCCGCGGCCGGTTGCGGTCTCTGCGACGGCCTCATCGTGCTGGGCGGGGATCTGCCCAAGGATGTGGCCGAAGCGGCCGACCTCGCGCTGCCTCCGGTCCTTCTGGCCCGCGGCGAGGCGGATGCGTTCTATGGATCGAACCAGTTCGAGAAGGATCTGGCCGTTCTCGGAACCCGCGGTGTCCCCGTGGAATCCCTCCAGTTCAAGGGCGGCCATGAGTGGAGCCAAGCCTTCCGCGAGGCCACTGGTCGATTTCTGCAACGGGTCCTCGCCTAGCGCAGAAATATCGACCACGAAAGACCTTATGTGCATCTCTAGAGCAGCTCCAACACCCGTTCCGCAGGCCTCGCCACCACGGCCTTGCCGCCGCGTACGACGATGGGGCGCTCCATCAGGATCGGATGCGCCAGCATCGCTTCGAGCGCTTCTTCATCACTGAGGTCGTGATCCGAATATTTTCCCTGGAACACCGCCTCGCCGCGCCTCAGCAGCTCACCCGCCTTCATGCCGAGCACCCCCCACCGCGCGGGCGGGGGCGGGGGGGCGGGGGGGGGGCGGGGGGGGGGGGGGGGGGCGGGGGGGGCCGGGGGGGGGGGGGGGGGTGCTGTCTGTTGGTCTGTGGCCTATTCGCCAGGGCCGACGGGAGCAACGGGTGTTGTGGTAGATGCGGAAGGGAGTCGTTTTCATCGAATTCGATTATCGCGCGGGGGAACCCTGCAGCTCCAGCGCCGTGATTCCCGGCAGCACCAGCCTCTGAAACATCGCGTCCAGCTCCTCGGCGGTGCAGGGCGCCTTGTGGTCCATCCACCAAACCAGCAGGGCCAGGTAGGCGCCGACGGTGGATTGGACCACGGCTTCGATGGGGATGCGGGACAGGGCATTGCGGGTCTTGGCGGGCACCCGGGCGGTGATCTCATCTCGCGCCAGATCCGCCAGGATGCGCTGGATGTGGAGCATGACCATGGTGCCGCTTTGGCGGCCGACAAACGCTTTGTAGAGCCGGTGGTGGCTCTTCACGTGCAAGAGCATGGGCAGGCTGAAAGCGAAGGGGCGGCCCTTCGTGGCACCTGAGCCGGCGCGCGCCTGCCCCGTGCCCGGATGCTTGAGGGCCGCCTGTTGCTGTTCCGCCAGCGCCGCCTTCAGCCGCTCCAGGCCGCCCATGAGCAGATCCTGCTTGTCCAGGAAGTGCGCGTAGAAGGTGGAGCGCCCCACGTCGGCCTTGTCCAGAATGTCCTGCACGGTGATGGCGTCGTAGCCCTTCTCCACGATGAGCGCCACCAGGGCATCCTGCAGCCGGTTGCGCGTCCGCGCCACGCGGCGGTCCTCCAGCTTCGCGGGTTTCAACACCATGGCTTCCTCCTCTCGAACAAAGTGGTCCGGAGTGTTCCGAAACGGACAAAACCGCTTCCCTTGATCTGGTTCGCGGCGCCCGCGCGGAGAAACTTGATACCGAACATGATGTTCGATTATGAACTTCATGTTCGACATTACAAGGAGCTCTTCCGATGCCGCCAACCCAATCCCAAGACCTGGTTCCGCACCTGATCTCGCTCACCCGGATCTCCAAATCCTTTCCCACGCCCACGGGCCCATTCCTGGCGCTGAAGGAGATCACCCTCCGCATTGCCGCGGGGGAATTCGTCGCCGTGGTGGGCAAATCAGGAAGCGGAAAATCCACCCTGGTGAACCTGCTCACCGGCATCGACCGCGCCACGTCCGGGGAGATCCAGGTGGCGGGCACGGCGGTCCACACCCTCAGCCAGGGCGGGCTGGCGGCATGGCGGGGCCGGAATATTGGCGTTGTCTTCCAGTTCTTCCAGTTGCTGCCCACGCTCACCGTGGCGGAAAACGTGATGCTGCCCATGGATTTCTGCGACACCTACCCCGAAGCCGAGCGCCGCCCCCGCGCCCTGGCTCTGCTGAATCGCGTGGGCATCGCCGATCAGGCGGACAAGCTGCCTTCGGCCCTGTCCGGCGGGCAGCAGCAGCGCGCCGCCTTGGCCCGCGCCCTGGCCAACGACCCGCCCATCCTGGTGGCGGACGAGCCCACGGGCAACCTGGATTCCCACACAGCCGAAGCGGTGCTGGACCTCTTCGCGGAGCTCGCGGGCGAAGGCAAGACCGTGGTGATGGTGACCCACGAGCGGGACCTGGGCCGTTTCATCACCCGGACCGTGACCTTGATGGATGGGGAGATCGTCTCCGAGCCTTTGGAAAAAACGGCTCGGTCTTTCCTTTTCGCTCCCTTGGGTTTCCCGGCGGTGTCCCATGTTTAGGCCTCGGTGGCGGAAGCTTTGGCGGGACCTGGGCCAGGCGCGGGGCCGCACCGCCATGATGGTGTTGGCCATCGCCGCGAGCCTGCTGGGCATCGGCACCATGCTGGGCGCCTACGCCATCCTTACCCGCGAAATCCGCGTCAACTATATGGGCACCAAGCCTCCCTCCGCCACGCTGGAACTGGACCGGCTGGACGACACCCTGCTGGAGGCCGTGCGCCGCCAGCCCGGCATCGCCGCCGCCGAAGCCCGCGCGAAAGTGCTGGCGCGGGTCCAGGTGGGCCCGGGCCAGTGGCGGCCGCTGCAGCTTTTCGTGGTGCAGGATTTCAATGCCATGCAGCTCGCCACCTTCAAGCCCGTGGCGGGCGCCTGGCCGCCGCCGGTGGGCACGCTGCTGCTGGAACGCACCGCCGTGGAAATGGTGAAAGCTGGAATGGGCGGCCGCCTGTTGGTGAAGCCGCCCCACGGGCCGCCGCGCGCGCTGACCATCAGCGGTCTGGTGCAGGATCCCGCCCTGGCCCCGGCCTGGCAGGAGCGCACGGGCTACGGCTACATCACGCCCGCGACCATGGCCTGGCTCGGCGAAACCGGCGGCCTGGACTTGCTGAAGATCCGCGTCAGCGAGTCGCCCATGGATGTGCCTATAGATGTGGCTGCCGTCGATGCCACCGCCCGCCGCCTGGGCGCATGGCTCCAGGCCCAGGGCCGCGTGGTGGAACGCATCCAGGTTCCGCCCCCGGGCATGCATCCCCACCAGGGCCAGATGACCGCCGTGCTGGTGATGATGGTGGCCTTCAGTTTCATGGCGCTGGGCCTCAGCGTGATCCTGGTGGCGACCATGGTGGGCGGCATGCTGGCCCAGCAGGTGCGCCAGATCGGCGTGATGAAGGCCGTGGGCGCGCGCACCGGGCAGATCGCCGCGCTCTACCTGGTGATGGTGCTGGGCCTCAGCGCCGTGGCCACGGCGCTCGGCGTGGGCGCGGGGACGCTGGGGGCGCGGGCCTTCGCGCAGGCCGTGGCCGAGCTGCTGAATTTCACGCTGACGAGCGAAGCCATTCCCGCCTGGGTCTACGCGGCGCAGATCGCGGCGGGCCTGGTGGTGCCCGCGCTCGTCGCGCTGGGTCCCATTCTGCGGGGGAGCCGCATCACCGTGCGCGAGGCCATCAGCGATTTCGGCGTGAAGCCGGAATCCTTCGGCGGTCGCGGGCTGGATGGGCTCCTGGCTTCGCTCCGGGGCCTGGACCGCACGCTGCTCATGGGCCTGCGCAACGCGTTCCGGCGGCGCGGTCGGCTGCTCCTCACGCTGGGCCTCCTGGCCGCGGGCGGGGGCATGTTCATGACCGGCTTGAATGTGAAATCCGCCTGGGCCAAACGGCTGGATGAAGGCATGGCCCATCGCCACTACGACGTGGAAGTGGATTTGAACGGCTTGGAGCCCGCGGCGCCGATCCTGTCCGCTTTGCATAGTGTGCCCGGCGTGAAGACCGTGGAAGCCTGGGGCTTCGCGCCTGCCGCCCTGGAAAAGCCGGGGCTGGTGGACGTGGTCCGCACCTATCCCGACGGCGGCCACGGCAGTTTTACACTTCGGGCCGTGCCCGAGAATTCGCGGCTCGTGGATTTTCCCTTGCTCGCGGGCCGCTGGCTGCGGCCAGGGGATACGGATGCCATCGTGTTGAACCAGGGCGTTCGCGGCCAATTGCCCCATGCGGCGGTGGGCGATGCCATCGCGCTTTCCATCGATGGGTGTGACGGTCGGCCGTTGAATGGCCGCGTGGTGGGCATCGTGGAAGAGATCGGCGCGGCGAGCGTCGCCTACGTTCCAGCGGAAACCCTGGATCGCTTGACCGGAAAACCCGGCCAGGCGCGCTCTTTCCGCCTCGTCTTTGATTCGCGAGTTCCCGCGACCCAAGCCCAGATCCTGCGCGGCATCGAAGAAGCCCTGCGCGCAAGTGACGTCAACGTGTCCGTGCTCATCACCGATCGGGAACTGCGCAGCGCCGTGGGCGCCCACATCGCCATCCTCATCGACGCGCTCCTCTTCATGGCGGTGCTGATGGCCGTCGTCGGCGCCCTGGGCCTTGCCTCCACCATGAGCACCAGCGTGGTGGAGCGCACGCGGGAGTTCGGCGTGATGCAGGCCATCGGCGGCACGCCGCGCGTGGTGCTGCGGAACGTGCTGAGCGAAGGCATCTTCATCGGGGCGCTGAGCTGGGTGCTGGCCATCGGCGTCTCGCTGCCCTTCTCTTCAATCGTGGGCCGCGTGGTGGGCGCCATGGCCTTCCGTGCGCCGCTCGCGCTCGTGCTTTCCCCGCTCGGCCTGCTGCTGTGGCTGTGCATCGTCCTCATCGGCGCCGCGCTGGCCAGCTTCTTCCCCGCCTGGCGGGCCTCCCGCCTCACCGTCCAGGAAACCCTGGCCTACACCTGAAAAGGAACGCAACCATGCGCAAACGCATCCTCATTGTTCTCGCCGTCCTGTTGGTGGCCGGCCTGGCCCTCCACCTCCACCGCTCCGGCGGGTCCGGCCTGCTGGAGTCCCTGCGGCGCTCGGTCCACGGTGAATGACAACCGGGCCATTGCGACCTCATATGGAGTTGCAATCAAGAAAGTAAAAACTAACCACAGATGAACACTGATGAACACTGATGAACACTGATGAACACTGATGAACACTGATGAACACTGATGAACACTGATTCACTCGGATCAAGGATTAAAATAAGAGTGGGACACACAGCTCCATCTTTGATGGTTCCGGCCCGAAATCGCTTTGCGGGCCACCTGAATTCCATCCGCGAAGCTCATACGTGATGAATCTGTGGAATCTGTGAAATCTGTGGTTCCCAATCCTTTGAACGCAAACTGGCTCTAGGCCACGCAAGCCCAGATGGAAAGAAACGTGCGAAAGCTCAGGACCTGAACAGGGGCCGGTAGCGGTCGCGGTGGTAGTAGGCGACAAAGCCGTTGGCGAGGACCAGGAACACGGCCAGGGGAATGCCTTCGGGGCCCAGGAACACGTGCGTCAGCAGGATGTTCACGATGATGGGCGCGATCAGCACCGAGGCCAGGGGCACGAAGCGGCCCGACAAAAAGGCCAGGCCGCAGACCAGCTCGATGACCTTCACCGTGGGCATGATGTAGCGCGATGCCTCGAGGCCGTCGTTGAACACCTTCATGGCCCCCGCGAGCGGCGGCGGCGTGAAGAGCTTGAACAGATAAGTGACCGACGCGAACACGAACAGCAGCCCCATGAGGCTGCGCACCAGGATCATCGCGATCCTCATGCCTTTGCCGGGGGTGGCGGACGGGATGGCTTCAGCATTCATGGCTGGCTCCAGGGCTGGGGTGGAGATCTGTGAAGGAAGTCAGGGACTATCGTAAATGCGTTTCAGAATTGCGAGGGTAGGTTCCCGTGGGCCATCAAGTTTGTGACCTTCACAAGCCCCATGTCTTTTTCTCAGCAATGAATAACCCGAATGATTGTCAAAAGAAGTTTTTTAGTAAATATAAAATATATTTCTATCTAATTAATAATTAAACAAATTTGATAATATTATCAATAATAATTGAGTATGATGTAAAATCAATATCCACTTAATTTCTTTTATGTCTTCTAAAGGCTTCTTCTATTGCTGGTGCCGCGTTAATGATTCTTACTACCAATTTCGAATTATCTAATCTTAGCAGATTCACACGTTCAATAAATCTTCCAGCAAATTTTGTAGATATGACTCGAACTTCAGAGAAATCAAATTCTATATAATTTTGGCTTTGTTCAGCAAGTTTAATAGTAACAAATTCAAATAAATTATTAACAGGATTGACTCCCGCGCCTGCAGCTCCTGAGTAATTATAAACATTAAAAATCATATTTATTTATACCTCAAAACTACGCACGTCATTTAATATTTCAATTCCCTGATTAATAAATTTTGATGAGAGTTGTAATCTTATATAGGTCCCTGGAAATGTAAATTTCGAGGGTCTGCAATGGTATTCTTTGAGAGTATAAGATAGAAATCCATTCCTTGAAATCATTTTAAGTGCACAATTTTCATCAAATAAGGCATAAGCTTTTACTAAATCAAGCCCCATGCCATAATTGTGCCCTTGATGGAGTCTTCGGCTTACACCGGGTTTCAGGGCTTCATTGATTATTTCTTCATCAGAAAAAGTTGGAAACAGATCTGACAAGGTAGCTGGAATTGAATTACCAAAATCAACCACAACTATTTGAATGTGTTTTTTTATAGGGAAATATTCACCAACTAATATCCCCCCACCCTTTGAGGCTGAGTGATCCACAACGTTTGCAACTAACTCCATTATTGCTTTCTCTGCTTCAGAAATCGATGCATCCGGAGCAGAAAACCCTTCCCTTGCAACCTTCTGAAGCCATACGGGGACTTCCGTTAACAGCATTCCGTCACTGTACTCAGAGGAAAAAAGTCTGAGGGGGAAAATTAAACCTGGATTCCCGTCTGGTTCCAATAAATGAACTCTTTTTAAAAATTGATAAGAATCTGGATTTAATTCATCACAATTAATAATTAATCTATCTCCTAAGCCAGAAGTCTGTTTTGCTAAACCTAAAATTGCTAGTCCACCAATATCAATAAGTGGTGAACCCATAAATTGAATTTCTATTCTATCTTCAGGATTTCTAATAAGTGTCTGCAAGTGATAAACAGCATCTTTATCAGCAAATTTACCTGTTGAATAAATAGCTTTTTTTGTCATAAACTTATCCTTCCCTGGCAGCCTGATTCAACAATTGACCCTTTGAGTGACCATATCCTTCGCTCCAATTAAAGTATAGTTCCAATTAATGTAGTCAATATCTTTCGTCTTTGGGGTTGATTTCCGGAAGGAAGAGACTATCCAGAATTTGAACTCCGTGTGTTTCAGGATAAAAGTTTGGTCGTTCACCTTTGGGATATCAGTGTTTACAAGGGGTGGCCAAGATTATGGAACGTGGAATGGCCCGATGGTCTCTCTGGGCTGCTTCACTTTACATCATCCCTGGTATGGCTGCGTAAACCCCCGGGACATACCTAATCAAATTGCGTGGAACCCAAACGTAGTACGTGCGCCACCTGTTGACCCGCAACTGAGTGGGAAATATTGACAGAGGTTTGGGCTTTGCCCTTGTTCCACATTTACTCGACCTTCTTGACATCGGGAAAGCGTAAATCCGGCTTGCGAGTCCTTCGCCCTCCTAAAATATTCTAAACGGATGCCTAACTAATCCGTTACCAATCCTGATGTTTTCCCTGCATTCCGGTGATCCCTTGCTCAGCGCCACGCCTGGCCGTGGCGGGCTGGCATCGATTACGACCATTTGAAAACCCCAACCGAAAGGAGTTCTATGAAGACCCTCTCCCTGCTCCAACGCTCACTATGCGGCGGGCTGCTGGTCGCGCTGGCGGCGACATCCTTCCCTGTGGGGGCCGCCGCGCCCAAGCGCTACGAGATCAAGGATTTCTTCGGAAACCCTGATCGCACGGGCTACCAGCTCTCCCCGGACGGGAAGACGCTCAGCTACATGGCGCCTTTTGAGCGGCGGCGGAACCTGCACATCGTGGCCCTGCCCGCCGATGGCAGCGCGCCGGATTTCGCGAAAGCCAAGCGCCTGACCAGCGAAACCGCCCGCGACATCGCGGGTTATTTCTGGAAGGGCAACGGCCATCTCCTGTTCGCCAAAGATTTCGGCGGCGATGAGAACTTCCATGTGGTTTCCGTGGACGTGAAGAGCGGCGACATCAAGGACCTGACGCCCATCCAGAAGATCCAGGCCGCCATCATCGATGACCTGCGGGACGATCCCGAACACATCCTGGTGCAGCACAACCAGCGCAATGCGCAGATCTTCGACGTCTACAAGATCAACGTGAAGACCGGGACGGCCACGATGGCCGCGCAGAATCCCGGCAACATCACCGGCTGGGTCACGGACCACAAGGGCGCCGTGCGGATCGCCACCACCACGGATGGCGTCAATGCCAGCGTGTTGTACCGCCCCACCGAGAAGGATGCCTTCAAGACCGTGGTGACCACCGATTTCCGCACGGCGGTCAATCCGGTGCTCTTCACCTTCGACAACAAGAATGTGTACGCGCTGTCGAACCGCGGGCGCGACAAGACCGCCCTGGTCGTGCTGGATCCCACCAACGGCCAGGAAGCCAAACCGATGTTCGAGCATGCGGACGTGGACCTGAACGGCCTGGACTATTCCCGCAAGCGGAAGGTGCTCACCACCGCGAGCTTCGAGACCTGGAAGACCCAGCGCCACTACTTCGACGACGCCACCCGCGCCACCTACGGGAAGCTCGAAAAGCAGCTGCCCGGGCTTGATGTCGTCATCACCAGCGAGAACCTGGCCGAGGACACCTTCATTGTCGCGACCTACAGCGACCGCACGCCCGGCACCCGCTACCTCTACCACGCCAAGGCCGACAAGCTGGTGAAGCTCGGCGACCAGAACCCTCGCATCAACGCCGCCGACATGGCCACCATGAAGCCCGTCGCCTACACCAGCCGCGATGGCCTGAAGATCAACGGCTACCTGACGCTGCCCGTGGGCCGGGAAGCCAAGAACCTGCCCGTCATCGTCAATCCCCACGGCGGCCCCTGGGGACGGGACTCCTGGGGCTTCAACCGCGAGATCCAGTTCCTGGCCAACCGCGGCTTCGCCGTGTTCCAGATGAACTTCCGCGGCTCCACGGGCTACGGCCGCAAATTCTGGGAAGCCAGCTTCAAGCAGTGGGGCGGCACCATGCAGAACGACATCACCGACGGCGTGCAGTGGCTCGTCAAGGAAGGCATCGCCGATCCCAAGCGCGTGGGCATCTACGGCGGCAGCTACGGCGGCTATGCGACGCTCGCCGGCGTCACCTTCACGCCGGACCTCTACGCCGCCGCGGTGGATTACGTGGGCGTGTCGAACCTCTTCACGTTCCTGAAGACCATCCCGCCCTACTGGGCGCCCTACCTGACGATGATGCACGAGATGGTGGGCGATCCCGAGAAGGACAAGGCGCTGCTGACGGCCGGTTCGCCCGCCTTCCACGTGGACAAGATCAAGACGCCGCTCTTTGTGGCCCAGGGCGCCAACGATCCCCGCGTGAACAAGAACGAGTCCGACCAGATGGTCGAAGGCTTGAAGAAGCGCGGGATCACGGTGGAGTACATGGTCAAGGACAACGAAGGCCACGGTTTCCACAACGAAGAAAACCGCTTTGAGTTCTACGGCGCCATGGAAAGCTTCTTCACGAAGCACCTGGCGACGAAATAGGCGAGCGCAAGGCCAATGGAAACGGCGCCTTAACGGCGCCGTTTTTTATGACAGGTGGTTCGGTTTATCAACGGCATTACGTTCGTACTAGTTTGCGTCGAAAAGCCTGGAACCACAGATGAACACGGATGAACACGGATAAACACTGATTCGGAATGTGCCAGCTTCGCGGATGGAATTCAGGCGGCCCGGCGGCGGCCTCACGCATTAGTGTGATCCGCGCCGGGCCGCCTGAATTCGCGGGCCGAAAGGCCCGCTGGCGCTACGCGCCCCGCGAAGCGATTTCGAGATGGAACCATCAAGCAATGTGCATTGGGTCTCGACCGCTTGATTTGGATCCATGTTCATCCGTGTTCATCCGTGTTTATCTGTGGTTAATATTTTCCCCACGCGACCAGGAATCAGCGGCCCTGGCCCTCGGCGGCCCGGCAGAGCTCCTCGGCGATGTCGCGCATGTGCGCCACGGCGCTCTGGACCATCCCGCAGGGATCCTCGGCGGGGGATGGGGCCCCGGGCCTTTCCCGCCAATCCATCTCGAACTCCAGCTCCACGGCGTCCTCGCGGCCCGGCAGGGCCCGCACATGGTTGCGGACGCTGCCCTCGAAACTGGGATGCTCCACCAACGTGAAGGTCAGGGAGCGGGCGGCCTCGTCCACGAGGATGCGTTCCCGGAGCCGGAATTCCCCGGGGAGTTCCATTTCCCGGAGCACCCATCCATCCCCGCGCTCAAGGATCGAATAGTCCATGACGGATTCGATATAGCGCTGGGGATGCTCGATCTTGTCGAGCAGCAGCGCCCAGACGGTCTCCAGGGGGGCTCTCACGGTGAGGCTGTGGTTGCAGCGCGGCATAAATCCTCATGGGTGATTCAGCCAGGATGGTCCCGATTTCCCTTGGCGCAAGACCCCGATCCGCCGCTTGGACAGGCCGATTCCCGCCTCTGGGCGGCCTCCTGGCGAATTCCCTTGTGGGGGAGGCTCCGTCCTGGCGACTCTGGCAGGGTGTGAAGGCACCAACCGGAGGCACCATGGTCATCCCAGCACTTCTCCTCATCCTGGCGGGAATCGCCGCCTGGCGCCTCAAGACCAAGGTCGAATTTCCGCTCTCGAAACGCCTGGCCCAGATGCAATGGGTCGCGGTGGGCCTCGGGGTCCTGCTCTTCATCGGCTCCATGGCCGTCGTCATCCCGCCCGGGCAAGCGGGCATCATCGTCCTCTTCGGCAAGGTGAACCTGGAGCCCCTGCCTTCGGGCCTGCACTTCATCAACCCCTTCGCCACCGTGGCCGAGATGGAAGTACGCACCCGGAACTACACCATGACCAGTTCCCCCGACGAGGGCCAGAAGCGGGGCGACGACTCCATCGCCGTCATCACCAGCGACGGCTTGACGGTCAAGCTGGACGCCACGATCTTCTACTCCCTGCAGCCGGCCAAAGTGGCGCTGATCTACAAAGACATCGGCCCGGACGTGGAAGACAAGATCCTGCGCAGCGAGATCCGCGCCAGCCTGCGCGATGCGGCGGCGAGCCTGCAGGCCACGGAGCTTTACACCTCCAAGCGCCAGTCCTTCGTGGACCAGGTGACGAAGACGCTCAAGGCCTCCTTCGAGGCCCGGGGCATCAACATGGAGCAGATGCTCCTGCGCAACGTGCTGCTCCCCGACCAGATCACCAAGGCCATCAATGACAAGATCGCCGCTGACCAGGACGCGCAGAAGATGGCCTTCGTGCTCCAGAAGGAGAAGCAGGAGGCCGAGCGCAAGCGCATCGAGGCCGAAGGCCAGGCCAAGGCCCAGCAGATCGTGAGCCAGAGCCTCACCCCGCAGATCATCGAGTACCAGCGCATCCAGGCCCTGCGGGAGATCGGCGCCAAGGGCAACATGATCATCACGCCCATGGGCGGCGCCACACCGCTGATCCAGATTCCCGCGAAGAAATAGGTCAGGAACGGTCTGCGCGGGGATAGCTGCCGAGCACCTTCACCGCTTCGCACAAGGGGCGCAGGGCGTCGAGGGCCTCGCCGATGGCCTTGTCCTGCTGGTGGCCTTCCACGTCCATGAAGAAGACGTTCTGCCAGGCCTTCCGGCGGCCCGGCCGGCTTTCGATCTTGGTGAGGTTCAGGCCTGCATCCGAGAAGGGTTGCAGGATGCGCAGCAGGATGCCGGGGCCATCCTTCGCCGTGAGCAGCAGGCTCATCTTGTCGCGCCCAGTGGGATCCGCCTGTACCTTCCCGAGCACCAGGAAGCGGGTGGCATTTTCCGCGAGATCCTGGATGCGCTGGCGAAGGATCGTGAGATCGAACAGATCCGCCGCCATTTCGGATGCCACGGCCGCGCCACCGGGATCCTCCTTGGCAAGACGGGCCGCCTCGGCGGTACTGGAGGCTTCGACCTGGGTCGCCCGGGGCAGGTTGGCTTCCATCCATTTGCGGCACTGGCCGAGACCTTGGGGATGGCTGTACACGCGCTCGATGCCGGGAAGATCCAGACCTTGGCGCACCAGCAGGCATTGGGCCACCTCGAGGATGATTTCGGCGCTGATCTTCAACTCGCTATCAAGGAACGTATCGAGGGTGTGGGTGACCGCGCCATCGGTGCTGTTCTCGATGGGCACCACGCCGAAATCCGCCGCGCCTTTCTGCACCTCGGCGAAGACCGCCGCGATGCTGCCCACCGGCAGACCCCAGGCGCTGAGGCCGAACTGGTACTTCATCGCCATGTGGGTGAAGGTGCCTTCAGGCCCCAGAAACGCGATGCGCAGGCCCTGCTCCAGGGACCGGCAGGCGGACATGACTTCCTTGAACACGGGCCGGATGGATTCGTTGGGGAAGGGCCCCGGATTGCTAGCCAGCAGCCGCTCCAGTACCGCCTGTTCGCGGCTCGGCACGTAGAACGCCGAAGCCTGTTTCGCCTTCACTTCCCCCACCTGCGACACCAATCGCGCGCGCTCGTTCAGCAGCCGCAGCAGCTCGTCATCCACCGAGTTGATCTGGGTGCGCAGATCCGAGAGGTCCATGGATCAGTTTAGTAGGTTGCGGGGTTGGTGAGTCGGGAGTTAAGAGTTGAGAGTCGAGAGTTGAGAGTTAGCAAGAGCCAAACGAAAGCGGACCCGAAGGGGCGAGGGCCAGGGGATCGAGTCACACGCAACCCCGCGTCATTAGCGCGATCCTCGCCTGCATTGAGTTCAAACCACAGCTGCCCCAGTGAGTTCGAAGAATCCCGAAAACCCAGCGTGCGAATTCTCCCGGTAACTGCGGGTCACGGAAGTTCTGTCTTTAACTTGACCCAGGCCGTCGCAGGGCGTATCAACAGGCAGGAACTTCTCGATGCCAACAACTTGGGAAAGCATACCTGCCGGATGCACCCCTCCTTTTTCAATCCCATTCCCGCCTCAGGGCCTGGCGTCCATCCACACGCGCCATCGAAATGGGGCATTTAATTTCTCTATACACACCCACCCATAACGAACGACGCCATATTAGGGAGCCGTCATGGCTGACCTACGGTTGGGGCACTTCCGGATCCTCGAGAAGCTGGGGGCCGGCGGCATGGGGGTCGTCTTCCGGGGACATGACGAGGACCTCGGCAGGGATGTCGCCATCAAGGTCCTGAATGCGGACAACCTCCAGGATTCCGCCGCCCGCGCACGCCTGCTGCGCGAGGCGCGCACCGCCTCGAAGCTGAACCATCCAAACATCTGCACCATCCATGAGGTGGGCGAAAGCGAGGGCCAAGCCTACATCGCCATGGAGTTGGTGGAGGGCCAGACCCTGAGCGCGCGCCTCGAGTCCGGGGCCCTCCCGGTGGAGGAGGTGTTGCGGTACGGGGCGCAGCTCGCGGAGGCCCTGACGCATGCGCACGAGCGCGGTGTGATCCACCGCGACCTCAAGAGCGCGAATATCATCCTCACCGGCGACCAGCGGGCGAAAGTCCTGGACTTCGGGCTGGCGAAACACCTGGCGGGAAGCGGCACCGCCGATACTCCGACCGTGACCCTGGACACCCTGACCTTGCCGGGCATGATCACGGGCACCCTGGCCTACATGTCGCCGGAGCAACTGCGGGGTGAGTTGGCCGATGCGCGTAGCGATATCTGGGCCCTCGGGGTGGTGCTCTACGAGATGGTCGCGGACCAGCGCCCCTTCCAGGGCCACACGGGCTTCGAACTGAGCTCGGCGATCCTGGGCAAGGCGCCAGAGTCGCTTCCCGGGGGCGTGCCCGAGGGGCTCCGCGCGGTCATTGGCCGCTGCCTGGAGAAGGATCCGGGCCAGCGGTTCCAGCACAGCCAGGAGGTGCTGTGTGCCCTGGAATCCCTGAAGTCCGGGGTGGCGTTGCCGGAAGCGGCCCACCCCCCACGCGCCCTGCCGCGCTGGCCGTGGAAGGTCTGGCCATCCCTGGCCGTGGGTTCGGTGCTCCTGCTGGCGGTCCTGGCGGTCGGCTGGGCCTTGGGCTTCCCGAAGTGGGGGTTGGGCACCCCGCTTCGTTCCCTCGCGGTCCTGCCGGTGGCTAACCTGTCGGGAAACCCGGAGCAGGAATACTTCACCGACGGCATGACCGATGCCCTGATTACGGATCTGTCGAAGATCGGCGCCCTGAAGGTCATCTCCCTCACCTCCGTGATGCGCTACAAAGGGACCAAGAAGGCCTTGTCCGAGATCGCCCGCGAACTGAACGTCGACACCGTGCTCGAGGCCTCCGTGGTCCGCGAGGCGGACCGGGTCCGCGTGTCGGTGAACCTGATTGATGCGAGGGCCGACCGGAGTCTCTGGGCCGAGAGCTACCAGCACGAGCTGTCCAGCATCCTGGCCCTCCAAGGTGAGGTGGCGCGCGCCGTCGCGCGGGCCGTCAACGTGAAGCTGAGGCCCGAGGAGGCCTCGCGCCTGTCCAGCGCGCGCAAGGTCAATCCAGCGACCTATGAGGCCTACTTGAGGGGAATGCACTTCATCCGCAAGGGGACGCCGGAGGACCTCCGGAAGGGCACGGCATTCCTCCAGGGGGCGGTGGAGAAGGACCCGGCCGATCCGCTGGCCTACGCCGGGCTGGCGCTGGGCTACATTACGATCGCCCATAGCGCGGATCCCATGGGTGACGCCATGCAGCGGGCGAAGGCCGCCGCCGACAAGGCCCTGAGGCTGGATGACACGATGGCTGAGACCCTTGCCGCATCGGCGTTCGCCGAGGGCTACTACGGCTGGAACTGGAGCGAAGCTGACCAGAAGATCCAGCGTGCCTTGGATATCAACCCGAGCCTGGCCATGGCGCACTTCCACAAGTCTTGGTTCGATGCATTGTTCGGCCGCATGCCGGAGGCCATCGCCGCCCATCAGCGGGCCCAGGCCTACGATCCCTTCGACCCCAGCAATACGGCCTGGCTAGGGGAACTCTATCGATGGGAGGGGCGCCTGGACGAGGCGGAGGCGGAGGCCCGCAAGGCCATCGCCATGTCCCCCGAATACTCGGTCGGCTACTTCGTCCTGTCCCTGGTCCACCTGGACCGTGGGCAGCGGGAGCAGGCCATCAATGCCATGCAGCAGGCCGCGAAGGTCGACCCCGACTACAGGTGGCCGCTGGGCATGGTCTACGCCGCGACCGGCCGGGAGGCGGAGGCTCGGAAGGTACTCGAGGTGATGAAGGCGCAGAAGGTCATCCCCTGGGTCGTCTGCTGGCGCGTCATCCTCCACGCCTCGCTGGGCGAGGTGGATGAGGCCTTCCAGTGGATCGACCATCCCATGCCGTTCGCTTGGCGTCCCTGGTTCCGTGTGTTGCCCTACCCCGGCTGTGAGGCGCTGCGGAAGGACCCGCGCATGGCGCAGCATCTCAGGCGCATGAACCTACCGCCAGTGACGCCCCGGCGGGACTGAGGCGCCCCAGGCAACCCTGGAATGGCGAATCCGGCGAGGGTTCCCTACGGCTGCGATTTTCCCATCGATCAGCCTAATAAAAGGAAGGGCCCCAGATGGGGCCCTTCGTGATGTCAATTCGGGGCGATCACCCCATGCCGTGCTTCTTCATGATGTTGGCGCGCTGGGCGTCGAACTCGGCCTGGCTCAGGAGCTGGCTGTCGAAGAGATCTTTCAGCTCGGTTAATTCTTCCTTGAGCGATTTGGCCGGAGCGGCCGGAGCCGCGGCGGTGCCGCCCATCGGCATCTGCTGCATCGGCTGCTGGCCCATGCCCATGCTCGCCTGGGCCATCTGGCCGGCCATCATGCCGCCCATGCCGAAGCCGAGGCCGGCGCCCATGCCGAGGCCCGCGACGCCGCCCTCGTTGGCCGCGGCGATGGAGATGCTGTCGGCCACCTGCATCTGGGTGTAGGCGCCCATCACCGGCGCCATCATGCCCACCGAAGTGCGCTTGTCCATCATCGCTTCGACTTCTTCGGGCAGCGTGAAGGGTTCGACCACCAGCTTGGCGAGGGACACGCCATAGGTCAGGAATTCGGCGGTGAGTTTCTGTTTCACCGCATCGGCGACTTCGTCGATCTGGGCGTTGACGTCAAGGACGCCGATCTTCATCTCGGCCAGGGTGTCGGCCAGCTTGCTGCTGATGGTCTTGCGCAGCTGCTCCTGGCACTGGTCCACGCTGAAGGTGCCGTTGGTCCCCACCAGCTGGCGGATGAAGGTGGCGATGGCCTCCTTGTCCTTGGGCACCTGGATGGAGTAGATGCCGTGGGCGCGCACGCGCACCATGCCGAAGTCCGGGTCCCGCATGATGATGGGATTCGGCGTGCCCCAGCCCAGATCGTTGAACAGTTTCAGGTTCACGAACACGATGTCGGACTTGAAGGGGCTTTCGAAGCCAAACTTCCAGCCCTTCAGCGTGGCCAGGATCGGCAGGTTCTGGGTGTTCAGCGTGTAGGTATCGGGATTTTCGAAGATGTCGGCGAACTTGCCTTCGTTCAGGAAAGCCGCGGCCTGGCTTTCGCGCACGATCAGCTTGCCGCCGTTCTGGATTTCCTGCCCGCGGAAATCAAAGCGCCACGCCATCATGTCCTGGGACGGGTCCATCCACTGCACGACGTCTAAAAATTGGGCTTTGCCCCAATCCTTGAAGTTGTCCATCAGAGCCATCGAGCCCTCCATGCGGCGGTTGCCGCGAGAATCAAGTTTAAATGCCTGCGCAAGGAGTGCGAGGGGGGGCGGTGTGAAGAATCGGTGAAGGCGCCTGGTCCACCGTTCAATGGGCTGTTTGAACCGGCGGAAGGAGGGGAAGGGGCCAGGTCCAGGAGGTCCAAACCTCCTTCGGCAGCAGTTTGGGCTGCTCGGCGGCATTGGCCGCCTGCAAGGCCAGATCCCGGGCCAGCCGCACCACCCGGGCCACTTTCTCGAAATCGATCTTGTCCGGGGTGTCGGTGGATTCGTGGTAGTCGCCGTGCATGCCGCCGAAGAAGAAGATGCTGGGGATGCCGCGCTTGGCGAAGGTGAAGTGGTCCGACCGGGTCCAGTACTTGTCGGCTTCCAGATTGAGCTTGATGCCTTGCTGGGACGCGAGGGCCCTGGCGTCGCGGGTCAACGTGCCCACGGCGCCTTCGATCCGCGCGGGGGTGACGGAAAACTCGTCCGCGGTATTGCGGCCCACCATGTCCACGTTGATGTCGGCCTTGATCCTGGACAGCGGCACCGGCGGCGCCTCCACAAAGGCCTGGGAGCCCCAGAGGCCGATCTCTTCGCCGCTGACGGAGAGCACCAGGATGCTCCGTTTGGGTTTCGAATCCTTCAGCAGCCGCGCGATTTCCAGGATCGCCGCGGTGCCCGAGGCGTTGTCATCCGCGCCCGGGCGCAGCTTGCCGCCCTCCCGCCCGAGATGGTCGTGGTGGGCCGACACGACGATGAAATCATCCTTGAGATCCGGGGCGACCCCAGGAATGACCGCGACGAGGTTTCCCGCCGGGATTTCTTCCGTGTCGGTTTTGGGGACATAGGTGAAGGCGCCCAGGGACCGCGGCGGCTCGGGCCTGGCCAGGGGCCTCAACCCGAGCTGCAGCGCCTTGGCCGCTTCAGCGCTCATCCAGATGATCTGGGATTCCCGAACGGCGGCGCCCTTGATCGAGATCTGGCCACGCTTGACGAAGCGGCTCAGGAACAACCGCATGTTGCCGAAACCGGCCTCCTTGTCTGGGCGGGTCTGGATGAACAGGCAACCCGCCGCGCCGGCCTTCCTGGCCCAGTCCAGTTTGGTCTCGGTCTGGCCTGCGCGGGCCCAGCCGGCTTCGTTGGCGCCTTCGCCGGACCCGGGCCTGCCTTCCCACATGGCCACCCACCGGCCCTTCAGATCGAGGCCCGCGTAGTCGTCCCACTGCAGTTCCGGGGCATGGATTCCGTACCCGATGAAGAACAATTCGCCGGAGGCCGCATGGATCCGGGTGGTGAGGATGTCCTCGCCCAGTTTCAAGGAGGTCTTGCCGATCTGGACCGTAGACTGGGCGGGGTCCACCCGGGTGCGCACCAGATCATAGGGAAGGAGGTAGGGATCCGCGCCGCCAGGGCTCTTGGGCCGGGGCAGGGGGGACAGGCCGGCCTCGCGGAATTGCTGGGACAGGTATTTCAGCGCCTTCCGATGGCCTTCGGTTCCGGTGGCCCGGCCCTCCATGGAAGGATCCGCCAGGGCATAGACATCCTTGCGGATCCGGGCAGGATCAGGATCCTGGGCGGACAGGGCGAAGGCGAGGCTCAGGGCCGCGGCGATCCGGAGGCGGTTCGGCATGGGCTGCGTTCAGCGATGGCGCTTCAAGGGCGGATTGGGAATCCGGTCCTTGGTGTAGACCGAACGGGTGTCGCAATCCACGGTGCAGCGCCAGCCCCGGCTGTCCTTCGGCATGTGCACGTCCACTTCCCAGCCGCAGGATGCGCCGTTCAACGGGATCCGCCGGGCGGTCATCGCGATGCCTCCGGTGTCCTGCTCGGCGATCGCTTTGGCCTCGCGGGCCGTGCTCACCGGTCCGCCGCGATGCCTGGGGGCGCGGGCCTGGCGGTCCCCAGCCATGAGCAGAGCGGGAATGAGGAGCAGCAGAGCCAGTCGCATGGTGACCTCGGGCGGAGTGGACCAATTCTAAGGTGAGATTTCCGGAATTCCTATGGCCCGGAGCAGAACCGCCTGTTCCGTCGGACGCTCGCTGCGGAGCTCCCCCTTCCGCACCGCGTGGAGCAGCAATGCGCCATCCCTGAATCCCAGCAAGGCGCCTTCGGATGTGAGCCTGAAACTGCCCGGAGCGCAGGGCAGGGAGGTGGGCAGCGCCCATGGAATATGCAGGGTGCCACCGTCGGCGCCGAGGAAGGCATTGGGCCACGGATCCGCCACGGCACGGATCAGGTTGAAGGCTTCCGTGGCGGACATCGAAAAGTCGAGCCGCCCGTCCTCGGGTTTGCGCCCTCCGAAATAGGTCGAGGGGCCAAGGTTTTTCTGATTGATCCGGGAAGCGGTTCCATCAAGCAGCTTCGGGACCGTCTCCCGCACCAGATGGCGGCCGGCGTCGGCGCTCTTGAGCGTCAGGCTCAGGGCGGTGTCGTCCCAATCGATGGGGAGCACGGCCTGTCCGACAATGTCGCCGTCGTCGGGCTTGGGCGTCATCGCATGCAGGGTGATGCCGGTTTCCGGTTCGCCTTTCACCAACACCCAGTTGATCGGAGCCCGCCCCCGGTACTTCGGCAGCAGCGATCCATGCAGGTTGTAGGCGCCCAGGCGCGGCAGTTCCAGGAATCGGGCCTGGATCATTTCGCGGAAATAGAAGCTGAACAGGAGATCGGGTTTTAACGAGCGGATGGCCTCGAAAACGGTGTCTTCATTGAAGGATTTTTCCATGCGCACGGGTATGCCCAGGGTCCCGGCCAGCCGCGCGGGCGGTTCGAACCAGCCGTCGGAATCGCCCTGGGGGTAGGTATAGAGCGCCAGGATTTCAACGCCGGCATCCAGCAGACCCGCCAAGGCTTCGCGCCCCACCGGTGAATATGCGCATACGACGGCTGTCGGTCCCATGGTTTAAAGATTGGCATGAAATGGTTGTTTCGGCCCCGACTCTGAAGAATCGCCACAAACCTGTGAATTCGGGCCTAAAAGGAGTTTCCACGCGCATTCCCGGTTGAACTGCAGGCCAAGGAGCCTATCTTGCTGTTACCCGCCATCAGGCGGGGTTGGCTCAGGAAAAGAGGCACGAGGATGCTCTCCCGCAATAGGCCCAGCAAGGTATCCAAGGCGCTCGCGGCGATGATCCTGGTGGCAGCCGCCGGGCCTGGGGCGCTGCGGAGCCAGGAACCAGTCCTGCCACTGCCTGCCAAGCCCCTGCCGATTCCGTTCACCCAACTCTCCGATGCGGCTCCCTTGGCGGCTCCTCCCGAATTGCTGCCGATCATGCGCAGGGCTACCTACCACGGGATGAGCGTGCGGGCCAAACTTCAGGGGATCCTGGATGTCATCTTCCGGCCCGAAACGGATGGCGGCCTCGGCATCACCTATGACAACTCCCGCACCCGCACGGTTTCAGAAGTGCTGAGGGACCGCAAGGCCAACTGCATTTCACTGACGGCCCTGTATGTGGCCTCGTGCAATCTGGTGGGGATCCAAGCCCACTTCGCCGAGCCTGTGAATCTCAACCATTGGACGCGGGACGGCCAGATCATCCGCATGGAACGGCATGTGGTGGCGCTTGTGCCCATTATCCCCATGGGGGACGTCGTGGCGGACTTTCTGCCTCAGCTCCGGCAGCGCCAAGGCCTGTACATCACCAAGTCGCTGACACCGGAACGTGTGGAAGCCCTGTTCCACAGCAACCGAGCCGTGGAGCTCCTGATCGAGGGACGGCCGGATGCGGCCAGGGTCCAGGCGGACATCGCAGTGGAGGTCGATCCCACCTCCAACGTGAGCTGGAATATCCGTGGCGTGGTGTTGAAACACACGGGCCACCTCAAACAGGCCGAGGGAGACTACCTGAAAGCCCTTAGCCTGGACGCCAAGGACACCGCCGCCATCGGGAACATGGAGTCCATCCTTCTGGAAACGGGCCGTCCGGCGGAGGCAGTGCGCTACCGGCAGCTTGGGCTGGAGCTCCGGAAGAAAGACCCTTATTTCCAAGCATTCCTGGCCGAAGAAGCCATGGAGGCCGAACAGTGGGAGGAAGCCGCGGATCGCTTGGCTGCCGCCATCAAGCTGTTGCCCCACGAATCAAGTTTCTACTTGATGAAGGCCAGGTTGGAACTCATTGGGGGCAAGCCCCAGAACGCCCTGGTCGCCCTGGAGCAGGCCCGTCGTTGGGCCCTGCCTTCCGAGCGGGAGCGCTACGACAGCAAGATCGCCCTGCTGAAGAAGAGTTAAGGGTCAGTTAGACTCCAGTTCCGCCAGCCGTTCGCGAGCCTCTCCGCTCTCGGGGTGATGGACCAGGCATTCGCGCAGGAACCGGCGGGCGCCTTCGGGATCATGGAGGGCGCTTCGGCTCTCCGCGAGCTGGACCAGGGCTTCCTCGCAGGCCTGATCGAGATGAAGCGCCTGCCGCCAGTGGTTTTCAGAGCGTTCCCATTCTCCCAGGTCCGCGCAGGCGTGGCCGGCGTCCAGCACCAGGCGCAAATCTTCTGGATCCATGTGGGCCGCCCGCTCCAGGTCCATCCGGGAGGCCAGCGCATCGCCCTGGCGGCCCAGCGCCAGTCCTTTCAAGTGCCAATACACGGCCCGCTTGCGAGGTTCCGGCCCGAGGCCCTCCAGGAAATCGAGCAGGGCCGACCAGGCTTCAAGGCCCGCCAGGCAATCTCCTTGCAGCAGGAGCAGGGACGGATCCCCCGGGTGCTCCTCCAGCAGCTCCTTGCACCTGGCGAGGGCGTTTTCAAAATCCCCGAGGGCTACCTGCAATTCCAAGTCCAGGGGCGGGTGGGCGTTTCCTCGCCGGTCGGCCGGGACGGTCCGCAGGAACTCCCAGGCGGCAAGCGGATCGCCATCGACCCAGTGGGCGAACTCAGCCCGGCGCACCTGCCACTCCCACCGCAGTTCGGAGTTTTCTTCCGGCGGCAGGGAGGCCTCGGCCCGCTCCAGGCAATGGCGGGCTTCTTCGAACCTTCCGGCATCCAGGGCCATCTGATGCTTTTCCACCCAGAGGCGGAAGGAATCGGGATACCGCGCCAGGCCTTCCTCCAGGGAAGCCCAGGCGCCGTTGTCATCCCCGAGCCTGCGCAGGGCCCGGGATTCCCCGGCCCAGTGCCAGGGCTCGGTGCGGAAGGCAGGCGGGAGGCTGCGGAAGAGCGCCAGAGCGTCGGCCACGCGCCCTTGCTGCAGCAGGTAGGCCGAAGGCGCCGAACGGTCCCAGGGCAGGCGCGGATCTCCATGACGTTGCATGAGCAGAGCCAGGGCCTGCTCCGCCAAACCATGCTCGCCGCGGTTCAGCGCCGCAAGCAGCAGGTCTTCCAGCAGGAGCGGATCCTCCACCGCCAACGGGAGCACCGCGCGGAAGTGCTCCCAGGCTTTTTCGACATCGCCCTCCTGGTCCCGCCGGATATGGAGGATCCCCAACCGGTGGGGAATCTGCGGCACGGAGGGCGCCAATTTCAGGATCATCCGGCCGTAGCGCAGGCGCCAAGGACGGATCTTCGGGGGCACGCGGCGGAAAAAAGGCTGGATGAGCAGACGCCTCCACAGCGGCAGCCGGACCAACTGTGCTTGGAGGAACTCGGTCCAGGCCTGGTTGCGGAATCCCTGGGCGAACCGGGCGCGCCCCAGCAGCAGGAGGATGCGATAGCCGGTCTCGCCGCTGGCCGCAGGCCGGGAGGAACTCAACAGATCCGTAGTTTCTGATACCGGCGCGCTGGAGTTCCAGCTTGCTTCCGCCCTGCGGAGGGTGCGGGGCAGGAACCAGTGAAGCTGGGCCCAGCGGCCGATGATCAGGACCCCAAGGAGCAGGGCGAGGGCGAAGTCCACATTCGTCATGGATCCAGTATGCCGCCATGAAAAAGCCCCGGCAGGACCGGGGCCTGAATCTGCGGAGGGCCGGACTTCAGATTTTCGTGACGTTCGAGGCCTGGGGTCCCTTGGGACCGTCGACCACATCGAAGCTCACACGCTGCTGTTCATCCAGGGTGCGGAAACCCTGGCTCTGGATGGCGGTGTGGTGGACGAATAGGTCCGTGCCGCCTCCGTCGGGGGTGATGAAGCCGAAACCCTTTTCGGCGTTGAACCACTTCACTGTGCCTTCAGCCATAAAACACTTTCCTTTAGGGGTCCTACCCCAGCGCCTGGTGTGGATCGCCGGAATGCCAACCAGGCATCGGATTCCGGGGAACAGTTCACCGTTCTTTCAAAGCCCGCGATGGAGCTATTCCAGCTTTGGGGCAGTTGCCGAAAAGTTGGGTTGATGCAGGAAGGGTATCAGGGAGATGGAATTCGTAAAATAAAAACCCTGTTGGTGGAGTTGAGAGTCAAGGGGGGGGGGGGGGGTCGAGGGCAAATCGTGTTCAACCGTTGACTTTCAATCGAAAATCTGCGGGTGCGATTCTATTGGGCCATCACAAGCCGCTCAGACTTCCCTTGCGATTGTGGGGATTTGAACCAACCAGCGGAGCCCCACTCGGGACAGGCCAAGGGTTCCCGGATCCGCAAACCGAAGGTGAGCGGGAGGGCGCAATGCGCCCGATATCCGGGAGGCCTGTCCGCTCGCGACCCGCAATCCAGCGGCGATTCGTGGAGTTGAGTGATTCCGTCTCTTTATATCAGTTTCCCTGCTGGATCTCTTTCGCGATCACCAGCCGCTGGATCTGGTTGGTTCCTTCGTAAATCTGCAACAGTTTTGCGTCGCGCATGCACTTCTCGACGAGGTAGTCCTTGGAGTAGCCGTTGCCGCCGAGGATCTGCACGGCATCGGTGGTGACTTCCATGGCGGTGTCCGTGGCGAAGGTCTTGGCGATGGCGCTCTGCTTGGAGTTCTTGATCTTGTTGTCGGTCATCCAGGCGGCCTGCCAGGTGAGCAGGCGGCTGGCTTCGATCTTCTTCGCCATGTCGGCGAGCATGAAGCTGATGGCCTGGTTGGCGATGATGGGTTTGCCGAACTGGATCCGGGTCTTGGCGTAGTCCAGCGCGATCTCGAAGGCCGCGCGGGCCACGCCGACGCCGCCGGCCGCCACCGCCGCGCGGGTCTGGTCGAGGGTCTTCATGGCGATGATGAAGCCCATGCCCTCTTTGCCCAGGAGGTTTTCGGCGGGGACTTCTGCGTTTTCATAATGGACATGGACCTGGTTCGAAGCGCGCTGGCCCATCTTGTCCATGGCCTTGCCGACCCGGAGGCCCGGCGTGTCGCGCGGCACCACGATGCAGCTGGTGCCGCGGGCGCCCTTGTCGGGGTTGGTGGAGGCGAAGAGCGTGTAGAAGTCCGCGTGGCCGCCATTGGTGCAGTAGCACTTGGTGCCGTTGATGATGAACTTGTCGCCCTTCAATTCCGCCCGGCAGGTCATGCCGCCGGCATCGGATCCGGCCTCGGGCTCGGACAGCGAAAAGGCCGCGAAGAGGGGTTCTTCGGTGAGCTTCGTGAGCCACTTCCTCTTCTGCTGGTCGCTCCCGGCGATGAGGATGGGCGTCATGGCCAGCCCATTCGCCATGATGGAGGTGTAGAGTCCGCCGCAGCCCCAGGCCATCTCCTCGCAGACGACCGCTTCCTCGATCTGGTTCTTGCCGGGGCCGCCGTATTCCTTGGGCACGAGGGCCTGCAGGTAGCCTTCATCCCACGCCTTCTTGTAGACCGGCGTCGCCCATTCGGCGGTGTCGTCGTAATACCGGGCCACCGGCCGGATCACGTTGAGCGCGAAATCATGGGCTTTCTCTTGAAGGGCCAGCAGTTCAGGGCTAAGGGAAAAATCGAGCACGGCCACCTCGGCGAAGTAGGACTCCGGGAGTTCGGAGACAGAAAGCCCAGTTTATCCGAGGGTCCCGGGACTTCCAGCGGGAGGATGCGGCCTACCTCGGGTAGCCTCAGGGCCTGATGGCTCAGCCCCCCGGTTCCCGCATTGAACCCTTCAAATCCAGGATTTCCAAGGTTTTTGAGGCTCCGAGGGCTTCGGTATAATGGCTGGGTGTGCCCACCATGAGATCGCGCGATCGTCGGCAGGCCCCAGGAGACCACCCCATGGAACCGAGCCTGATGATGCGCATTTCGGCCCGCGCGAACCGTTTTCCGGACTCCCCCATCCGCAAGCTGGCGCCGCTCGCGGATGCCGCGGCCGCCAGGGGAACCAAGGTCCTCGCCCTGAATATCGGCCAACCGGATGTCCCCACGCCGCAACCTTTCCTGGATGCGCTGCATTCCTATGACCGCAAGGTCATCGCCTACGGCCGCTCCGAGGGCGAACCCGCCTACCGGCTGGCCCTGGCCGACTACTACCGCGCCGCGGGCATCGAGCTGGACGAGAGCGATCTCGTTGTGACGCTCGGCGGGAGCGAAGCCATCCTGTTCGCCTTGCAGATCGTGGCGGAACCGGGCGACGAGGTGCTCTGCTTCGAACCCTTCTACACCAACTACAACACCTTCGCGATGATGTCCGGGGTGGCGCTCCGCCCATTGCGGACCGAGGCCGCCACGGGGTTCCACCTGCCGGACGACCAGGCCATCCTCGCGGCCATCACGCCGCGCACCAAGGCGATCCTGATCTGCTCGCCGAACAACCCGACGGGCACGGTCCTGAAGGAAGCGGAACTCCGGCGCCTTGCGCGGATGGCCAAGGATCACGGCCTCTTCATCATTTCCGACGAGGTCTACCGCGAATTCGTGTACGAGGGGTCGCACACCAGCATCCTGCACCTGGAAGGCATCGACGACCACGCCATCCTGGTGGACAGCATTTCGAAGCGCTACAGCGCGTGCGGGGCCCGCATCGGGTGCCTGGCCACGCGCAACAAAGAGGTCCGCGCGGCAGCCGTGCGGATGGCCCAGGGAAGGCTCTGCCCGCCGGTGGTGGAGCAGGCGGCGGCGCTGGCCATGACCAAGCTGGGCCCGGGCATTTTCGCGCCCATGCGCGATGAATACCTGCGCCGGCGGGACGCCACCTTCGAGGGCCTCCAGCGCATTCCAGGCCTCGTCTGCGAGAAGCCCAACGGCGCCTTCTACATCATGGCCGAGCTGCCCATCCCGGACTGCGAGGCCTTCGCCCGCTGGCTGCTGACGGATTTCTCCCACGAGGGCGAAACCTTGATGGTGGCGCCGGGGCCCGGCTTCTACGCGCAGGATCCATCGCTCGGCAAACCCAAGGGCCTGAATCAGGTCCGTCTGGCCTACGTGCTGGAAGTGCCCAAACTCCAGCGCGCCATGGACCTTCTGGCGCGGGCCGTGGACCAGTACCAGGAATAGCGGAGCAACCCATGCGCCCCGACCATCCGATCGTCCTCATCACCGGGGCTTCCAGCGGTATCGGCGAAGCCACCGCGCGCCTGCTCGCGGCTGGCGGCTGCCATCTGGCCCTGGGCGCCCGCCGCGTCGAGTTGGTGCAGAAGCTCGGCATCGAATTGAAGGCGGCGCACGGCGTCCAGGCCTTCGCGGGCTACGTGGACGTGCGTGATTCCGGGTCCGTGAAGGCTTTCGTGGATGATGCGGCGGCGGCCCTTGGCGGCCTGCACGCGGTGGTGGCCAACGCAGGCCTGGCCAAACGCCTGGACCGCATCGAGGCCATCTCCGAGGAGACCTGGCAGTTGATGCTGCATACCAACGTCGAAGGCGTGATCCGCACCTTCCAGGCTGCGCTGCCGCACCTGCGCAAGGCGGGCTGGGGGCATCTCTTCAGCATCGGCTCCATCGCCGGGCACAACGTCTATGAGAACGGCGGGGTGTACTGCGCGTCGAAACATGCGCTGCGGGCGCTGGTCCAGGCTTTGCGCATCGAGCTCTGCGGCGAGCCCATCCGGCTGACCTCGGTGGATCCGGGACTCGTGGAAACGAACTTCTCCCGGGTGCGGCTGGACGACGAGGCCAAAGCCAAGGCGGTCTACCAGGGGATGACGCCGCTCGTGGCGGTCGATATCGCCGAATGCATCCGGTGGGCGCTGGCCCTGCCCGATCATGTGAATATTGATGAATTAATCATCGCGCCCCGGGACCAAGCCAGCGTATATAAGGTTCATAGAAAGTTGTAGAGGCTCCGTTTGGACGCTGACCCCAGGCTCCGTGGCATTCCATGGTTTCATCGGTTTAGGCGGACGCTTTCTGTTGCGCTTTGTTCCCTGTGCCTGGCAAGTCCAGTCCTTCCTTCCGTCCCTTCCGAGGCCCAGGGCGTCTACCGGTTCAAATCCTACGGCCCTGAGCAGGGCTTGACGAATCTCGCCACCACCTGCCTCACCCAGGATGACGAAGGCTACGTCTGGGTGGGCACCGAAGGCGGCCTGTTCCGCTACGACGGCCAGCGGTTCAAACATTTCGGCCTGGCGGAAGGGCTTTCCGATCTGCTGGTGAATGATGTGCAACCCATTCCCGGCGGGCTGTTCGTGTTCACGCAGAGCGGCCCCATGCGCTTCGACGGACAGCGCTTCCAGCCCTGGGGGGCGAAGGATGGCGTCCCCGAGAAGGGCTTCGCCTGCGTGGCCCGGGACGGGGCGGGGCAAGTGTGGATGGGGACGCTGGCCGGCCTTTCCCTCAGCAAGGATGGCGGCCGGACCTTCCAGCCGGTGAAGGACTACCCGGCCGGCGGTGCCTCCGCCCTTTGGGTGGATCCGAAAGACGGCACCCTGTTCGCCGTGCATCGGCGGGGGAAACCCGGCGAACGCGAAAGCAGCATGGTGCGCCGCCAGGGGAACTCCTGGTCGTTCCTGGAATTGCCGGAGGAATTGCGGAAGCAGCTTTTCAATTGCGGGCGGGTGGACCGCGCGGGCGCCATCTGGATCCGGGGCGGTTCCCGCCTGGTCAGGTTCGCCGCCTGGGGGGCGAAGCCAGAGGACCTTTCCAGCCTGCTGCCAGGCAAACCGGTCGCCTCGGGAGATGGACTGAGCCTGGACCACGAGGGCCGGGTTTGGGCCGCCACGGATAGCGGCCTGGCCTGCTTCGAGAAGGGCCGCGTCTGGATCCTGGATGAAGGCCATGGCCTGCCTTCGGCTTGGGCCAACGCCACCCTCACCGACCGCGAGGGTTCCTTGTGGGTGGCCGCCGAAGGCCTCCACCGCCTTCAGGGCCGTTTTCTCTGGACCGCCTTCACGCGCAAGCAGGGCCTTCCCGTGGACGCGGTGTGGAACCTCCACCGGGGCAGGGACGGAGAACTCTGGGCGGCCACGCCGCGCGGCATGGCGCGTCTCAAAGATGGTGGCTGGATCCTGGTGCCGGAGACCCACGAGCGCAGTTTCTATGCCATCGCCGAGAGTCCCGATGGCGGGGTGTGGGCGGGCGGGCAATCCGCAGAGCGCAAGCCCAACACCCTCTTCTACCGGGCGCCTGGCCAGGCAGCATTCAAGGAGATCCTCCTCCAGTCCGTGAAGCGGAACACCGTGACTTCGCTCGCGGCGGGCCTGGACGGGACCATCTGGATCGGCACCCAGGGAGCTGGCCTGCACCGGCTGCGAAAGGCCCCGGGAAACCCCGGCGGCGCCTTCGTCTGCGAATTGGCGAACCTTCCGGGCGGCAGCGAAGCGACCGTCAACCGCGTGCTGGTGGACCAGGAGGGCCTGGTCTGGACCGCCGGCGACCATGGCCTTGGTCTTTTTGACGGCCGCTCCTGGCGCCACTTCGGCCCCTCCGAGGGACTGAAGGATCCCAATCCCAGCGGCCTCGCGAGGGACGCCAAGGGCAATCTCTGGGTGGCCTACTGGACCGCCCACGGCCTCACGCGGCTCAGCCGCAACGGAGGCGTCTGGCAGGTGGCGGGGCATGTGCAGGAACCCGCGGAGCTGTTCCAGGACGACATCGTTTCCCTCGATTGCGATTCGAAGGGCGTGCTCTGGTTCGGCACCACCCAAGGCGTGAAACGTTGGCAGCCGGAGCACCAGGCGGGCGGCGCCTTCGAACGCTATGGGCGCAGCCAGGGACTTCCGGGCGACGATTGCACCGCCAATGCGTTGCTCCTCGAACCAAGTGGCGATGTCTGGGTGGGCCTGAGCGCAGGCATCGCCCAGTTCCACAGCGCCTATTACCACGGTCCACCCCAGGCTCCCAAGGCCAGGATCATCCTCATGAAGGAAGGCTCCGGGCGGATGCTCCCGCTTGGGGAGAATCTGCGGATTCCCTATCGCTGGCGGAGCGTGGACCTGGCTTTCGCCTCGCCCAGCTTCCAGGATGAATCGCATTTGAAGGCCCAGTTCCGGCTCGCGGGCTTCGAGGATGAATGGCGCGATACCGCCGCCCGGGAGGCGCGCTACACGACCCTGCCAGCGGGTTCCTACCGTTTCGAGGTGCGCTTCGGAGATGCGAACGGGCAATTCGGCGAACCCTCGACGCAGTCCTTCCAGATCCTCGCCCCCTGGTGGCAGAAGCCCTGGTTTTTCCTCCTGGCGGGCCTGGCGGCCACGGGCCTGATCCTGTTGATCATCCGCCGGCGGACGGCGCTGCTCCTGCGCAGGACCCAGGAGCTGGAGGCCCTGGTGCGGCAGCGGACCACGGACCTGCTGGAATCCAATGCCGCCCTCCACCAGGCCAATCTCGCGCTGGAGGAATCCAGCATGCTGGACGCCCTCACCGGGTTGCGGAACCGCCGCTTCCTGGGCCTCCACATGCCGGACGAGGAAGTCCGCGTGCTGCGCGTCTACCGGAACTTCCTGGAGTCCGGGGAGCCCGGCCTGCCCAAGGGCGAGGACCTGGTCCTGCTGCTGGTGGACCTGGACCATTTCAAATTCGTGAACGACACCCACGGCCATGCGGCAGGGGACCAGGTGCTGAAGGAGGCCGCCGAAGTGCTGCGCAAGGCTTGCCGGGAGGCGGACACGGTGGTCCGCTGGGGCGGCGAGGAGTTCCTGGTGGTGGCGCGGCGGACCGACCGCGCGGCGGCCCTGAACATCGCCCGGAAGATCCGCGAAACCATGGAGGCCCACCGCTTCAACATGGGCGGCGGGAAATTCATCCAGCGCACCTGCTCGGTGGGGTTCTCCGCCTTTCCGCTGCTGCCGGGGCACCCCGGCACCTTCCACTGGGAGGATGCGGTGGAGATCGCGGATCAATGCCTCTATGCCGTCAAACGCAGCGGCAGGAACGGCTGGGTGGGCCTCACCTGCGAGACCGTGGACGCGGACCTGGCCTGGGCCCCGCGCATGCTGACGGACCTCCCGGGCCTCGCCAAGGAGGGCAAGCTGGTGCTGCGGACTTCCTACGACAACCCGGAATCATTGGTCTGGTGAGGTGGGCCGCTTTCCCCGCCGCGCGATCCCCACCGTCAGCGGCAGCCCGCAGAGCATCAGCAGCAGGCCGACGCGCCAGCCCCAGGCGAAGCTGGTGGCGCCGATGAGGGTTCCCAGCAGAAGGCTGCCCAGGCCGATGCCCGCGTCGAACGCGAACATGAAGGTGCCGAAGGCCGCGCCCCGGCGGTCGGGCGACACCACGCTCAGCACCTCGGTGTTGAGCAGCGTGTAGACCATCGAGTAGCCCGCGCCGTAGAGCAGGGCCGCGGCCACATGGCGCACCAGGCCCAGGTGGCTCCCGCCCTGCTCCCAGCGCCCCCCTGCGAAAGCCATGATGGCCATGCCGGCGATGGCCAGCAGGAGCATCCAGGGCAGCAGCCGGGCCGGCCTTTCGCCAAAGCCCGCGGAGGCCATGACCAGGCGCATCACCACCATCCCCAACGCGAGGCAGGAGAGGAAAGCCGAGGGCCACTTGAACCCCAGCGCGATGGCTTCCTGGGTGCTGTAGCTGGTCATGGCGCCGTAGCTGAAGGCCACGAAGAGCAGCACCGAGGACAGCACCAGCACGGGCCGGTCCGGCCACTGCAAGGGCGGTTTTTCATGGCTTTCCAGATGGGCGTCCTCGGGCAGGAACCGCGCGAGCAGCGATAGCCCGAGGAAGCAGAGTCCCAGCAGCAGGCACATGGTGCGGAAGGAGCCGTGCTGATAAAGCGCCACCCCCACCGAGGGACCGAACACCACGCCCAGCGGGCTCGCCAGGCCATACCAGCTCATCCCTTTGGCGCGTCCTTCCTCGGGAAGGATGCCGCCCAGCATGGCTACGGTCGAGGTGATGAGGCCCGACCACACGGCCCCATGGAAGGGCGCCAGCGCGTAGAACCCCCAGCGCACCGGCAGGAATGCGTAGATCGCCATGATCAGCGTGAAGCCCGTCGCCGTGCCCACGAGCATCCGCCGGTGCCCCATGCGGTCCGCCATCTGCCCCGTTACCAGCGCGCCCAGGGAGGATCCCCCGGTGAAGATCGCCAGGAAGAGCCCGCTTTCCGCTCGGGAGGCGCCCAGTTCCAATAGCCGCAACGGCGCCGTGGGGAAGAGCTGGAAGGCCGCAAAAAAGGTTAGGAAAGTGCAGGACCAGATGAGAAGGAAGGGACGGGTCCAGAGGGTGGGGCGCAGTTCGGGCATCCCATAAGAATCTCATGGCGGCTCACGGACTGGGATCGAGAGTCGAGAAGTTGAAGAGTTGAAAAGTTGAAGAGTCGAAAAGTCGAGGGTCGAGGGTCGAGAGTGTGAAGACTCAAGGGCGGCGGCTGAGGCTATCCGTCCGTCCGGCGAACTTCAGGCACAGCAGCCAGGCCAGCACCAGGCAGGCTGCCCCCGCCCCCCAGCCGAACCGGAAGGAGCGGTGCTGCATGAGCCAGCCGATGGTGAGGCTGCCGGCGGCGACCCCCGCATCGAAGGCCGCGTAAAGCGCGCCCACCGCGGCCCCCCTCCGGGCGGTGCTGCTCTGGGTCATCACGGCGGAGAAGATCAGCGTGTGGACGATGCCGTAGCCTCCGCCGTAGATCAGAGCCCCCAGGATGTGCCGGACCAATCCGAGATCCAGGCCCAGGAAGGAGCCGCCGGGCAGGGCCGCCAGAACGAGATTCCCCCCGAGCGCCATCGCCATCATTCCCGGCACCAGGCGCATCGGATCCGAGCCCAGTCCGCGGAGGCCCAGGATGAATCGCATCCCGACCATGCCCAGGGCGAAACAGGTGAGCAGCGCCGAAGGCCAGGCCAGACGCAGCGCCAGGGCTTCCTGCGCCGCGTAGGGCGGCATGGGGCCATAGCTCAGGGCCAACAGGAAGAGAATCGCGGCGGGCAGCCAGACGCTGCGTTCGGGCAGGCTCAGATTCAACGGTGGCCGCTCCGTCTTTGGCGGATCCTTGGGCAGCCTTCCCACCAGCACGTGGGCGCCCAGGAACGAGACGCCAAGCAGGGCCATCTGCCAGTGGAAGCCCAGGTGCGGGAAGAGCCATAGGCCCAGGAGCGGTCCCACCGCCACGCCGCCAGGGCTGGCCAGACCGAAGATGGACAAGCCTTCGGCGCGGTGGCTGTCGGACAGCAGTCCGCCGACCTCCGCCACGGAGGCCGTGCGCAGCCCCGACCACAGCAGGCCGTGCAAGGGCGCCAGGACATAGAAGCCCCAGCGTCCGGGCATCACCGCGTAGGTGAAGAAACAGGCCGCGCAGAAGAGCGAGGCCCCGCGCAGCACCCGCCGCTGGCCCAGGCGGTCCCCGAGGGGCCCCGTGAACAGTGCGCCGAGTCCCGACCCCACCGTGAAGGCCGCCATGAACCGCCCGCTCTCCGCCAGCGTGGCGCCCAGGTCCCGCAACCGCAGCGGCAGCACTGGAAAGAGCTGATACCCGGCTGCGAATATGAAGAAGTAGAAACCCCAGAGAATGAGGAAGGAACGGGACCTCAATACTGAGCGGACCTTAGGCATGGGCGGTCTCGGCCCGCAGAGGGAGCCCGTGGAAGCAGCTCCAGGACTGGCGGAGTGCTGGCGGGCGAGGCCGGATTCGGAACGCGGACATGGAAACAGGCTACCCCACACCTGGGCGGCCGCGGTGGAACCGAGGTCGGCCATCCGCTCCGCTCGCGATACCCTGGAGCATTCGTCTTCGAGGCCTCCATGAATCCCGAACAGCTCCAGTCCGAAGCCGCACGCATCCGCAAGGGCGGCCACGCCAAGGCCCACGAGAAGAATGCGGAGGCAGGCAAGCTCTTCGCGCGGGAACGGATCCGGCTGCTGGTGGACGAGGGTTCCTTCGTGGAGGATGGCCTTTTCGCCAACGCGCTGCACAAGGACCTCCCGGCGGATGGCGTGGTGACCGGCACGGCGACGGTGGGCGGCCGTCCGGTGGCGCTCATGGCCAACGATTCCACCATCAAGGCGGGCTCCTGGGGGGCGCGCACGGTGGAGAAGATCGTCCGCATCCAGGAAGTGGCGCTGCGCCAGAAGGTGCCCATGCTCTACCTGGTGGATTCCGCCGGGGCGCGCATCACGGACCAGCTCGACATGTTCCCGGGCCGCCGCCATGCGGGAACCATCTTCCATATGGAAGTGGCGCTTTCGGGACTGGTGCCGCAGGTCTGCCTGCTCTTCGGGCCTTCCGCCGCGGGCGGCGCCTACATCCCGGCCTTCTGCGACGTGGTGATGATGATCGAGGGCAACGCGAGCATGTACCTGGGCTCGCCGCGCATGGCGGAGATGGTCATTGGTGAAAAAATCAGCCTGGAGGATCTGGGCGGCGCGCGCATGCACTGCTCCGTGTCCGGCTGCGGGGATTTCCTTTGCAAGACCGAAGCCGAGGCCATCGAGCTCTGCAAAAAGTACATCGCGTACTTTCCGCAGCATTGCGAAGACGCGCTGCCGGTTCAGGAATCAAAGCCCGTTGCGGCCAAGGCCAAGGCGCTCGGCGCCATCGTTCCCACAGACATCAACACGGCCTTCCAGATGAAGGACTTCATCGAAGGCCTGGTGGACGAGGGCAGCTTCCTGGAGATCAAGAAGCTCTATGCGGGCGAGATCATCACGGGCCTGGCGCGCCTGGACGGCAAACCCGTGGGCATCGTCGCCAACCAGCCCCGGGTCAAGGGCGGCGTGCTGTTCGTGGACAGCGCCGACAAGGCCACGCGGTTCATGACGCTCTGCGATGCCTTCGGCATCCCTCTGGTCTTCCTGAGCGACGTGCCGGGCTTCATGATCGGCAGCGCGGTTGAAAAGCAGGGCATCATCCGCCATGGCGCCAAGATGATCTCGGCCATGGCTTCGTGCAGCACGCCGCGCATCTGCGTGGTGGTCAGGAAGGCTTACGGGGCGGGCCTCTACGCCATGAGCGGGCCGGGCTTCGACCCCGATGCCACGCTCGCGCTGCCCACCGCCAGCATCGCCGTCATGGGCGCCGAGGCCGCCGTGAACGCAGTATTTGCCAACAAGATCGCCGAAAAGCCCGAAGAAGAGCGCGCCGCCTACATCCAGGCGCTCCGGGACGAGTACAACGAGGATGTGGACCTCAAGCGCCTGGGCGCCAACCTCCACGTGGACGCCATTGTGGATCCCGGCGACTTGCGCCACGAACTCATCACGCGGTTGAAGCGCGCCCGCCGCCGCGAGGCCTGGCCCACCAAGCGCCGAAGCGTCACGCCGGTGTGAGCCACGGGAAAAGAATCCGTGTGGATCCGTGGCAGAAAAGGTTTTGAGTGCTATATAAAAAAAATAGCCCAACACACAAAATTACCCAAATTAAGAACCACCCCCCAGGCCCGAGCTTTGCTGGACTTGATCCACCCCATAAAAAACTTGAATCCAGTGCTGGGATTCAGCCTGCATAGATGCGAAACCCCGGAAGGAGAGCGATTTCAAAAACCCCCCCAGGAAGGCCGGGCCAAGGGAGGCGGGGGACCACCGGGGGCCCCCGGGAGGAGGACAGAAAAAAAAAAGCCCGGGGGGGGGGGGGGAGAAAAAAAGAGGGAGGGGGAGAGCCAGAGCAAGGCGAAGACCGAGGACCAAAAAAAAACCAAACGAAAAAAAAAAAAAAAAAAAAAACCAAAGGAAAGAGAAAACCCGGAAACAAAAGGGCCGGAAAAGGGAAAAAGGGAACAAAACCAAAACCCCAAAAACCCAGAGCCAGCCAACCCCAGGCCGGAGAGGGGGGGCCAGGAGGCAAGAAAAAGAAGAAAAGAGAAAAAGAAACACACGAGGCAAAGAAAGAGAGAGGAAAAAAAAAAAAAAAAAGGGAAGGGGGGCGGGGGGGGCAATCTGTCCTACGGTAGGGCATGGACGGAAGGGCCCGCCGGGAAAAGAATGTAGGAGCGCCTTTCCGCGGCTCCTGCATTCTGCCTATCCCGTCCCTTATCCGGAGGTCCCATGAAATACCTGGACGACGCCCGCGACATCAAGTTCAACCTCTTCGAGTGGCTGGATCTCGACGCGGTCCTGGCCTCCGACGCCTACGGCGAGTTCGACCGCGAGCAGCTGGAGATGGTGCTGGACGAGGCCCTGAAGGTCAGCAAGGGCAGCGTCGCGGCCTGCAACGAAGCGGGGGACCGGATCGGGGCCCGCTTTGAGAATGGCAAGGTGAGCCTGCCGGAGGGCTTCGCAACGGCCTACCAGGACCTGGCTTCCGGGGGCTGGATCAGCCCCACCATGCGCCCCGACTTCGGGGGCATGGGCCTGCCCGAATCGGTGGGGACCGGCATCAGCGAGTTCATCATGGGGGCCAATACCGCCGTCAGCCTGCAGATCCTGCTCAACCGCGGCGCCGCCCACCTCATCGAGAATTTCGGTACGGATGCGCTCAAGGCCACCTACTGCGAGCGCATGTACACCGGCGAGTGGACCGGCACCATGTGCCTCACGGAAGCCGGCGCCGGCAGCGACCTCGGGGAGATCAAGACCACGGCCGTCCAGCAGGCCGACGGGAGCTACCTCCTCACCGGTGAAAAGATCTTCATCACCAGCGGCGAGCACGACCTGACCCCCAACATCATCCACGCGGTCCTGGCCCGCATACCCGGGGCGCCCGCCGGCGCCAAGGGCCTCAGCCTGTTCGTGGTCCCCAAGGTCCGCGTGAAGGCGGATGGCTCCCTGGGCGAGCCCAATGATGTGATTTGCGCTGGCATCGAGCACAAGCTCGGCATCCACGGCTCCCCCACCTGCAGCCTCGTGTTCGGTAGCGGCGGCGCCTGCCAGGGCTTCCTGCTGGGCCAGGAGGGCCAGGGCATCAGCCTCATGTTCCAGATGATGAACGCGGCCCGCTACGAAGTGGGCATCCAGGGCCTCAGCATCTCCTCGGCCGCCCACCAGGCCGCCCTCGCCTACTCCCGCGAGCGGCTCCAGGGCCGCCTGTTCTCGAACAAGAAGGCCGACGCCCCCCAGGCCCCCATCGTGCAGCACCCCGAGGTGCGCCGCTCCCTGCTGCTGCAGGCCGCCTATGTGCAGGCCATGCGCGCCCTGGTCTCCTACACGGGCTGGTGCATGGACATGGCCCATTCGACCAAAGGCGAGGACAAGGACCGCTGGCAGGGGCTGGTGGAGCTGTTCACGCCGGTGTGCAAGGCCTGGAGTTCGGACTGGGGCTTCCGCGTGACAGAATGGGCGCTCCAGACCTTCGGCGGCTACGGCTACACCATGGACTACCCCGCCGAGCAGTACCTGCGGGACTGCAAGATCGCCTCCATCTACGAGGGCACCAACGGCATCCAGGCCCTGGACCTGGTGGGACGGAAATTCCGCATGCAGGACGGGCGCCCGGTGAAGCACCTGCTGGGCCTGGTGGCGGAAAACGCCCAGGGGCTCGCATCGGACCCGGTGCTTGGGCCTTCCGCGCAGCAGCTCGGTTCGGCTGTGAAGGCCATGGGCGCGGTGCTCACCGAGATCCCCGCCCGCGAAGACGGCCTGCTGCTGACGGTGCTCAATGCCGTGCCCATCCTCGACATGCTCGGCCACCTGGTCGGCGGCCACCTGCTGCTGCAGCAGGCTTCGGTAGCCAAAGCCAAGCTGGCGGCGCTCTTGCAGGAACGGGGCGTGGCTGCAGAGGATGACGCGGCGGTCCGCGCCCTTCTCACCGAAAGCCCCGAAGCCGCCTTCTACCACAACAAGATCCAAGCCGCGATCCACTTCGCCCATCGCGGCCTGCCCCTGGTGGCGGCCCAGGCCGTGGCCCTGCGGGTGGGAGAGACGGCGCCCATGGACGCGGTTCTTTAATCCACGAAATTCTGCTGACGACCTAGGTGGAGGGGTTACAGCTCCAGCTCCAGTGTGGCTTTCAGTGCTTCCCCGATCGCTTTCATCACGCTGCTTTCCGCTTTTCCCAGGCGTTTCACCAGCCTTTCCTTGTCCACGGTGAAGAGTTGCGTGCAGTTGGCCCAACTGGGCGCGGAAAGGCCCGTAGCTTTGGTTTTGGGAATGGGGATGTAGAAGACAAAGGGGCGGCCGCTGGTGGTGAGCGGCACCACGATGGTGGTGCGGGCGCCATGGGCGTGGTTGCCGAGATCCGTCTGGAGGATGACGCTGGGCCGGAAACCGCCCTGCTCGGAACCCCGTCGTGGCTCGAAATTAAGCATCCAAATTTCCCCACGATTGCACGTTTGCAAGTGCTCGCTCATCGGGCGGAGCCCGGCTTTCCAGCCTTTCCCTTGGATGTTGTACCGGGCTTGGCGGTAGAAACCGCAGCGCCCTTGGGCTTAGCCCCATAGGCCTTCCGCTTAGGTTCTGACACCACCTGGGCCTGGGCAGCCATGGCGTAGCTTACGTCCTGGGCCTCGGCGTCCTCAGCGTAGGCACGCCAGTCGTGGGCAAGACGCTTCCGGGCGGCGGATTCCTGCTCTCGGCGGATCAGATCAGCAAGAAATGCGTTTACGCTGAGCGCGCTTCGGCGTGCCGCTTCTTGCAGGAATTGGCCCAGGCTTTCATCAATGCGAAGGGTGGTGCTGAACATGATGCGCTCCTTATCATCATTTTATGATGGCATAAAAAAACATCAATAGGAGATTCGTGTGTTTTTTGGATGTCCCACCCTTATGCCTCGGTCGCTCCTCATTTCCCACACCAATAGGCCTTAAACTATTGGGTCACCCGAACGGTACCCGCATGCTCCGAACCACCCTTCTCACATCCATCTTGCTGGTCGCAGTGAATGCGTGCGCCCAGCAGCCTTCGGCCCCGGAAACCGCGAAGACCAATGTCTTCGAAGCCACCTCCAACGCGGTGCGGCCGGGCGATTCGGTGGGCCTGCGCTGGGACTGCGCGGTGGCGGGGAAGGTGCGGCTGGACCCGGGCGGGCTGGTGATGGAAGCCAGGGGCCAGGCCACCGTGAAACCGTCCGCCACCACCATCTACACCCTCACCGAGGCCAAACCCGGCGGCGCGAGGCTGGGCCGCCTGGAAGTGCGCATCGAACCCTACGCGCCCTATGGCGAGCCCGCGAAAGTCTGCGCCTTCGAGGCCAGCACCCACGCGGTGCTGCCGGGCGAGCCGGTGGTGCTGCACTGGACCTGCACGGGCACCGCCAAGGTGAAGCTGGAGCCCGGCGGCCTGGAATTGGACGGCCAAAGTGAGATCACCGTGACGCCGCTCGAGACCACGCGCTACACCATCACCGCTTCCAACTTCGCCGGTGGCGCTTCCCGCACGGTGGAAGTGCAGGTGCTGAAATCCCCTGCGGGCGAACCGGCCCGGGTCTGCGCCTTCACGGCGGAGCAGAGCGCCATCCGGCCCGGCGAGCCCGTGGAGCTGCGCTGGGAGTGCGTGGGCGATTCCAAAGTGCGCCTTGAGCCTGGCGGGTTGGAACTGGACGGCAAGGACCGGATCACGGTGCAGCCCACAGAAACCACCGTCTACACGCTGAGCGCCGCGAACATCCTGGGCGGCTCCAGTCGCAGCCTGGAGATCCGCGTCATCCCCGGGCTTCCCGAGCGTCCGGCCCCAGCAACGGAAGCCCCGAAGACCGCCGAGGCCGCTTCGATGCCCGGCATCCAGCCCGCCGTGGCGAAACCCGCCCCGGCCGTAGCCAAGAATCTGAAGGCCGCGCCCGCAGCGGCGTCCACGGCCCCTCCATCCCCTGCATCGGCATCCGTGGCCCCGGCGCCGGAGAATGCCGGCGAATCAAAGCTCACTGCGTTCCGCGAGGCCAATCTGCCCCTCGCCATCGCGCTGAGCGAAGCGGAGCGGGCTGCTGCGCCCCAGGGGCAGTGGACCTTGCGCCTGGTGGTCTCGGGCTCCGTCGCTGGACTCAAGGTATTGGCCAAACACGGTGGCAAGGATGCAGAGGACCTCATGGTGCTGCCCTTCGTGCGCAAGGACGGCTTCCGATGGTGGCAGGCCTGCTACGGCGCCTTCCCCAGCAAGGCAGCCGCGCTCCAGGCCTACGCCAAACTTCCGGAGGCCTTGCGCAAGGCGCTGTCCACGCCCCTGCCATTGCATCTGGACCGGTTGCCCGGAGACTTGCCGAAGGCCGCCGAACCCCAGGGCTGATCAGCGGCGTTCAGGATTTCGCGCAGGCGCGGAAGGCCGGGAGATGATGGCTCCGCGAGGACTCCTGGAGATGGCGGAGCACCATCCGCACATCGCTTTCGCGGACCTGGGACAGCAGCCGTTCGTACATGGCGATGGAGGCTTCCTCGGTTTTCACGCCCAGGGCGCAGGCCTCGGGCAGCGTGGTGGGTATGGTGGGCGGAGCCCCCTGGCTGGGGTTCGGAGGGATTTCAACTTGATGCGCGCGGAAGAGGTCCAACAGGGCCTCCTGGCCGCGGCGCTCCAGGTCCGCGATGGCGAGGAAGGGTTCCACAGGGCCGAACCTGGCCAGCACCGCGGCGTAGGCGGCTTCGGCCTTGCGTGCGTCGGCCAAGGCTTCCAGCAGCGCGTCCCGCGTGGCATCCGGCAGCGGCGGCGGCGGGGGTACAGGGGCTGGAATGGGCGCCTGGGCGACCAGGAATGGCAGCATGCCGCACGATCCTTCCGGGAACGGGAAGCGGAAAAAATTCCCGCCTCGATTTTCCCATGCCCTGTCCAGTGGCCCCGGAAACCCTTCGCTAGATGCGCTCCAGCGCGGCCTGCAAGCTGGCTTTGACTTCCGCCGCCTGGGCCGGATCCAGCCGTTCGGTGAGCGTGAACAGCGCCCTGGGATTCACGGCGGTGACCTCGACGGCGTGGGGCAGTTCGCGCACCACCACATTGCAGGGCAGCAGCACCGCCACCTCCGGCTCCACGGCCATGGCTTCGAAGGCTACGGCTGGAAGACAGGCGCCGAGGATCACGCGGCGCACAGAATCCTTGCCGAGCTTGGCCTTGAAGATGGCCTGGGTATCCATTTCCGTGGGGATCCCGAACCCTTCCGCCAGGAGCGCATCGCGCGTGCGCGCAAGCACGTCATCAAAATCGGCGCCGGGCAAGGATTTGGTGAATGCGTAGGTAGACATGGTCAACTCCTCAGGGTGGTCCAAGGACCGGCATTATGGACATCGGTGAAGCCCAACCGCTTCAGCAGGGCCACGGCCATGGCGCTGCGGGAACCGCTGGCGCAGCAGAGCACCACGGCCCGCGCTCGGTCGAGTTCTCCGCTGCGGGCCTGGAGATCATCCAGCGGGATGTTTTTCGATCCTTCAATGTGCCCGCCGCGGAATTCGCCGGGGGTCCGCACGTCCACCACCTGGGCGCCGCCGGCCAGCAGCGCCGAGCATTGCTCCGCAGAGAGGCCGCGCCTCCGCAACAGCATCCAGGCCAGGCCCAGGAGGACGGGAATCCAGATCCAGGCGGTCATCGGGCTCCCGCTGCTTCCAACGCCTGCACCAGGGTCGGAGCCTGCTGGACGCCGACCCAGCGTTTGGCGATCTGCCCGCCTTTGAGCACCACCAGCGTGGGAATGCTCTGCACGCCGAAGGTCGCGGCAAGCTGGGGCTCTTCATCCACGTTGACCTTCGCGATGATGGCTTTCGCGCCGAGGGTGTCCGAAACCTGATCAAGGATGGGGCCCTGCATGCGGCAAGGACCGCACCATGGGGCCCAGAAATCAATGAGGACCGGCGAGTCCTGCTTGGCGAGCTTATCGAAGGCTCCGGTGGTGGCGTGGATGACGTTGGACATGTGGAACTCCTAATGAGGTTATTTGCTGAAGGCCCAGATGAGGCCCATGACGCCGCCGTAGAGCATGGTGCGGAGCGGCGTGGCAGTGAGGGGGCAGGTGCCGGTGCGGCAGCCCACGAGTTTTTGATAGGCGAAGCCCAGGACCGCGCCGACGGCCAGGCCCAGGAGGATGCGCTTGGCGAGGAGCAGGTTCATGGCAACTTCCTGGCTGGCACTTCGACCCAGAACCAGCCACGCAGGTCCCCGGCCTGGTAGCCAGTGGCTTGGTCCCGGGGATACTTCTTTTCGAGCGCCGAACGCACGCCTGGGGCAATGTCTTTTTCCGGGCCGTGGCAGACCAGGCAGGCCTGTCCGAGACGGATCGGGAGGAGCGCTTGCATGCCCCCATCCGGAGCCTGGATGAAGCGCGGTTCGGCGACTTTCTCGGCCACCATCGCTTCGGCCCAGGCGGGGGTGCGGTTGGACGGATTGCGCAATTTCGTGGAGGTTCGCCCCATGCGGACTCCGTGGCTTCGGCCCACTTTTTCGGCCATGGCGGGGGCTTCGTTTTGGCAGACTTCGATGGCTTTCTCCGGGCCCTGGGCCTTCAGGACTTCCTGGAGGCGGCCCATGAGCATTCCCGCCAGTTCCGTGCGGGCAGCCTCGGCTTTCGCCCGGAGGTTCCCTTCCTGGGCAGGTGCGACAACGCAGAGCGGAATGGCGAGCAGCGCAACGGATTTCATGGCTTCACCCCGCACTCGGACACGTCTTCCTTCACCCCGAGCTTGCGCAGGATGGTCACCATCAGGCACCAATTGGTGAAGGCGCTTTGGAGGAGGTTGGCGCCCACGAAAGCCGTGAACCACAGGAAGTAGGGGCTCACGAAATGCGCGAGCAGAAGGCTGGCCAGGATGAAGGTGCCGGCGATGGCGTGAAGGGCGCGGTTGACGGTCATGAGGTCTCCTCAAGGGACGGATTGATTGTTGGTTGTGGGCTGTGGGCTATCAGCTCTCAGCTATGAGCTTTGCTCATTAATGTTGGCTCATGGCCCATAGCTGTTGGCTGATGGGGCCACCTCACCTGAGAGCCCGGCCTTCCGCTGGAGTTCAGCGGCGTGGCCACGGCGGGCGACGAGGTAATAGAGCACGGGAATGGAGGGGACGGACAGCAGCGTGGCGGCGACGGATCCTGCCATCAGGCTGATGGCCAGCCCTTGGAAGATGGGATCCGCGAGCATCACCAGCGAGCCCACGATCACGGCCGCTGCGGTGAGCAGGATGGGCCGGAAACGCACCACACCCGCTTCTTCCACGGCGGCCTCCAGGCTCATGCCTTCCCTCAATTTAAGCTCGATGAAATCCACCAGGATGATGCTGTTGCGCACGATGATGCCGGCGCCCGCGATGAAGCCGATCATGCTGGTGGCGGTGAAGAAGGCGCCGAACAGGCCATGGGCCGGGATGATGCCGATGAGGGAAAGCGGGATGGGCACCAGGATCACGAAGGGGATCGTGAAGCTTTCGAACCAGCCCACCACCAGCACGAAGATCAGCACCAGCACCGCGGCGAAGGCCAGGCCGAGATCCCGGAAGACTTCCAGCGTGATGTGCCACTCGCCATCCCATTTGATGGCCAGCTTTTCGGTATCCGCAGGATGCTCCAGGCCGTAGCGGGGAATGATTTCGCCGCCGGTGCCCTTGAGCTGGTCGAGCTTCTTGTTCAGTGCGGAAAGGGCATAGACCGGGCTCTCGATTTCGCCCGCCAGATCGCCGAAAACATAGCTCAAGGGTTTGAGGTTCTTGTGCATGATGTCCGGTTGCTCGACGCCGCTTTGCACCTTCACCAGTTCAGAGAGCGGCACCGCGCCGCGCATGCCAGGCACCGTGAGCTGGAGCAACTGGTCCAGGCGAGAACGCTGTCCGGCGGCCATCTGGAGCACCACGGGCACCTGGGCCGCGCCGCGCTGGACATGGAAGGTGCCGAGCGGCATGCCCTGGCCCGCCATGAAGAGGCTCTGCACGACGCTGTTGGGCGCCACGCCGTGCAGCGCGGCTTTTTCGCGGTCCAGGACCAGCGTGATCTTGGGGCTGGTCGCATTGAGGGTGGAATCCACATCCACGATGCCCTTGGTGCTGGAGAAAGCTGCGAGGACTTCCTTGGAAAGACGATTGCGTTCAGCTTCGGAAGGCCCGTAGATTTCGGCGACCATGGTGTCCATGACCGGCGGCCCCGGTGGGATTTCGACGATCTTCATCCGTGCGCCGGTGGGGACCGTGATCGCTTCCAATTCAGGCCGAAGGCGCGTGGCGATGGCGTGGCTTTGCGCCTTGCGTTCGCCCTTGCCCACCAGATTCACTTGCAGATCCACCATTTCCGCGCCTTCGCGCAGGAAACTGTGGCGCACCATCCCCACGAAGGTGAAGGGTGCGGCCACTCCGGAATAGATCTGGACGTCTTTCACTTCGGGTTCCTGCAGCAGGCGGCGGGCTACGGATTGGCCCACGGCCAGCGCGTTTTCCTTGGGCGTGCCCGCGGGCAGATCGAGCTGCACCTGGAATTCTGACTTGTTGTCGAAGGGCAGCATCTTCACTTTCACCACGCCAAAACCCACCAGGGACATGGCGCCGAACAGCAGCACCAGCACCCCGCCAAAAAAGGCGAGCCGCACGGGCATGTTGAAGAGCAGGGCCCGCATGACTTTCCGGTAGAGCCTCGAAACCGCTGTTTCCGGTGCGGTTTCCAGGTTGTCCTCGGGGGAATCCATCAAAGGCTCCGGCGAGGCGGTATCCACGTCCGCGGGATGCAGGCCGCTGTCATCCACTTCGGGCAGGTGGGCTTCTTTCTTGAAAATATTGAGCGCGGCCCAGGGGCTGATGATGAAGGCGATGACCAGGCTGAAGAGCATGGCCAGGCTCGCGCCCACCGGAATCGGCCGCATGTAGGGGCCCATGAGCCCGCGCACGAAGGCCATGGGCAGGATCGCGGCCACGACCGCGAAGGTCGCCAGGATCGTGGGATTGCCCACTTCGTCCACGGCCTCCACCACCACGCGCGCGAAGCTTTTGCGCGGCCCCGGCAGATGCATGTGCCGGTGGATGTTCTCCACCACCACGATGGCGTCGTCCACCAGGATGCCGATGGAGAAGATGAGCGCGAAGAGCGTCACGCGGTTCAGGGTGTAGCCCATGAGGTAGGTGAGCAGCAGCGTCAGGGCGAGCGTCACCGGCACCGCCACACCCACCACCACCGCGCTGCGCCAGCCCATGGCCAGCATGATCAGGACGATGACGGACAGCGTCGCGATGAGCAGGTGCTCGATCAGTTCATTGGACTTGTCGCCGGCGGTCTCGCCGTAGTTGCGCGTGACATCCAGCTTGAGATCCCGCGGGATGAGGCCGCCTTTCAGGGCTTCAACCTTCGCGAGCACATGGTCCGCCAGTTCTGTGGCATTGGTTCCCGCGCGCTTGGAGAGCACGATGGAAACGGCCTGCTCGAAGCCCGGCTGGGCCTTTCCGCCGTAGAGCACCACCGGCGGTTCCGGTTCCGGCGCGTCCAGCACCTTGGCCACATCGCCCAGGTAGATGGGCCGCTGATTGCGCACAGCCACCACCAGGCGGTTGAGTTCCGAAGCCTCCAGCACGAAGCCGCTGGCCTCCACCTCGGTGCGCTTGCCGCCATCCACCAAGGCTCCTGCGGGAAGCTGCGCTTCGGCGCTTTGCAGCGCGGGCATCAGTTCCGCCAAAGAGACGTTGAGGCTGCGGAGCTTGGTGGCATCGGGTTCGATGCGCACGGTCCGGCGCGCGCCGCCCACCACTTTCACTTGGGCCGTGCTGGGAACTTCCGACAGTTCCCGGGCGACTTCCTCACCCAGTTTCCGCAAACCGCCAGGGGTCTGGTTCTCGCCGTGCAGCGTGAGCGTCAGGAAGGGAACGTCATCGATGGTGAGCAGGCGCACCATGGGTTTCATGGCGCCCGTCGGCATGAGTTCGGGATGCGCCGCCAGTTCCTGGTGGATCTTCACGAGGCTGGGTTCCTGGGGCTCGTTCACCTTGAAGCGCACGGTGATCAGGGCCACGCCGGGGCGGCTGACGCTGTACAGGTATTCAACGCCAGGAATGCCCCAGAGGCGGCGCTCCAGGGGCGTGGTGAGCTGGCTTTCCACTTCCTTGGGGCTGGCGCCGGGGTAGGGGACGATGAGGTCCACCATCGGCACGATGATCTGGGGTTCTTCCTCGCGGGGCGTGAGCACCACCGCCAGGACGCCCAGCATCAGCGAGGCCAGGACGATGAGGGGCGTCAGCTTGCTGCGGAGGAAGGTCTTGGCGAGGCGTCCTGCCAGGCCCAATTTCTGTTCATTCATCATTTCACTACCTCAACCGGTTGGCCGTCCTTGAGCTCGCCTGGCTGGTCCACCACGGCTTCGCCTTTGGCGAGGCCCGCCTTCACGGGGAAACGGTCGCCTTCGGCTTCGCCCAGGGAGATCCAGCGCAATTGCGCCTTGCCATCCTTGATGATGAAGACACCGTTCAGCTCGCCGCGTTGGATCAGGGCGGTGCGTGGAACGGACATCCCAGTGTCGGCTTTAACTGCCACGGGAAGCCGCAGGCGGGCGAAGCTGCCCGTGCGGAGATCCCCTCCGCCTTGGATGACGCGCGCCCGGAGCGAGCTCCGGTGGGAGATGGGATCACCGCCGGGAGCCAGGGCCGTGATCTGCGCGGTGCCAGTGCGGCCGTCGCTTTCAAAGGGCAGGGTCTGGCCCGATTTCAGGTTTTTCGATTCGGATTCGGAGACAGTGGCCTGGAGTTCCAGGGCGCCCTGGCCTTCGAGATCCACCAGCGGCATGCCTGGGCCCACAAAGTCGCCATCGGAAACGCGCTTGGCCTGCACCACACCGGCGAAAGGCGCCCGCACTTGGGTGTAGGCGATGTTGGCCTTGACGCCCGCCAGGCCCGCCTGCGCCTGCGCCAATTGCGTCTGCGCCATTTCCAGTTCGCTGGGCGTGGACGCGCCTTGCTTCTGGAGATTCTCCACGCGCCGGTGGTAGGCCGTTGCAGCGGCGAGCCCGGCTTCCGCAGCCTTCAGCCCGCTCTGGAGATCGTCATCCGCAAGGCTCACCAGCAGCGCGCCCGCCGCCACGCGGCTGCCTTCTGCGACATGGACCTTCTTCACCGAGGCTGCCATGCGCGTGGAAAGCGTGGCGCGCTGCGTGGCGCTGAGGGTGGCGGCCACCCAGGATTCGGTGGCGCCATCGCCGCCTGCGATGAGATGCACCTTCGCGGTGGGCAGCGTGATGGTCTTGGCGGCTTCCTGCTTGTGGCAGCCGAGGGCTGCGAGCAGGAGGGCCAGGGCGGAAAGGGTGATGAGCGGGCGCATTATTGGACTCCTTCGATGGGCTGCCCCTGGGCGAGGCTCAGTTGGGCGCGGCTTACGCGCAGTTCGTATTGGCTGTTGAGAAGCAGGGTGCGGGCGCCGGAAAGGCCGGCCTCGGCATCCAGCACTTCGGTGAGGGGCAGCAGGCCTTCGCGATGCCGTGCTTGGCGCAGGGTGCGCACGGATTCCGAGGCTTCCAGCGCTTCCTGCGCCATTTTGATGCGGGCCGATGCGCTCTCGATGGCTAGCTGCGCTTCGGAGGCTTCCCGTCCGGCCACTTGTTCCTGCCAGCGCAGGTTGTAGGAGGCCGCCCGCTCCATGGCCTTGGCGGAGGACACGCGGCGGCGGTCCGGCGCGGAGAAGACATTCCACTTGAAGCCCAGGCTGACTTCGCTCCAATTCCCCCCGCTGCTCCAGGTGTTGCGCATGGTGCCGAGCCCCAGGTTCAGGCCCACTTCCGGGAGAAGGCTCCCCTTCGCGGCCTTGGCGCCCTCCTGGGCGGCTTGCCATTGGAATTTGGCGGCCTGCAGGTCGCCCCGGGTTCCCGGAGCGCCTCCGGCCAACGGGGTGGATTCCCCGGTCAAGGAGGTCGCCAAAGTGACGGGCGCGGCCCCCATGCCGGTCAGCAACGCCAGGGCCGAACGCGCGGAGGCCACGCGCTGGCGCGCCTCCGCCACTCCAGCTTCGGCTTGAGCCCGATAGGCGCGGATGCGCATGCCCTCCGCCTTCAACATCAGGCCCTGGTCCACGCGGGCCTGCACGAAGCGCTCGACTTCCCGCGCTTGCCTGAGGCTGTCTTCGGCGTAGACCTTTCCTTGCTCCGCCACCTGGGCGCCGAAGTAGGCCTGCACCACCGCCAGCGCGACCTGTTGGCGCCGGTGGGACTGGTTGGCCACTTCGGCATCGGCCATGGCGCTCCCGGCCTTGCGGGCCGCGGTGAGCCGTCCGCCGGTATAGAGCGGTTGGCTCATCGTCAGGCCGCCGCCGATGCCTGTGATGGCGTCGGGCTTGTTCAGGGCCGCCGGGTTGAAATCCATTTGCGCGATGCGGGCCTGGTTGAGCTTCATGCCGAAGGCCATCATGGGCTGGTCCGTGCGCAGGAGACCCGCCGACAGGCTGACGGTCGGCAGGTTCAGATCCCGCATGGCGTCGGCTTCGGACCGCGCGCGGTCCACCATGGCCTCGCCCGCCTGGAGGCCCGGCTGTCCGGTCCAGGCGCGGCGGATGGCGGCCTCGAGGGTCAGCGGCCCCGGGGACTCCTTTTGTCCTTCGGCGCCTTGCGCCGGCAGGGGCATGGCCATGGCGGACAGGGCCGGAACGAGCAGAAGCGAAAAAATCAATTGTTTGTTCATGAAGGAATACTCCTGTGAAAAAAATCAGGCTAGGGACTTGAAGCTCTCCTGGATGCGGTGGCTCACGTGGCCGCAGACCAGGTTGCAGACTTCGGCGACCATGGGCTCCACGACCTCGAAACGGGCCTGGGTGCCTTCGGGATGGCGGCGCACCAGGCCTTCCCTGACGAGCAGGGACAGGTGCTTGGAGGCGTTGGAAACCTGGAGGCCGGCCCGCTCCGCCAATTCGTGCTGGACCAGCGGCCCCCGGGCCGCGAGCAGCACCTGGAGCAGCCGGAGGCGGGAGGGGTCCCCCAAAGCCTTGAACAATCCGCCCGCTTCCTCGAGCAGATTGACCTTGGCGCCCTCAAGGCTCGCGGTGGCGCAGATGGGGTGGGTGGCAGGAGTCATGGATCACCTTTCAAGGTAATCATATAATCAAAAAGGAAAGTATCAAGCGAAATTTTTCACGCCCGCCGATCCGGCCAGGCAAGCCTGTCTAGCGGAGGGCGCGGTAGTTTTTCTTGACCCGGTCGCTCACATGCCCGCAGACCAGGTCGCAGATATTGGAGACCAGCGGCAGGATCGGGCTGAAGAAGACCGTGTTCCCTTCCGGCTCCCGGTCCACCAGCCCCACCCGGACCAGGCAGGCCAGGTGTTTGCTCGCGTTGGCCTGGGAGAGTCCAGTCGCCTCGGCGACCGCCCCCTGGCTTTGGGGCCCTTTCGCATCCAGAAGGGCGCGCAGGATGCGCAGCCGGGACTGGTCGCCCAGGGCTCCGAAAAGGCTGGTGACTTGCTCGATCATGGCATCGCTGAGCCCGTGCTTCATGCTTCCCTCACAACCAAAGAGTAATATTCCGGATCGGTTGAGTCAATGCCTTTGGGGACGAAAGGCTTACTTCTGGACGGCTGCGCAAAGGCGATCTGGTGACCTAGGACACAACGGAGCGGCCGTGGATCGGCTGGTGGAGGCCCTTGGCCGATTCTGGTCTCTTGTGTGGACCACCCGCGGAACAGACCGCAGATGCTGGAAGCGAGGGGCGCGCGGGGCCCCCGGAATGTCGAGCCTCGGGAGATTAAATATTCATTAAACGTTATATAGATATATGACTAATATCACTGAATAAAAAACCAATAAGGAGGAACTTGGTCGTGCGGTGGTTTTCATTTTCGATCCACCCACCCTCCACCGCGTTCCATGAAAGGAAAATCCATGAGAATCCCCGTCCGCTACCTGTTCCCAGTCCTCGCGCTGGCCGCGGCCCTCCCCTTGATGGCCCAGGCCAAGGGCAGCGACACGAAAGGCAAGTACTACTTCAAGAAGAGCTGCAAGGCCTGCCATGTGAAGGGCGGATCGGCGATGGAACTGACCCCGCTGGCCAAGACCCAGGCCCAGTGGAAGAAGTTCTTCGAAGCCGGCAAGCACGGCAAGCCGGGCGTTCCCCTCACGCCCAAATTCGGCACGCCGGAACAGCTCCTGGACATCAAGACCTTCCTGGTGAACCACGCCTCGGATTCCCCCCAGCCTGAAACCTGCGGTGGCTGAACGAGTCGTTCAATCCCTAGCCTGAACCCTGCCAGGGCAAGCCGCCGCGCATGTGGCCACGGGCGCGGCCCTGCCTTTTCAGCCCTTCCACTCTTTTCAAAGGAGCACCCATGCGAATCACGCGTATCACCGCTCTGTTGCTGGCTGGCCTCGGCCCGCTGGCCCTGGGGGCCCAGACCTCCGATCAGGACGACATCAAAAAACAGATCCAGGAGCTCAAAAAGCAGGTGGAGCTTCTGGAGGAAAAGGCCAAGGATCAGGAGAAGACCCTGACCAAGGTCGAGACCAAGGTGGCCCAGGACAACATCGCCTGGGGCGGCGATCTCCGCACGCGCTTCGATAGCCAGGAATGGAACTTCAAGCCCTACCAGCAGTTCATGGGTTTCGCGCCCCAGGCCATGCCCGGCCCAGGCGGGAGCACGTTCTACGTGCCTTCGCCCGTGGCGATGCCCGTGCCGGCGCAGGACTACAACAACTCCGTGCAGTGGTCCACCCGGCTGCGCCTGCGCATGGGCATCAACATCAGCGAGCACGCCAAGATCATGGGCCGGCTGACCATGTACAAGGTCCACGGCGGTGCGGACGTTCCGACTTTCAACGGCTCGCCGAACACTGTCGCCAATTCCTTCAACAGCGGCAAGGTGCCCACCAACGACATCCTGCACGTGGAGCGCGCCAGTTTCGTCTATGACTGGCCGTCGGTGGGCGTGCTCTCCATCGGCCGCCAGAACACATCGGACGGTCCGCCCTTCGAGGTCCGCGAGGGCGGCGAGCGCCAAGCCACTCCGCAGGCTTTGGCCGTGAACGCGATGGTGGATGGCATCGGCTGGAAATTCCATCTGGACAAGCTGGGGATGCCGGAAAACACGCTCCTGGGCCTCTGCTACGGGATCGGCTACGAGAGCGGCTTCGGCGGCGGTGGCAACATCAAGAGCAGCGCGGCGGTGGTGGGATTCAATTTCTTCCCGGCCCCGAATGCCGGCACGGCCCTGACCCCGGCGCAATACCCGCAGCCCGCCCTGCAGGTGAACACCATCGGCCCGCTGAAGGACAGCACCGTGCTGGGCGTCATGTTCGACATGCCGCTGCTGTTCGAAGCCTTCGGCACCGTGCATTCGGCCAATGTCTACGTGGGCTTCAACCGCTTCGGGAACATGACCGACATCCCTTACGGCAGCCTCAACAACTTCCCGGTTCCGGCCAGCGCGGGAATGGGTGGCATGCCGTCATCCCAGTACGTGACCGCCACCAATAACCTGGGCGACATGGATCAGTGGACCGCCACCTGGAAGCACCGGATCGGCGATACCTTCACCTATTTCGGCAGCTTCGGCTACATCAAGAGCAACCCCAACGGCAAGGTCTCCCAGTACGGCGCCTACTGGAACATGCCCACACCCTTCGGCGGCGCAAACTACCAGTTGACGGGCTTCGGCGGTTTGCTGGGCGATCCCGTCAACAGCCAGAGCGCCACGGCCTACTACGTTGGCGTCCGCTACGATCCGACTCCCGACCTCGGTATCGGCCTGGAGTTCAACCACGGCTCACCCAAATGGTTCACCTACAGCCCAGCCACGGGAGAAGCCACGGAGAAGCTCGGCACTCGCGGCGATGTGTGGGAGGCCTATATCCACTGGAGCTTCGCGAAGAACGTCGCCCTGCGCGCAGGCTACATCGACTACAAGTACAGCACCGCGTTCAGCGGCTGGCACATCGCGCCCATGGCCTTGGAGAACTTCGATCTGTCGAAGAATCCGATGATGCAGTACGCCTTCCCGGCCGGAATCAAGAACACCTATCTGGCGCTCGAAGTGAAGTTCTAGGGGACCGGGCCCGGCCCTGCCTTCCAGTCTCAGGAGAGGATCATGGAACGACGCACTTTCATGGAAATCATCGGCGCGGGATCGATGATCCTCCCGCCGCTGGCCTGCAATTTCCGCAGGCCGGTGGCGGCCGGGCCCACGTTCCTGGATGGCATCGCCACCACCTGCGAGCTGTGCCCGAACAAGTGCTCGGTCCTGGCCGTGGTGAAGGACGGGCACATCACCAAACTGAATCCGAATCCGGAAAATCCGAAGTCCCGTGGAATGCTCTGTGCCCGCGGTAACGCGGCGGTGCAGCAGGTCTACGATCCGGACCGGCTCAAGCAGCCGCTCATCCGCGTGGGCGCCCGGGGCGAAGGGAAATGGCGCCCGGCTAGCTGGGACGAGGCCTTCGATTACACAGCGAAAAAGCTCAGCGACATCAAGGCGAAGCACGGACCTGAAGGCACGCTCTGGTCCAGCACCGAGGGGTTCCAGGAAATCTTCTTCAAGAACCTGGGCCAGGCCTTCGGCAGTCCCAACGTCATGCGCCATCCCAGCCTTTGTCTGGCCTCGGTGAACCTCGCCTACTCCATGACTTTCGGCACGGTGCCGAGCTTCGATCTGCTCAACGCCGACTACGTGATCATGTCCGGGGCCAACCGCTTCGAAAGCATCATCACGCCGGACACCATGGATCTCATCGGCGGGACCATGGAGCGCAAGGCCAAGCTCATCTACCTGGACCCGCGCTTCACCGTCACCGCCTCCAAGGCCGACGAGTGGTATCCCATCAAGCCCGGCACCGACATGGCCTTCATCCTGGCCATGATGAACGTGATCATCACTGAAAACCGCTACGACAAGGCCTTCGTGGAGTCAGTGACGGTGGGCTTCGAGCAGCTCGCCGAACACGTGAAACCCTACACGCCCGAGTGGGCCGAAGGCGAGACCGAGATCCCCGCCCAGGACATCGCCCGCATCGCGCGGGCCTTCTCCGACGCAGCCCCGCGCGCGGTGTTCTACGCGGGCCGGCGCTCCAGCTGGTACCAGAATGATTTCCAGATGCGCCGGGCCCAGGCGCTGCTCAACGCCATCGTCGGGAATTGGGACCGCCAGGGCGGCATGGTGCCGAACCAAAAGATCGCCAAGGGCGAATTCCTCGTGCTGCCCTGGGACGATCCCAAAGCTTCGCGGGTGGACGAAGTGGAAAAGGCCTTCCCGCTCGCCAGCGCCAAAGATGGCGTCTATCTCCCGCTCCGCGAGAACGTGCTGAAGGGCCAGCCCTATCCAGTCAAAGGCTGGATGATCTACAAGCAGGATCCCCTCCACGCCCTGCCGGACCAGGGCAAGACGATGAAGATGCTCGACCAGATGGAGTTCGTCGGCGTCATCGATATCGCCATGAGCGACACCGCCTGGTACGCGGACGTGGTGTTCCCGGAAAGCCATTATCTGGAGCGCACGGATCCCATCGAGGTGATGCCCGGCATCTGGCCCGCGGCGGTCTACCGGCAGCAGGTGGTCAAGCCCATCCACGACACCAAGCCCTGCCTGGAGATCGCGCAGGGGTTGGCCAAGCGGCTGGGGCTGTCGGACTATTTCGACTACACCATCGAACAATGGGTGGAGGCCGAAGCCAAGGAATTGCCGGTGCAGAACGGCCTGGCGCACATGAAGCAGCGCGGCGTCGTGGCTGTGTCCCAACCCAAATATGGCGCCACGCTCAACCCGGTCCACCGCTTCCTGACCAAGAGCGGCAAGATCGAGATCTTTTCGGAGCGGTTGAAGGAAGCGGGCCAGGATCCGCTTCCGGTCTACACCACGCCCGTCCAGCCCAGCGGCGGGCGGTTCCGCCTGGTGCTTGGACGGAAGGCCACCATCACCCACGCCACGTTGACGAACCTCCCCTGGCTGCACGAGCACAATCCTGAAAATGATCTGTGGATCCACCCGGAGCCAGCCGCAAAGTTGAACATCCGCAGCGGTGATCTGCTGGACGTATCCAGTTCCGTCGGCCAGGTGCGCATCAAGGCCCGGGTGACGCAGGAAATCCGGCCCGACTGCGTGTTCATGCTCCACGGCTTCGGCAAGAAGTCCCCCTGGCTGAAGCGCGTGCACAACGTCGGCGCCGCCGATTCGGTGCTGCTGGAGACCGCCTGGGACAAGGTGAGCGGGAACGCCGCCATGCACGAGACCTTCGTCAAAGTCGTGAAGGTTTGATATGTATCCGGGGGGGACCGCCTGCTCGCTTCGCTCACTACGTCCCCCCCGGACCCCCCACCTCTTGGTCGGGCGACCCGCCCATGAGGTCTGATGGAGTCTGCCATGGCAACAAAAACCCTGAAAACCGCTCAGTCCATTCGACGCTTCGCGATGGTCATCGATGCGAAAAAATGCATCAACTGCAAGGCCTGCGTGGTCGCGTGCAAGGCCGAAAACCAGGTGCCGCTGGGTGTTTTCCGCAACTGGATCGGCGAAGAGGCTTCAGGCGAATATCCCCGCCTGCGCATGAGCTTCGATCCTGAGCAGTGCCATCACTGCGCGGATCCGAGCTGTGTCCGGGTCTGCCCCACCGGCGCCAGCTGGCAGCGGGAGGACGGCATCGTGCTTGTGAAGGAAGACGACTGCATCGGCTGCAAGTACTGCATCATCGCCTGCCCCTACGACGCGCGTTACCACAATCCAGAGACCCACACCGTGGGCAAGTGCACCTTCTGTTCGCATCGCGTGGATCGCGGCGAGGTGCCGGCCTGCGTGGAGACCTGCCCCAGCAAGGTGCGCGTGTTCGGCGATCTGAACGATCCCAAGAGCCAGCTGCACCAGCTCCTGGCCACCCGCCGCTACGAAGTGAAGAATCCCCAGACCGGCAACGGCCCCCAGCTCTACTACCTGCTTTAGCTTTTCTAGGACACGACATGCGCGAACCGGTCTGGGAATTCCTCATCGTCAATTACCTCTTTCTGGGCGGCCTTTCCGCAGGGCTCTATTTCGCCTCGGCGCTGGCCACCTGGATCCAGGAGGACGGCCATTCTGCCTATCCTCGCATCGCCCGGTGGGGCGCGGTCTTGGCGCCCTGGCCCGTGAGCCTCGGCTCGGCCCTGCTGGTGCTGGACTTGGGGCAGCCCTTCCGGTTCTGGAAGATCTTTTTCCATTTCCGGTGGCGCAGCCCCATGTCCATCGGCAGCTGGCTGCTGGTGGCCTTCACGTTCCTGAGCCTGGCCTACCTTTGGTCCTGGCTGGAGCAGAGCGAACGGCAGTCGCTGCTCGCGCGCATCCCTGAAAAAATCCGTACGCGGATTCCGGTCCGAGTGCGCGGGTGGCTGGATCTGGATGCCTCTGCCTGGCGGCGGAATCTGGCGATGCTCGGCTTCCCCATCGCGGTGGGCGTGGGCATCTACACCGGCGTGCTGTTGGGCGCCGTGCAGGCGCGGCCGTTCTGGAACACCAACCTGGTGGCGCAGATGTTCCTCTTCAGCGCCCTCAGCTCCGGCACCGCGGCCCTGGTGGTGGCCCGGCTCCTGGACCAGGAGCCCGTGGAACTGAAGGAGATGCGTTTCCTCTATTCCATGGACATCACGCTGATCGTGTTGGAACTGTTCATCGTCCTGCCCTATCTCATCCACGGCGAGCTCAGCAGCCTGGCGGTGAAACATGCTCTGGCGCAGGTGCTTGGCGGACCTTTCACGATCGTGTTCTGGATGTTCTTCATGGGGGTCGGCTTGCTGCTGCCCTTGGCCATCGAACTGTATGAATTCAAGCCCGTGATCCTCGGGAAGGGAACTTTCCATATCCAGCCCCGCTGGGCTCTCACCGCCGGTGGGCTGGTGCTGTTCGGCGGCTACATGCTGCGTTATGTCTTCGTGTTCGCGGGTCAGGCCACGGGGTTCCGATGAGCTTCCACCTGCCCGAGCTGCTCCAGGCCCTGGCAGCGGTTTACGCCAGGCCAGGGGCCTTTCCGAAGGCGGCCCTGGAGGCCGCCACGCAAGCCTTCTGGGTTTCGGCTTCCCTGAAGTCGGATCTGGAATGCTTGTTGGCTTCAGAAACACCGGATCTCGCGGTGGCCTATGCCGATCATTTCCTGGTGAGCCGGGAGCATCCGGTTTTGCATCTGGAAGCTTCGGTCCACCGCACAGGTTTGTTGCGGGATCCAGCTCTTCTCCATGACCTGGACCGGCACTACGAGGTCTTCGGATTCTGCCCACCTGAGGGCCTGGGCCCCGACCATCTAGCCACCGAACTGGAAGCCTTGGCCATGGGGCTCCAGCGCTTGGGAAACGCCACCGAAGATGAGGTGCCCAAGGTCGTGTCCACCCTGCTGAGTTTGGTCGATCTTCACCTGCTTCCGCTGCTTACGGAACTGGACACGCTGGCTGGGCGCCGGTCCCTCCACCCGGTCTATGCGGCCGCGCTGAAGTCCACTTCGTCCTGCGTGGAATTGGTACGGGGTGGCATCTTCGCCTTCACCTGACCCGGACTTCCCTCATCGGGTATCTTGGGATCAACCTATCTGGAGGTCCCATGTTCCGCCACCTCGCCGATTTCAAGACCATTTGGGCGCATGAAGTGGAGCACACCCTGCACGTGTTGGAGGCGATTCCCGATGCCGCTTCGCACCAGGCCGTCGCGCCCGAGCACCGGGATCTGCGGCGCATCGCGTGGCACCTGGTGGAGACCTGCGTGGAGATGCCCGGCAACATGGGCCTGAAAATCGAGGGATTCGCGGGCGAACCCTTCAAGACCCATCCGCCCGCCACCATGAAGGAGATCCGGGACACCTACGCGGCGGTCTCCGGGTCGGTCCAGGCCGAAGTGGCGAAGCTCAATGACATGGCCCTGGCCATGGACTACCCCTTCTACGGCATGACCTGGACCGGGGCGCTCGGGCTCTTCGTGCTGGTGACGCACCAGAGCCACCACCGCGGCCAGATGACCGTGCTCATGCGCCAGGCCGGCCTGAAGGTGCCCGGCACCTACGGCCCCGCCAAGGAGGAATGGGGCGCCTTCGGCATGGAGACGCCGGTGGTTTAGCGCTTCGGAAGGTTCTGCCTGGCGTAGATGCGCTTCTTGATGCTGTCGTAGAGCCCCGCGGTGATGATGTCGTGGGTGACCAGATGGGCTTTGCTCTTGTAGGGACGCCCGGCGATGATCTTGTCCGCATAGGCATCGGTGATGCCGGGAACGGTCTTCAATTCGTCCTTGGAGGCATGGTTGATGTCCACTGGGGCCACTTTCGGCGTTTTGGCCTTTTCAGCTTTCAGGGCCTTGGACCTGGCCTTGGATTGGGCCGCGATCAAGGGGTCCACCGCGGACTTGCCGGCCGCGGATGTCTTTCCTGGGGCCGTTGGTTTTGCCTGAGCCGCCCAGCCCAAGGCGGGAATGCCAAGGATGAGTGCGGCAGCAAGGGTCAGCTTGAGGGGCATGCAGGGCTCCATAGTTCGATGGCCCAAGGTTAACAGCGGCGTTCCAGGCCACGGAAACGGCCGGCCCCCGATATCCGCGGGGTTCTGGCAGGGGCAGGAAAAAGCCCGGATGCTGGATCGCATCCGGGCCATCAAGCCGTTGATTCAGGTCATGCCCGGGCCAGGCAGGCTGGGCACGGTGGTTCCGCTACTTGAAGGTCATGTGGACCTTGGCCACGTCCGCGATCTTGCCGGAAGAGTGGCAGAGGAAGCACTGCTCGCTGTTGATCAGCTTGCCGCCGGCGGCGGGCGGATTCTGCACGCTGCTGCGGGGCACATAGAATGACCCGCCGTTCGCCTTCATGTGGTTGAGGGCCATGGTCGAGTCGTGGCAATTGGAGCAGGCCGCGACGTAGGGCGAGCTCACCAGCGTGGTGTTGGCCGCGGGCGTGCTGGTGCCGGTGTTGCCGCTGAAGGAGAACCCGCTGCCGTAGACGGCGCCGGCGGTGACAAAGGGCGAATAGTAGGTTCCCGGAATGGGTTCGTTGCCGGTGAGGACCACGGGCACAGGGTTCGGGATCGTGCCGGTGGCCACGGTGGTCCAGTTGAGGTTGGGCACCTCGGTCACGTTGGCGGAAAGGCCGAAGTCATAGGACCCGGGCACGTGGCAGGCTTCGCAGTTGTTCAGGATCGCCGGATAGGTGATGGTCCAGAACTTGAGGCCCGCGGAGGATTCCCAGGAGAATTTGTTCACGCGCTTGCCTGCGCCGTGCAGGGCATGGACGAAGTCCTTGGTGTTCACGCCCCAGCCGCTGTTGACGCGCTGCCCGTTATGGCAGAATTCGCAGGTCATGGCATCGTTGCGCTGGCCGGCGTGGTAGGTCTTGGCGGTGAAGACGCCAAGCGCGCCGTGGCAGTCATTGCACTTCTGGCTGGTGACGATCGCGCGGCGGGGAGTCGTGACCTGCGTGGCATTGAAGCCCGCAGGAATGGTGCCGCTGGCCATCTTGGTCACATTGGGGGCGGGGACGCTGAGGCCGCCCTGGCCGGTGCCTAATGCGCCGGTATATGGAATATACGGGTAGCCGGGAACATTGGTCTGGGTCAGAGGTTGGGTGGTTTTCAGGCCATAGGTGTAGCCGATGCCTGCCGTGATCATGCCCGCGGTGGGCGGGATGACCGCTTCGGTGAAGGTCAAGGCGTAGTAGCCGCTTCCATCGGGACCTGTGAGCGTGCCTTTGGCCCCTGCGGCAAGATTCGCACCGGCCATGTCCTTGCCGTCGCCCCGCCAGATGTTCTTCAGGTAGGTGCTGATGCTGGCGTTCCAGTCGGCAGGATAGTCGATGCCGTCGTAAGGCACGGTGAACACCACATAAATGCTGGGGCCGCCCACGAAGTTGTCCATCAACTCGGACTTGGCGGGATAGGTGTTGAACACCACCGGCGCGCCGTCCTTGAGGAAGCGGAAGGTGACGACGGGCTTGGTGCCGTTGAAGGTGAGGCTCTTCAGATCCCAGGCCACCTTGCTGGCGCCGGGGGGCAGGTTGTTGGTGAAGGCCGCCACGTAGGATGCGTTGGTGTTGTTGTTGCCCCCGGCGACATTCCAGACGTTTCCGGGGTCCGGAGTCAGAACGGGCAGGTGGAAGGTCTTGATGGACGCAGCGTCATGGCACTCGACGCACTGCAGGTCGCTCAGCTGCGGGCCGCCTTCGTTCTGGATTCCATGGCCATTGCCGGTCTGCCAGTCGACCTGGTCGTGGCAGGCGCCGCAGGCCATGCGGCTGGGCTTGTTGAACCAATTGTCGCCCTGGGGGGTCGACGAGGAAGCGGAATGGCACTTGACGCAGTTCCGGTGGTCCTGGGGATAGGTGATCTCGTTGGGCAGCACGTTGAAGATGTTGTAGCCGTCCTTCTTGAGTTCCTCGCCCATGTGGAAGCGGTGGATCATGTTCGGGAAATTGGCGGCGGCGAAGCCCTGGATCTTGTTCGTGGAGCCCGAGTACCCGGTGCCCGTGGTGGTGGCTTCGGCGTACCCGTATTTGAGCTGGTCCGTGTGGCAGATCACGCAGAACCTGGGATCGACGCGGTTGGCGCCGTGGAAGGCCAGCTTCGTGTGGCACTTGTTACAGGCGTCCATGGACACCATGTCCCGGCGCTCGTCGGTGGCGCCGATGGCGGCGCCGGTGGCGGGGATGAAGTCATAGACCAGGTTGATCGCGGTCTTCACATGGACGGCGGGAATGCCGGAGTTGGATCCGTCAGGCGTGACGGTGCTGGTCCCCGGGGCGTTGCCGCCGATGAAAATGCCCACGCGGTGGGTGAGGTTCGGCTGGTAGCTGACATCTCCCAGGTCGGCCCTGGATTTGGGCGCGGCATAGCTCAAGCCGTCCAGCATGGACTGGACCTGCGTGAGATCCCACCGGAAGGTGTAGCGGTAGGAGCCGTCGCCATTGTCCTGCAGGGTCCCATAGTTTTCATAGCTGGCGAGCCTTGGGATGGGCGCGGTATCGGTGGTCTTCGGCGCGGTCAGGACGATGTAGTCCACCCACTTGCTGGGACTGCCGTTGGCGCCGGGCACCAGCTTGGCGACGGTGAAGCCGAGGCTCGGGAAGCTGGGGTATTTCGCGCTGGACGCCTGGGAGGTGAAGCCCAGCCCTTTGATGGGCGTGCCCTTCGCATCCGTCACCTTGAAGCTGACGGTGGAGGCCGTCCCCATGGTCGCGCCGGTGATGCTGCCCTTGAATTCCAACTGGCCCCACTCGTCGGGCGTCATTTTCGTGGCGTCGAGGGTGTAGGTGGCCCCTGGGCTTCCGTTGTTGCCGTTGCTGCCGTTGGTGCCGTTGGTCCCGTTCACGCCGTTCTGGCCGGTGGCGCCCCGGCAACCGATGAGCGCGAGGGCGACGATAGCGGTTGCAAGCGCGCCACCCATTCTTTTCAGTGGTTTCAGTTGCATGCTACATCCTCCTGTTTTGGGTGTTACTGCGGATTGGGTTGAAGTGCGGCGTTTGAATCGATGGAAAAGCGAGCGGGATCAGCAACTTGGACACCTCCTCGGGATGGGCGAAAGGCGCATGCCCGTCAGTGGATGCTTGTGCCGTGGCACATGGTGTTGTTGAAGCAGCCGGGCGCCGTGCCCGCGGGCGCGGGAGTGGTCGGCTTGAGCGCGGAATTGGCGCCGTTGGCGTGGCACTTGACGCACTCCGGCGCATTTCCCGCGTAAGTGAACACGTGGTTGGCCAGGGCTTCGGAGTTCCCTACCCAGGGCTTGTCCGGGTGGGGAGCCTTGGTGTGGCAGGCTTTGCAGGAAGGCGCGGTGCCGGTGGGGTTGTCATAGTTGGATCCGTGGCACTTGGCGCAATACGCGAAGCCGGCGGTGGCGGAGGGTGCGAGCTGGGCGCCCAGGCGGCCATGCTTGGCGCCGTCCCCCCAGCCAGGCTGGTGGCTGGGACCGTTCGCGTGGCAGGTGAAGCAACTGACGCCGGAAATGCCGCCCGCGGAGGCCTTGTCTGTGGACGAGCCGTGGCAAGTGGCGCATTGGGCGGGATTGGTGATGTATTCGGCCCAATGGTTCTGGAGCCAGTTGGCGGGATGCTGGCCGGTGGCGGTGTTGAAGCGGGGGGCGTTGGTGCTGCTGCCGCCGCACCCCAGCAACAGCAGGGCGAAGGCCGAAGCAACGAGGGTGTTGATCACTTGTCTGGCTCTGCTCATCGTGTTCCCCTTTGGCGCATAAACAGATCCCTACTTATGGCAAGTCGCGCATTTGTCGTTGTTGGACCGGCCATGGCACTTGTAGCAACTGCCCGGATCCATCTTTCCGTCCATCCGGTGCAGGATCAGGTAGTTCCCCCGGTGCGCCAGCACCCGGTCGGGCCGGTCGCCCAGCTTGACGGAGGCCGACATCGAGACCTTCCCGCCGTGGCAATCGGCGCAGAAAGACGGGGCGTGGCAGGAGGCGCAGGTCGCCGAATCCTGGTTCGCCTGGAAGCGGTGGTTCTTCACGAAGGTCGGAGTGTGATCGAAGGAGTTGTAATTCTTGAGGCCGCCCTTCATGGCTTCGGTCCCGTGGCAGTCCGAGCACAGGGGCCTTACGCTGGCCTCCACGCCCTCGGGATGGGTGGGGGCGAAGCTCGTCTGGGGCGACAGCAGGGCGCAGGCCGTCAGGATTCCGAATCCCAGGATGGCCACGCAGAGGAGAAGCGTTTTCCGGATCATTTACGGCCTCCCTTGCCGGCTGAGGCGAATCGGTATTCCACCCGGAGCAGGCCCATGACCTGTTTCTTGAAGAGGGCATCGTCGCCGTAGCTGATGTCCCCCGAGATCTTCAGGTTGGCGGTGGTCTGGTAGCCGACCGAACCCACCACCTGGTAGATGGAGCCTTTTCCGCCCAGATTCGGATTGGTCTTGTCGTTGAAGCTGTAGAAGATGCCGTCCAGGCTGGCCGACAGCAGGCCCTTCTGATACATGGCCCAGGCGCGCAGTTCCTGGTGGGACAGGCCGTAGGTGGGGACGTGGGTGCCGGTCAAGGGCGCGTCGTCGGCGTCCACGCGGTGGTATCCGAACCCGGACAGGAGTTTCCATTTGCTGACGTTCCAGCGGACGTCGGCGCCGAAGCGGTTGGCGTCCCCGTAGGACTCGCGGTGGGTGTTGCGGAAGTCGGCGACCACTTCGATGGAGGAAGGGGAGCCCCAGGCCACGCTGCCTCCGAACGAACGGAATTTGTCCTTTTCGTCCTGGCGGAACAGCGACTTGAGGTTGCTGCCCGCGAAATAGGCGTAGAAGTTCCGCTCGGTGAAGGTGCCGGCCACGGAGACCGAATCGGCGACTTTCACCGACAGGGTGTAATCGTGTTCCGCGATCTTGGAGGGTTTCTCGGCCAGGGTCGCGGGCGTGTCCGCGTGCGAGGCGAGGTCGAAGAGGGTGCGTCCGCTGAAGTCGACGGCTGAATGGGGCGACAGCTTGAAATCGATGCCCAGTTGTTTCCGGGAGTAGTCCACGGGGGATGGGATCGGCAGGTCCTTGGCGGCGGTGGAGCCGTCCTGGAGGTAGGAGAGGCCGATCTCGCCGGCCTTCGGGATCCTCAAGGAGAGGCGCGTGCCGAAGATCACGTCGTGCTGGAAGTCGTAGTCCTGTTTCGCATCGGGATCCAGGAAGCTCGCGAAGCGGACGGGCCGTCCGCCGAAAGCCGAGATGGCGAAGCCGCCGCGCAGGTCCGCGCGCGCGCTGACGCCGTCCACATGCTCCATGCCCCCGCCCTGGCTGACCATGAAGCGTCCGGCCTTGATCTCGGCGTTGGCCTGGGAGAAGCGGTACTGGAGGTACCCGGAGGTGAGGTACCCGCCGGATTTGCCGTTGGGCGAGGACTGGTCGGCCAGATCGGTCATGCCCCAGCCGTAGATGTGGAGCGACAGGGCGTCGGTTCCCAGCTTGGTGGCGTCGATGCCGAGGTACTGGGTCACCGGGGTGTAGGTGTACTTGTCGAAACCCGGAGTCTCCTGCTTCCAGAGCTGGGCCATGGTGGTGCTGTACACGTTCACGTCCTGGGACCAGCCCGCGGCGGAAACCAGGGTGGCAAGCAGGGCCACATGAATGCATCGCTTCATGGCTCGCCTCCGCCCGCGATCCGCACAAGCGGCGCGGTCCACATGACCAGGGATCGCTTTCGCATGCCTAACCTCCTATCGGGACGCTGAGTGATGACGGCATTGCATGTTCAGACACCGGAGTATTGCCCAATTGCCCGGGATAATGCTGTGACATTGATCAACTGTTGATGAGACCACAAGCCGGCCCATGCGGAAACCCTGTTGCTGGCTGGTCCGGCCATGACGCCCCTTGCGCCGCGGGCCTGGGAGGGCCCGTGGCCCCCGTCCTGTGGATGCCGGCTGTCAGCCACTGTGGAGTACCCGGCCAGGGATTTCGGGGCCGCCGGAACGACACGTCGACCCCAGATCCATGGGGCAAAAGAGCATGGCGATGTGACGAAATCCACACTCCATCCCAGGCATCGGTCGCCTGAAACTCATGAGCTCCTACAAGATGGATCCTGGTTTCATGCGCGGGTGAGCTGCGCCCAGGGCGGTCCGAGCCGCGTGGAGCCTTTCCGGTAACTGGGAATCGCGGGCTATTGCCTGGCGATGATGCGCTTCTTGATGGCGTTGTACTGTTCGATGTTCAGGATTTTACGGGTGACCAGGCGGGCCTTGGAAAGGTAGGGACGCCCGGCGATGATCCGGTCGGCCTGTGGATCCTGGATGCCCGGGAGAGACTTCAGTTCCTCCTTGGTGGCGCGGTTGATGTCCACCAGAGCTGCTTTGGCTGTGGCCTTGGCACGGTGGGCCGGGGCGGGTTCGCGGGTGGCCGCCGGGGCGGATTTCGGCTTGGCCTGGGCGTCCAGGCTGAAGCATGCAGTGGCGAGGAGGGCCGTGGCCAGAAGCAGGCGGAGGGAAGGAAAAGTCATGGAGCGGCTCCGGGGAAAGGTTGGATGAATCTGCACTCTATACGAAACAACCCGGATGCGGTGGCGCATCCGGGTTGCTCATTCTGGAAGGGGCCGGGTGGAATCCCGGATTCCCTGTTAGACGTTACATGTGGACCTTGGCGGGATCGAACTCCGCGCCAGCGCCATGGCAGACGGCGCAGGACTCGCCGGCCGAGTTCAGGGCGCTGCGGTTCACCTTGATCTGGCCGCCGTTCAGGGTCATATGAGCCTGGGCGGGGGCGCTGTCATGGCAGGTGACGCAGGCCGCGGTGAACGGCGTGATCATCTTGTCCGTGGCATTCAGGGTGGCCAGGGAGGCCTTGGCGCCAACGGTGGTCGCAGTGCCGTTGTCGGCGTTCTCGCGGGAAGCGAGGACGTTCGCCGGCGTGCCGCTGAAGCCGTTGTAGGTATGGCAGCTCTGGCAATTGTTCAGGATGCCCGGGAAGCCGATATTGCCGCCGTTGATGATGGCGATGGCGCCGGGGGTCCGATTGCGGACGATCGCGATCGGGCTGGTGCGGTCCTTGCCAGCGTGGATGCCGTGGATCATGTCCTTGAAGTTGTTCGTGGTCTGCGGGAAATTCAACGCGAAGTTCGATCCAACCGGGACGGGATTCGGAATGGTGATGCCCCAGGCGGCCAGGTTGGTGATGTCCTTGGCGGTGAAGAGGCCGGCGGCGCGGTAGGTTTCGAGCTCCGTGTCCGAGATGCCGCGGCCGCTGGTGGTCAGGCCGGGAACGTGGCACGTGACGCACACCTGGACCTGGTAGACACGGTTGCCGCCATGGCCCTCGAACCATTCGTGGCAGTTCGCGCACTTGGCCGAATCGATGACGGTGCGGCGGACGGTGTCGCCCGTGACGGCCTTGACCACCGAGACGGTGTGACGGGCCGCGGCCGGGCTGATCTGGGTGAAGTAGCCCTGCAGGGAAACCGAGCGCAGCGTGGCTCCGGCGGGGAAGATCTTGGCCGCGCCGACGATGGTGGCGGTGTAGTAGCCGCTGGAGTCAGGGCCGGCCAGGGTGCCGACCGAGGTGGTCTTGGTGGTGTCCAGCAGGTTCGCGATGGAGACGCTGATGGGCTGGAAATTGGAACTGCCGCTGCCGATGTTGTTGTAGTCGGCCGGCGTGGCGACGCCGTCCTGGGGCTGGGCATAGGCGAGCAGGAAGCTCGGGCCGCCGGTGAAGCCAGCCAATGGATTGGCCATGGAGGCCGCGGGAGCCACGAAGGTCACGGCTGTGCCGTCCGCCTTGATCCTGAATTTCACGACCACGTTGGTGGGGCTGGCCACTGCGGAGCTGATCTCGTAGGTGAAGTTCTTCAGCCCGGCCGCGACGGTCGGATTGTGGGGCGTCAGGTTTTCGGTCATGTGGTAGGTCTTGATGTCCGCTGCTTCGTGGCACACGGCGCAGGTGTAGTCGGTCTTGGGGCCGCCCACATCGACACCGTGGTTCTCGCCGGTCTCGAAGTTGACCCGGTCATGGCAGGAACCGCAGGCGATGATGCTGGGCTTGGTGTTCCAGTTGGCGCTCTGGGCGGCGTTGTCGTGGCACTTGCTGCACATCTTCTGGCCGCCGCCGAGCATGGAATAGCCGATGTCGTTGAACAGGACGTTGGCGTAGTTGTAGCCCGTCTTGGTCAATTCCATGCCCTGGTGGATCTTGTGGACCATCCTCGGGAAATCGCCAATGGCCGCGTTGCCGATCTTCCGCTGGCCCAGCGTGGGATTGCCGCTGCCGACCGCAGGAGCTGCGACATCGGCAGGATCGTAGCCGGTCGCGGTCACGGCGGCTTCCTTGAATCCATACTTGCGCTGGTCGTTGTGGCAGACCACGCAGTACCGGGTATCGACCCGGCCGCCGCCGTGGAAGGCCAACTGTCCATGGCATTCATTGCAGTTCTGGATGGCCACCACTTCGCGCTGGGCGTCGGCGGAGGTTACAGCCCGGCCGGTGGCCGGGATGAAATCATAGATGAGGTTGATGGGTTTTTTCAGGGGCACGGCGGTGGCGACGGTGACGCCATTGGACGTGTTGCTGCCGGTGCCGCGCGCGTTGCCCGAGAACTGGACCACCATGCGGTGGGTCAGGTTCGGTTCATAGGTCGTGTCGCCCAGGTCAGCCCTGAGATTCAGGCCGGTGTAGGTGTAGGCATCGAGGAAGGCCTTCATCTGGGTGATGTCGCGGTAGAAGGTGTACCTGTAGGTGCCGTCGCCATTGTCGACCAGGGTGCCGGTGTTGTCGGTGCTGGGCCTGGTGGGAGCCGCGGCGGCGGTGGTGGTCGGTACGGAGGTCACGATGTAGCTGACCCACTTGCTGGGCGCCTTGCTGGTGGTGGTCAGGTCTTCGGGGATCAGCTTGGCGAGAGCAAACGCCAGGTTGGGATAACTGTTCAAGGTCGCTGTGGACGACTTGGAGGTCATATTGCCGAATCCCTTCAGGCCGGTGCCCTTGGAGTCGGTCAGATAGAAATTGACCACCGGACGGCCGGAGACCGTGACGCTGGTGACCGCGCCTTTGGGGTCCAACGAGGCCCATTCATCGGGAGTCAACTGGGTGACATCGATGGTGGTGCTGCCAGCGGGACCCGTGGGGCCCGTGGGACCGGTGGGGCCGCCGGAGCCGTCGGAGCCGGCCGGGCCGGCCGGGCCCGTGGCGCCATTCTGCCCGGCATCGCCTTTACAGGCGACGAGCATGAAGGCGAATGCGGCGATGGCGATCACCCCGCTGAGCCTTTTCAGAAGTCTAGTTTGCATACGGCACTCTCCCTTTGGTTGTGCTACGGATTTCGAAACGGATGACGATCAGGCGGATGGATGGAATCGGGCACCTCCCCTCTAGATGCTCTTGCTGTGGCATAGCGTATTGTTGAAGCAGCCGGGCGCCGTTCCAGCGGGAGCCGGCGTCGTGGGTTTGACGGTGGAGTTGGCCCCGTTCGTGTGGCACTTGGCGCACTCCGGCGCGTTCCCCGCATCCGTGGCGTAGTGGACGCTCTTGGCGGGGTCGGCGCCCGACCAGGGTTTGCCTGGGTGCGGAGACGCGGTGTGGCAGGCGAGGCACGAGGTCGCTGTCAGGCCTGCGCTGATGTTGTTGCCATGGCATTTGAAGCAGTAGGCGAAGCCGCTCTTCTCGCCGGGCGCGGACTGGGCTCCCAGCCTTCCGTGCTGGAGCCCCGTCGCCCATCCGGCGGGGTGGCCCGGCCCTTTGGTGTGGCAGGTGAAACAACTGACCTTGGAGATGCCGCCCGCAGCCGCCGGATCCGACACGGAACCATGGCAGGTCGCGCATTGGGCGGGGCTCTTCGCGTATTCGGCCCAATGGTTCTGGAGCCAGTTGGCGGGATGCTGGCCGGTGGCGGTGTTGAAGCGGGGGGCGTTGGTGCTGCTGCCGCCGCACCCCAGCAACAGCAGGGCGAAGGCCGAAGCAACGAGGGTGTTGATCACTTGTCTGGCTCTGCTCATCGTGTTCCCCTTTGGCGCATAAACAGATCCCTACTTATGGCAAGTCGCGCATTTGTCGTTGTTGGACCGGCCATGGCACTTGTAGCAACTGCCCGGATCCATCTTTCCGTCCATCCGGTGCAGGATCAGGTAGTTCCCCGGTGCGCCAGCACCCGGTCGGGCCGGTCGCCCAGCTTGACGGAGGCCGACATCGAGACCTTCCCGCCGTGGCAATCGGCGCAGAAGGACGGGGCGTGGCAGGAGGCGCAGGTCGCCGAATCCTGGTTCGCCTGGAAGCGGTGGTTCTTCACGAAGGTCGGAGTGTGATCGAAGGCGTTGTAATTCTTGAGGCCGCCCTTCATGGCTTCGGTCCCGTGGCAGTCCGAGCACAGGGGCCTTACGCTGGCCTCCACGCCCTCGGGATGGGTGGGGGCGAAGCTCGTCTGGGGCGATAGCAGGGCGCAGGCCGTCAGGATTCCGAATCCCAGGATGGCCACGCAGAGGAGAAGCGTTTTCCGGATCATTTACGGCCTCCCTTGCCGGCTGAGGCGAATCGGTATTCCACCCGGAGCAGGCCCATGACCTGTTTCTTGAAGAGGGCATCGTCGCCGTAGCTGATGTCCCCCGAGATCTTCAGGTTGGTGGTGGTCTGGTAGCCGACCGAACCCACCACCTGGTAGATGGAGCCTTTTCCGCCCAGATTCGGATTGGTCTTGTCGCTGAAGCTGTAGAAAATGCCGTCCAGGCTGGCCGACAGCAGGCCCTTCTGATACATGGCCCAGGCGCGCAGTTCCTGGTGGGACAGGCCGTAGGTGGGGACGTGGGTGCCGGTCAAGGGCGCGTCGTCGGCGTCCACGCGGTGGTATCCGAACCCGGACAGGAGCTTCCATTTGCTGACGTTCCAGCGGACGTCGGCGCCGAAGCGGTTGGCGTCCCCGTAGGACTCGCGGTGGGTGTTGCGGAAGTCGGCGACCACTTCGATGGAGGAAGGGGAGCCCCAGGCCACGCTGCCTCCGAACGAACGGAATTTGTCCTTTTCGTCCTGGCGGAACAGCGACTTGAGGTTGCTGCCCGCGAAATAGGCGTAGAAGTTCCGCTCGGTGAAGGTGCCGGCCACGGAGACCGAATCGGCGACTTTCACCGACAGGGTGTAATCGTGTTCCGCGATCTTGGAGGGTTTCTCGGCCAGGGTCGCGGGCGTGTCCGTGTGCGAGGCGAGGTCGAAGAGGGTGCGTCCGCTGAAGTCGACGGCTGAATGGGGCGACAGCTTGAAATCGATGCCCAGTTGTTTCCGGGAGTAGTCCACGGGGGACGGGATCGGCAGGTCCTTGGCGGCGGTGGAGCCGTCCTGGAGGTAGGAGAGGCCGATCTCACCGGCCTTCGGGATCCTCAAGGAGAGGCGCGTGCCGAAGATCACGTCGTGCTGGAAGTCGTAGTCCTGTTTCGCATCGGGATCCAGGAAGCTCGCGAAGCGGACGGGCCGTCCGCCGAAGGCCGAGATGGCGAAGCCGCCGCGCAGGTCCGCGCGCGCGCTGACGCCGTCGACATGTTCCATGCCCCCGCCCTGGCTGACCATGAAGCGTCCGGCCTTGATCTCGGCGTTGGCCTGGGAGAAGCGGTACTGGAGGTATCCGGAGGTGAGGTATCCGCCGGATTTGCCGTTGGGCGAGGACTGGTCGGCCAGATCGGTCATGCCCCAGCCGTAGATGTGGAGCGACAGGGCGTCCGTCCCCAGCTTGGTGGCGTCGATGCCGAGGTACTGGGTCACCGGGGTGTAGGTGTACTTGTCGAAGCCCGGAGTCTCCTGCTTCCAGAGCTGGGCCATGGTGGTGCTGTACACGTTCACGTCCTGGGACCAGCCCGCGGCGGAAACCAGGGTGGCAAGCAGGGCCACATGAATGCATCGCTTCATGGCTCGCCTCCGCCCGCGATCCGCACAAGCGGCGCGGTCCACATGACCAGGGATCGCTTTCGCATGCCTAACCTCCTATCGGGACGGTGAGTGATGACGGCATTGCACGACTCGATTCCGGATGCTGGCACGTAGGTTCCCGCCACCGCTGTGACTTCAGTCAACTGACCCGCGGTAGATCAGCGGAACCCGCTCATGGCGCCCGGCGCGGTGAAGATCTAGGCCTGGCGCGCCCGTGCGTAGAGTTTGAATCGGAGTGATGATTCCTCTCCTGCACGGGCCAACCACATGTGAAAAGGAGGTCCGGCGGCGGAAAAACCGCTTCCGCCTGCACCTTGGAAAAGGGCTTGGAGATGTTTGCCGGGGCTCGCCAAACCTGGCTCGGGCAGATCGGTGTGATGACACCTTTGATGGCGCGAGGAATCCGTTTTTTTCCGAGCCGGCGCGTGCATTGGCCTTCGCAGCGCCATTGTGACCGAATCCACACATTCGCCTTGTCCCCGGGCGGTGGCGAAGCGGGTGTTTCTGGAATCCAGGATCCGGACCCGCAAGGCGGGCCTGGAATGGCGGCGCCTAGACGCGCAGCGGCCCGCCGTGGTCATCTGGAGGCAGAGGCCCTCCCATGCTGAACCAAAAAAAGATCGCGCTGCTCGGCTCTGGAACCATGGGCAAAACCATCGTGGGCGGCCTTTTGAAATCCGGCAAAGTGAAGCCCGCGCAGCTCCGCGCCACCACGCGCCGCGCCGCGACGGCCGAATCGTTCAGCCAAGCCCAGGGTGTGACCTGTTTAACAGACAATTCCAAGGTCGCCGCCTGGGCCGAGATCGTGATCCTCTGCGTGAAGCCCAAGGACATCCCCAAGATCCTGCAGGAACTCCATGCAAAGGGCGCCCTGGCCCACAAGCCGCTGCTCATCTCGATCGCTGCGGGCGTCAGCACGGCTTTTCTGGAAGAAGCGAGCGGCGGCGGCTGCCCGGTGCTGCGGGCCATGCCCAACACGCCCTGTTCCATCGGCAAGGGCATGACGGTCGTGGCCAAAGGCAGCCACGCCGGGGACGCCCACGTGGCGCTGGCCAAAGAAATCTTTTCGCCGCTCGGCCGTTTCCTGGAACTGGAAGAAAAGCACATGGACACGGTCACGGGACTCAGCGCCAGCGGCCCGGCCTTCATGTACATCATCATCGAGGCCCTGGCGGATGGCGGCGTGATGCGGGGCCTGCCCCGGACCGTGGCGGTCGAACTGGCGGCGCAGATGACCCTGGGCGCCGCGGAAATGGTGCTGGCCACCGGCAAACATCCTGCGGCCCTGAAGGACGATGTGACCACGCCCGCAGGCTGCACCATCGCAGGCATCCTGGCCCTCGAGGACGGCCGCATCCGCAGCGTCCTCGCCCGCACGGTGGAGCTGGCGTCGAAGGTGGCGGGGGAGCTGGGGAAGTAGAACCTGCGTTGGACTGCGGACGCTAACGGACCAGGGACAGCGTGAAGTCGCCGGCGGCCAGGGGCACTGTGGCATCGCAACTGTGTTTGCTGCCGAGGTCCCGATAGACGATGCGGATGGGTCCTTGCCCGGCGGTGGGCTGGATGGCGGCAATGGGGGTTGTGAAGTAAGGCCGGACCTCAGGTGCATCTCCCTTGATCAGCGCCAGCCGCTTTCCACCCTGGGTGATTTCTATCTCGGAACTGCCGAGCATCCAGGCCTGGAAGGCGATGGCCCAGCTGCCGTCGCGCTGCGGCGTCAACCGCCCCTGCACGCTTTGGATGCCCTCGCTGCCCTCGGTGGGCTGGATGGCTTTGTCCCGGTAGAGGTCCATCACGGCCTTGGAGTAGATGCGGCTTTCATCGGTCGGGGCCTTGGCGCCTGCGGCGTCCACGGCCTTTTCCCCGGCATTGTAGGCGGTGACCGCGCGGGCCATGTCGCCCTGGTAGCGGTCCAGCAGGAAGCGCATGTATTTCGCGCCGGCTTTCAGGTTCTGCTCCACCTGCCATGCGTCCGTGACGCCGAAGCGGGCCGCGGTCTTCGGCATGAGCTGCATCAGCCCCATGGCGCCCATGGGGCTTCTGGCCGAGGGATTGAAGCGGCTCTCGCACTGGACCATGGCGCGAATGAGATCAGGATCGACGCCTTCGGCCCTGGCTGCCTCATCGACCTGGTCGAGCAGGGCCGAAGGCACGAGGATGGCGGGTCCCTTCAGGCCTTCGCGGAAGGGCACGATGGCGGCCAGGCCGATGCCCGTGAGCACCAGCGCTGCGCCGAAGAGAGCGGATAGGGAGGGGCGGATGTTGACGCCCAGGAGGTGCTGGATGCGGATCATGAGGGAAGCTCCGTTAGCGAGAAGGGCGGGTGAGGCAGGTGCCCGGGAAGAGGGTGGAGGGAGTGACGATTCCGCCGGACGCAGGTCATCGAGACGATCCAGCAGGGCCGTGTAGAATCGGGCGTCCCCGCAGACCTCCACCGCCGCCATGTCGCAGCAGCGCTCGCGCTCCAGTCGCGCGGCGGCGGAGATCCAATGGGCCAGCGGGTGATGGAACAGCAGCAATTCCGCCACGGATTGCAGGGCGTTCACAAGAAAGTCGTGGCGGCGGAGATGCGCGAATTCGTGGGCCAGCAGAGCCTCCAGATCGCGCGCATCCAGGTGTCCGAGGCAGGCCGCGGGGAGCACCACGACGGTGCGCCAAAGGCCGTAGCAGAAGGGTCCTGCGATGGCCCTTGAAACACGCAGGGATGGAAGGCGCAGGCCCATTCGCCGTGCCAAGTCCGGGCCCAGGTCCAGCACCCAGGCGGGGGCGGGTTCCGTGGCTTTTCGGAGGCGCTGGAGCCACAGCCACCCGCCCATCAAACGCAACCCCAAGGTGAGCACACCTGCGCCCCAGATCATCGCGAGCCAAGGCAGGGCTGGCTCTGACCACGCGGCCAGCCCCGCAGGGAATCCAGGCTGGACCGCCGCCGAGGGTGGAGGGTGAAGCACCGGCTGGATGAAGAGCGGACCCCTCGCAATGGCGGAGGCGCGGCCGCTGCGGTAGGCGCGGGCCTGCTGGAATGTGGAGATGGGCCAGAGCACGGCGAGGGCAAGCGCCGTGATCGCGAGGCTATGGCGCAGGTTCGGCGAAGCCCGGTGGAGGATGGTTAGCAGGCCCCACAAAGCCGCCGCCACCACGGCCACCTGCCAGAGCGAGTGGAGCAGGGCGCTGCCCATATCCGTGGCGAGCCCTTGGAGATCAAAGAAGGGCACCGTCATTTCCCTTTCAACAGGCCGCGCAGGGCGGCCTTTTCCTCGGGCCTCAACCGGCGGCCCTGCAGGGCCATCTGCACCAGCTCTCCCGCCGAACCGGCGAAAACCTTGTCCATGAATTCACCCAGCAGGGCGCGTTGGGTTCTCGATTTGGCCTGGGCGGGCCAGTAGCGGTGGGCCCGCTCGGATTCGTCGCGCTCCAGCAGCCCCTTCTCCAGCATGGTCTGCATGAGCTTGAGCACGGCCGTGTAGCCCAGGTCCCGCTCCTGGCCCACACGGGCATAGACTTCCTTCACGCTGCTGGGTCCCAGCTCCCACAGCACCTGAAGGATGCCGACTTCCGCTTCGGTGGGCCTGGGGGCCGGATTTGACACGGGCGCTCCTTTGAGTACGATAAACAATGTACGATAAAAAATGTACACGGCAAGAATATTTTCGGCCCAATCGGCCATGGAAAGCCGGGCAGGCCGGAATCCTTGGCACAAAGCCCGTTCCTGCTCTGGAGGAAATCCGTGAAACTCCCGCGCGCAATCCGCTTCCTGGCCACGGCGGCCTGTTTCAGCGCCCCCGCTTACCCGCAATCCGTGACGTTCACCTTCGACGATGGCCCGAAACTGAAGGCGACGCCGCTCATGAGCCCCCAGGCGCGCAACACGGCGCTCTTGGAGACGTTGAAAAAGCATCAGGTGAAGGCCGCGCTTTTCGTGACGCTGGCCAATGGCGCGGACCGCCCCGAAGGATTGGCCTTGGCGGAGGCGTGGGGAGAGGCCGGGCATGCCATCGGCAACCACACCGCCACGCATCTGGATTTGAATGCCAAGTCCGTCACCCTAAAGCAGTACCAGGACGAGATACTGGCCTGCGATAGCGTGATCCGCTCGCTGCCTGGCTATGCACCCTGGTTCCGCTTCACGTTCCTGCGGGAAGGCGACACGCCTGAAAAGCGCGATGGCATGAAGGTTTTTTTAAAAACCAGAGGCCTGCGCAATGCCTATGTTTCCCTGGATACTTCGGATTGGCGGCTGGACGCGGCCTTGGAGGCCGCCCTGAACGAGCATCCAGGTGCAGACCTGGCCCCCTTCCGCGCCACCTACCTGGCGCATCTCCGCCAGCGCGCAGAAGCCTACCGGGACCTTTCACGGCGGCTCTTCGGACGGGATATCCCCCAGGTATTGCTGATGCACCACAATCTCATCAACGCGCTGTTCCTGGATGACGCGATCCAGCAATTCAAGGCCATGGGATGGACCATCATCGAACCCGGAAAGGCCTTCCAGGACTTCGTCTACAGCCTCGATCCCCAGCGGCCCTCGCCAGGCCAGAGCCTGCTGATCTCCGCGGCCCGCAGCCTGGGCTATCGTCCAGATAACTGGGAGCGGATGCTCGACGATGGAGACTTCGAGATCCTGGAGCTCAAACAGAAAGGACTGCTGCCCGCGTCCTTCGAGTGAAGAACAAAGCCGCAGATTCTGTAGCTGGCGTAGATGGAAAACGCTGGCGGCTGAGACGCGATCGGTCCACAGGCGCTCGTTCAACGCTTGATGCGTGAAAATAATTTTTGCCCAATGGCCTTGGCCTGGGGATGTCCCAGCGCCAGCATCAGGCCGCCATAGGCCGCGGCGCATAGCGCGATGAAGGGCAGCAGGCGCAACGCCAGGGAAAGGCGGTGCAGGGGAGCGCCAAGGCCAAGCCAGTCGATGCCTTGCCAGGCCAGCAGGCCCATGAGCGAAGCGCCCAGCAACGAGATCATCCAGGTCCTGAGCACGGGGGCGGCGGGCAGCTCTGGCAACCGCGGCTTCAACCGGAACACCAGGAAGAAGAGCCCGGCCAGACTGGACACGCCGTTGGCCAGCGCGAGGCCGCCCGTGCCCAGGGGGCGCAGCCAGAGCAGGCTCAGCAGCACGTTCAGCAGCATGGAGAGCACCGCGATCACCATGGGACCGCGGTAGTCCTTCAGCGCGTACAGCGCCTGGGCGCCGATGCGGCTGGCGGCCACGAACAGCAGGCCGACGCACTGGAAGACGATCGTGGCCGCGGTCCAGTCGGCGGCGGCTGCATCGTAGGCGCCGGTGCGGAAGATGAGCGCGCAGATGGGATGGGCGAGCACCGCCAATCCGACGCTGGCGGGAATGACCAGGAGGCCCGTGGCGCCGAGGGCCTCGGCCAGGTTGCTCCGCATGCCGTCCCAGTCCTTGGCTTCCGCTTGCCGGCTGAGGGCCGGGAGGCTCGCGGTGGCCAGGCTCATGGCGAAGAGTCCCAGCACCATCTCGCCCATCATGTTGGCGTTGTAGAGGACGATCTGCGCGCCCACCTCCAGGTTCGAAGCGAGCATCGCGGAGATGTAGGTGTTGATGGGATAGACGCCCGCGGCCACCAGTCCCGGCCCCATGCGCTTCAACGCCAGGCGCACCCAGGGATCCTTGAAGTGGAGGCCGGGCCGCACGGTGAATCCAAGAGCCCGGGCCGATGGGATGATGGCCCCCAGCTGCACCATGCCGCCCGCGAGCACCGCGAAGGCGCAGATGGTGGCGATGTGCTCAGGTCCGGTCCAGCCATGGCTGCGCCCGAAAACGATCGCGGCCCAGCCGAAGGAGATGAACGAGAGGTTCCAGAAAATCGAAACCGCCGAGGCGAGGGCGAAGCGCCCGCGGAGATTCAAGAGGCCGCCCAGCCCGGCGGTGAGGCTCACCAAGGCGAGATAGGGAAACATGATGCGTCCCAGACGCACCGCCAGCGCCATCTCCGGGGGCGGCGGCATCGAACCCGAAAGCACGCGGCCCAGCATGGCGAGTTTTTCCCCGAAGGACACGTCGGTGGCCATGCGCCCGACCACCATCAGGCCGGCGATGAGGCTCATGGCCAGCATCACCACCAGCACCAGCGCCGACAGCAAGGTCAGCAGCGTGCCCAGGAATCGCGCGGCGGTGGCGCGGGCGGCGGGTTCGCCATCCTTGGCCTCCAGTTCCGTCAGCGTAGGCAGGAAGGCCGCGGTCATGGTGCCCTCGGCGGTGAAGCGGCGCAGCAGGTTCGGCAGGCGGAAGGCCACGGAGTAGGCGTCCGCGGCCGCGCCGGCGCCGAGGTAGTGGGACAGGAAGTAGGTCTGCGCGAGGCCGGTCAGGCGGCTCAGCAGCGTCATGGCGGAAACGACGGCCGCCGAGCGCATGAGGCTCGGCGGGGGCGTCTGCTGGGCGGATCCGCTCACGGCCGCATCAGGCGCAGAGGACCGTCTGGAACGCGAGGTCCAGCCGATCGATAGGGTGCGGGCGGCCAAGGCCAAGGAAAGGGAGCATCAGGATGTCCGGGGTCGCTCCAGCTTAGCTTGGCTTTCGCATTTCGTTTTCGCTTCCCAATGGGATTGGGGGATCACAATAATTCCAGGTCCCACTTCCCCGGTGCTCCATGCTGCTCAAGAAACCGCTCCTGAACGTCTTCCTGGTGGTGGCGGAGGAGAAGAGCTTCACCCGCGCGGCGGAAAAGCTGGGCCGGACGCAGCCGGCCATCACGCAGGCCATCCAGCGCCTGGAAACCGAACTGGGGGAGACGCTCATCGACCGCAGCGGGCGGGAACTGGCCCTGACCGACGCCGGACGGGTGGTGTTCGAGGTGGCGCGGCGCCAGGAAAATCTCCAGCGCGAACTGCTCACGCAGCTCGGGGAGCTGCGGAACAAGGCCGCCGGCCGCCTGGTCATCGGCGCCAACGAAAGCATGATCTTGTACCTGCTGCCGCACCTGATCCGCTACCGCCAGGCCTACCCCAAAGTGAAACTGGTCGTGCAGCGCAGCCGGTCCAGCGAAGTGCCGGACCTGCTGCTGGCGGGGGACGTGGATTTCGGCGTGGTGAGCTACCTCGCGGGGGATGAGCGGCTGGATTCCCAGGTGCTCTACGTGGACCACCTTTCCTTCGTGGTGGCGCCCGGCCATCGGTTGGCCAGGCACAAGCTGCTGACGATCAAGGATCTGGAAACGGAGACCTTCGTGGCGCACAACGTGGCCTCGCCCTACCGGGATGCCGTGATGAAGGCCTTCCAGCAGCAGCGGACGCACCTGAACATGGATATCGAGATGCCCACGGTGGAAAGCATCCGGCGCATGGTGCAGTCGGGCCTGGGCGTCGCCTTCCTGCCGAGGGTCTGCGTGGATCAGGATCTGAGGACCGGCATCCTCAAAGAGATCCCGGTTCGGGAATTGCAACTGGAACGGAAGATCTACCTGCTGAGCGTGGGTAAGCGGCCCCTGAGCCATGCGGCGGGAGCTTTCCAGGAACTAATGAAGAAGGAGCTGGCCGGGTAGCCACAGGCGCTGGGATCAGCCCCGAAGATTATTTCTTTCGCTAAGCCGCTGCGACCCATCAACTTGATCAATGCGGAGTGAAGGGCGCCGGTTATTTAGGCTGGATCCCTAAACGCATCCGGATGTCCGCGGGTCAGTAGGGCATCCCACAAGGAGGATCAAATGCGAAGCAGGCTACTCACCCTGGCCCCTCTGACTCTGGCTGGACTTCTGGCCTGTGGAGGGGCCGGCGACAATCCGCCCGCCGCGCCACCGGCGAACCCGAAAATGGATGTCGAAACGGCTGCGGCCCTGGCCGTTCCCTTCGAGACCATCGAAGCCAACCAGGCTGGGGAGATGGATGAGTCCGGACCCACCGCCGCCGGGGAAGCCATGAGCATGGTGCAGCCCGGACATCCGGACTGCGTGTCGGTGAGCAATGTCACGGCGTCCTCGGTGACTTGGACCTTCAACAGCTGCACCGGTCCGCACGGATGGACCTGGAACGGAGTGGTTGTGATCTCCTGGACGCGGAATAACGATGGCACTGTGCTGGTGAAGCACGATCACCAGAATTTCGTCGGCACCAAGGATGGCAAGTCCTGGACCATCAACGGCATCAAGGACCGCTTGCGCAACCCTGCCGCCCGGAAGGTCACCCTCACCGCCGAACCGGGCTTCACCAAGGCCTTCAATGACGGCACCACGACCACCGTGTACACCTACACCTGCGCCATGACCGCTGATTGGTCCGAACAGGGCAAGCGCAAGCTGTATGGAACCTGGGCGATGACACCGGCCACCGGCGACGCGGTCAGCGCGACCATCGACCAGGCCACCGCGCTGGTATGGGACAGGGCGGCCGGCTGCTGCTATCCCGTCTCCGGCACCTTGAACCTGGCCAAGGGCACGAAGAAAGCCACCATCGTGCACAGCCTGCCCTGCGGCACCGTGACCATCAATGACACGACGCGGCTCCTTCCGCCCTGCTCCATGTGAATCCGCGTGGCCTGGAACCTGCCCCGGCATTTGCCGGGGCATTTTTTTGGAATCCGGGAGTAGGATAGGGGCGTTTCGGAGGTCCCCATGGCTACGCTCACCTTCAATGGAAGCCCGATCCACACCACGGGAGAGCTGCCCGTCATCGGGCGTCCCTGCCCGCCCTTCACCCTCACCCGCGCTGATCTCAGCGAGATCTCCCTCGTGGATCTGGAGGGCCAGCGGGTGATCCTGAACATCTTCCCGAGCCTCGATACCACCATCTGCGCCAAGGGCGTGCGCACCTTCGACGCGCGCGCCTCGGAAGTTCCGAACATGGCGGTGCTCTGCGTGTCCCAGGATCTGCCCTTTGCCCAGGCGCGGTTCTGCAAGGCCGAGGAAATAACGGATGTGGTGCCGGCCTCCACCTTCCGCCATCCGGAATTCGGCACTGATTTCGGCGTGATGATGGTGGATGGCCCCCTGCGCGGCCTCCTCGCCCGCGCCCTGGTCGTGCTGGATGAAAACGGCACCGTGGTCCACACCGAACTGGTGCCGGAGCTGGCCTGCGAAGCGGACTATGACGGGGCCCTGGACATCATCCACAACCACCACCGCCCCTGCCTGGATGACGCGCTGCTGACGAGCGAATAAGGAAGCGCCTGGGCTGGACTGGCCTTCCGGCCACAACCCCGGAGGCTCTCTGGCCGTGGTAGAAAGAGGGCATGAGCTTTCCAATCCGGTCCTCCTTGTCTGGCCTGTTCGCCCTGGCGGTGGTTGTGGTCGCAGGAGGCTGCGGCGGCGGTGAGCCTGGTCTTCATCCAGCCTCCCAACCTCCGGTGCTGGTTGACTTCACACCGGCCAGTCCGCGCCTGGGGAAGCAAGCCCTGGTTGACGACCTCCGGGTGCTGTCTGCGCCGGACATGGAGGGCCGGAAGCTGGGCAGCGCGGGCAATGCCAAGGCCCGGGCGATGATTGTGGGGCGCTTCCAGCAACTCGGGCTGTCCAGCTACGGCGGCGGCTTTGAGCAACCTGCAACCTGGCGCAACACCCCGTGCACAAACGTGGTCGGCTACTGGCCGGGCGCCACGAATCCTGGCCGCGCCATCCTATTCACGGCGCACTACGATCATATTGGCATTCGAAATGGGGAGATCAACACCGGAGCGGATGATAATGCCTCGGGCAGCGCCGCCCTGTTGCAGTTGGCGGCCTGGCTGAAGGATCATCCCCCGGCGCATACCGTGGTCTTCTGCCTATTCGACGGGGAGGAGGCAGGGCTCTACGGCTCCCAGGCTTTCGTGGCCGCGCCCCCTGCGGCCCTGCCGCTCGCCGCCATCGATGTCGTGCTGAATCTGGACATGATCGCCCAGGGCACCAAGGGCCGGATCTTCGTGGGGGGAACCAGCTACACCACCGCCCTGAAGCCGCACCTGGCGGCTGCCTTCAGCGCCTCCGCGGTCAGGCTCGTCCCGGATTTCGAGACCTATGACAACGCTTCAGATCAATTCCCCTTCATGCAACGGGGCATCCCTTTCCTGTTCTTCTGCGTGGGCGATGATGATCCCTACTACCATACGCCGCGGGACACGTTTGAAAGCATTCCCCAAGTTTTCTACTGGGCTGCCGTGGAAGCCATCCTGGACACTTTTCTGCGCTTGGATGGCCTGCCCAATATCCCTTTGATCCTGCCCCGTCCGCCGGTCCGCGAACCGGGCGCCGAGCAACGGGCCCTGGATCCTCACCCTTGGCGCCACCGGAGGATTCAAGGGGAGGAGTAAATCGGGCCGAGTATTCAGCAGCAACCCAGGCGCCGGGGCAATCCATCCAGGGTCTCAAGTATTTCTGCTGCATCGGAGCCCGGCAGGAAGCCGGACACGAGGAAATCCGTCATCTCCGCAGATGCATCTGAAAGCACAACCGTAAGCGGAAAGAAGCGTCTTTCCTTCAACAGAGCGCTCAGGGTCGCAGCCAATTCCGATGGCGGCGCGCTGCCACGCAACGCCGTCCGGAGGGCGACGGGAGCCTCGATCCGGCGATGCAGTTCCGGAAACAACAGCAGGGGGGCGGTGCTGCCGTTCATGCGGAAATTGAGGTCGAAGAACTTGAAGGACCCGTCCGCCTGGAAACCCGCGTCCAGGCCCGCGGCGCCCCGGTATCCGAGGGCAGCCGCCCGCCGGCAGATGGCCGCGCCCGCAGCCACGGCCAGCGGGTCGGGCTGGTCCTCGGCACGGAACCAGTTCCCCAGGTAATGTCCCTCCGCCGACAGGAATTGTTCAGGCGCCCCCAGGAACATCGGTTCCCCGGAGGCACCGATGAGGTAGTTGAAACAGCGGGTGGACCGGAAGGACAGGAACTCCTCCAGGACCGCCCCTTCCGCGCCGTCCAGCAGGGCGGCCAAGCGCGCGGCATCTCCCGAATGCGGCGGCAGCAGGAGGTCGTGCCCGCCTCCGGTGGCTTCGAGGGTGGCGACCTTCACCGCGCTATGGAGGCAGGCCTCCGGTTGCGCCATCGCTTCCGATGCCCCCATGAGGCGCCGCGCCGGGCGCTGGTCCATGGGCACCAGCCGCTCCAGGTTGCCCTTGTGGTTCAGGAAGGCGCGGAGCGATGGCTCGACCAGGTGGATTGCTGCGGGGGCGATGTCTTCCGGGAGCGGGAAGCTGGCCACCAGTCTGGCGCCACCGGCGGCTTGATCCCGGATGAGCGCGCCCAGTTCCTCCGTCGAGCGGAACACGAGAAGCTGATCCGGCAGCCGCCAACCGGCCTCCGAGAGCAGGTCCAGGGCCAAGGGGGAGGCGGCGAGGTGGCCGCAGAGCATGGCGAGGCTCCCTGCGACGCAAAGGGACCCGGCGCTGAACGCCTGGGCGGTCAACTCGTCCTTCACGAGCCAGCGGCGGCCGCCGGGGTGTGGATAGCCGCACAGGAGGGCTTTGGGACCCAGGGCCTGGCGCAAGGCTCCATCCTGGTCCGTCAAGGCTGGACACTCCCATCGAGGAAGCCGTGCAAGGCCCTCGCCAGGGCTTCCAGGACCGGCCGGGACCGCTCGGTGACCTTGCTTTGGGTGGGTGTCTTGTTCACGTCATAGACCACCGCGCGCCCATCCACGACGCCGAAATCGATCTTCCCGAAATCAAGGCCCATGGCCTCCCTTGCTTCGCGGACTTCCACCGGCACCTCGTGCAGAAGGTCGTGCCGGTAGGCGTTGCCGGCCTTGGCGATGGGGTGGATCGACAGGCTGCGCCAGACGACCCCGGCCTCGCCCAGGAAGAGCCAGGAGCGCAGGCTGAAGTGTCCTTCCGGCGTGCGTTCCGGCATGAAGCGCTCGATGATCAAGGCCGGGTTGTCCCAGGCCTCCGGCGGAACCTGGGCCGGCTCCGGAAAGATCGGATACTCCTCCGGCGGCATGAACCGGAGCTGGCCCCAGCCATCGGTGGGCCAGGTTTCCAGCCCCAGCTTGCGGGCCTCGGGAAGGCCGCCATAGTTCAGGTTTGTCTTCAGGATCACGGGCCCCTGGTAGCCATCCCCGGGGCGGACCCTCAGCCGCGAGAATCCGCGCTTGCCGATGTCGATGGCCCGGCGGTTCAGGACGCAAGGGTGATCCTGTACGAGATCCAGGAGAGCCGCTGGCACCTGGGTGAGGTCCACGTGAAGGATGGCCGCGTCGCAAACCAGGGGGCGGGTCCAGTCGGTCACGACCTCCACCCGGTGCCCGGCGGATCTCCAATAGGCAGACAGGTGCCCGAGGACATAGGCCTGATCCTCGAAGCCATCCTCAGGCTGGGTCAGGATCGCAATGGCGCGGGATCCGGTCGGCATCCCGCCAGGATCGCACATCTCCCGCCAAGCGGGTCTGGAGGACCCTCCAGGCCGTTGTATTGGAGCCGCTTGCGGGATCGAACCGGCGCACCTTTATTACAAAGCGCCTGATCATCCAATCGCACCGGTTGGTGACGGTACGCCGCAGAACTTACCCGATCCTCCTGGAATAATCTCACGATGCCCTCCGCTAAAAATATCCCCGAGTCCCTGGACATCCTCTACCGAACTGAATCCAGGCACATCCTGGCCACATTGATCCGCCTGCTCGGCGATTTCGATCTGGCGGAAGAGGCCCTGCACGAGGCGTTCCGGGCGGCACTGGAGCAGTGGCCGGCGGATGGCGTGCCGGCCAAGCCCCGGGCTTGGCTGATCTCCACGGGCCGCTTCAAGGCCATCGATGCGCTCCGCCGGCGCGCGAAGTTCGAAGCCCCGCTGGACGCGCTGGCCGAAGCCCAGATCCCCGCCGCGCCCGAGGAGCCGGACGAAGCGGATGAGCCCATCCAGGATGATCGCCTTCGCCTCATCTTCACCTGCTGCCATCCCGCCTTGGGCGCCGAAGCCCGTTCGGCGCTCACGCTGCGGGAAGTCTGCGGCCTTTCAACCGAAGAAATCGCGCGGGCGTTCCTCACCTCGCCCTCCGCCATCGCCCAGCGCATCGTGCGCGCCAAGGCGAAGATCCGCACCGCGCGCATTCCCTATGAGGTTCCTTCGCCTGACGAATTGCCGGACCGGCTCGACACCGTGCTTCAAGTGATTTATCTCGTCTACAACGAAGGCTACTCTGCGCCTTCGGGCGAATCGCTGACGCGCGCAGATATTTCCGGGGAAGCCATCCGCCTGGGAAGGCTCCTGAAGGAGCTTCTACCGGGTCCGGAAGTCCTGGGCCTGCTCGCCCTCATGCTGCTGCAGGAATCGCGGCGCACAGCGCGCACTTCCCCCGGCGGGGATCTGATCCTCCTTGCTGATCAGGACCGCGCGCAGTGGAATCGCGATCACATCCTCGAAGGCTCCGCGCTCGTGACGCAGGCGCTTGGGTCGCGCCAGGCTGGACCCTACACCCTGCAGGCCGCCATCGCGGCTACGCATGCCCTGGCGCCCAGCATCGCCGCCACGGACTGGAACCGGATTGTGGCGTATTACGACGTGCTGGCCCGGATCGATCCTTCGCCGGTCATCCGTCTCAACCGCGCCGCCGCCCTAGCCATGCGGGACGGTCCCCCGGCGGGCCTGGCGCTCATCGACCAACTCCTGGACGAGGGCGATCTGGCCAACTACCACCTGGCCCATTCCGCACGCGCGGATCTTTGCCGGCGGATGGGGCTGGTGGAAGCAGCACGCGCTTCCTACCGCACCGCACTCGCCCTGGCCCAGCAAGACCCCGAACGGCGGTTCCTGGAGCGGCGACTCATCGAATTAGGCTGATTACAAAAAAAGAAATGCCCATTGTCGATTTGGGCCTCCTCCGATCGACTAAAGAGGGAAGGCACAAACTTCAAGGAGAACCGCCATGAAATACATCTGCTTCGGATACCTGGACGTACAGAGCTGGGAGAAGAAATCGCCCAGCGAACAAAACGCCATGATCGATCAATGCTTCGCCTATGACGATGTGTTGAAGAAAGCCGGCCACTGGGCGGGCGGGGAAGGCCTCCAGGGCGCCACCACTCTGAGCTACCAGAACGGGAAAGTGTCGGTGTCGGATGGCCCCTATGCGGAGACCAAAGAATTGTTGGGCGGTCTTTTGATCCTGGAAGCCAAGGATCTGAACCACGCCATCCAGCTCATTTCGAACCACCCCGGCATCAAAATGGGCCGCTGGGAAATCCGTCCCGCGGAGGACCTGAAGCCCATGATCGAAGCAAGCGAAAAGCGCCGGGCTGCCGCGAAATAGGAAGAGTGGCCCTTCGGGCCATGACCACCCTAGAAGCCTCGAAGGATTCAGAAGCGGAGGCCATGCCCTCGAAGCCCTGGTGGCGCAGATGCAGGAAGAATATTCAAGAGCCCGGGAAGACCAGCACTTTATGGCCCTTCGGGCCGTTGATGTCCCCCCTGAAACTAGACCGAAGTTTTTAAAAGGAAGTCGATGATCGTCTGCGTCTGCCGATTGGGGGGCTTGGGCGGGACTGGAATGGAGGTTGGACCTTCCGGATCAAGCTACTTCGCAGGAACGAGCTTCAGAGCCTCGAGGACCCGTTCGGGAGTGAACGGCACATGGGTTACCCGAGCGCCTGTGGCGTCGAAAACGGCGTTGGCCAAGGCGGCGGCCACCGGCACCACGGGGGGCTCGCCGATGCCTTGAGTGGCCATGGTGGAATTGTCTGCGAACACGACCTGGATGCGGGGAATGGCGGAAAATCGGGGCAGCAGGTAGGTATCGAAGTTCTTGTCGAGGATGCGGCCGCCCTTGAAGCGGATCTCCTCGCTGAGGGCCTGTCCGATGCACATGGTGATGGCTCCCTCCACCTGCTGGCGGGCCCCGTCGGGGTTGACCACCAGGCCGACATCCACGGCCTCGAGAAAGCGCTCCGTCTTGACCTTCCCGGTGCTCTTGTCCACGGCCACCTGGGCCACGGCCACCACGAGACCCTGGCGCCAGGCACCGCAGGCCAGTCCGATGCCTCGGCCCGTGGGTCCGGGCGCGGGCTCCCAGCCGAAGGTCTCCACCGCCAGGTCCAGGAGGCGCAGGAGACGGGCATCGGTGATGAGACGACGGCGAAGGGTCACGGGATCCACGCCGGCTTTGGCCGCCAGCGCATCCAACTGGCTTTCCCGGGCGAAAGCGTTGGTGTGGGCGTTGGGGGCACGCCAGGCGCCGACCTTGAGGGGATGGAGGCCAGGGACGGCTGGAGCCTGATACCGGTTCGACTGCATTTCGTAGGAGAGCTCGGCCTCACCTTGGGAGACGCCCGCCACGGTGTTGTCCCAGAAGGTGATGGCGCTGCGCCCGGCGTCCAGGCCTGAGCGGATCTTCACCACGGCGGCCGGGCGGTAGGTGTCCATGAAGAGGTCTTCCTCACGATTCCAGCTCACCTGGATCGGCACGCCGGGGATCTTATGGGCGATGCGGACAGCCTCGATGGCCCCAGGGCCCACAAGCTTGCCGCCGAATCCTCCCCCCACGAACTGGGCGATGATGCGGACCTTGTCCTGGCCAAGCTTGAGGGCCTCGGCGACAGAATCGCGGAGGACGAAGGGGGACTGGGTGGAGGCCCAGACCGTCATGCGCCCTTCCTCCCATTTGGCGACGCAGGCATGGGGCTCGAGGGTGGCGTGGCTCTCATAGGCGTTGCGGTATTCCCCCTCCACCACGGTGGCAGCCCGTTTTTCACCGGCGGCCAGGTCGCCGCGGGAGATCACCACTCGCTGACCTGGCGCTGCCTTGTCCACGAGGTATTGGTAGATGCGGGCATCGTCCACATCGGGTTCGACCCCCTCGAAGGTGCCCTTCACGAGGGCGAGGGCCTTGCGGGCGGTGTCGGGCTGTGGGTGGAGCACGGCCAGGAGGGTGCCATCCCGCACGATGCGGACGCCGGGAATCCGCTCAGCGGCCGCCGTGTCCGCGGCGGCGAGGTTCAGGCCGTGGGCAGGGGGCCGCAGGATGCAGGCATGGAGCGTACCGGGAAGCCGCAGGTCGCCTGCATACTTGGCGGCGCCGGTGATCTTGGCGAGGGCGTCCTTGCGGGGGACGCGGCGCCCGATCAGGGTGCAGTCGGAAAGGGGCTTGGGCTTGACCTTGCCCAGGTGCCGCTCCATCTTCCGACCCTTCACCAAGTCGCCGAAGGTAGTGCGGCGCTCGGGGGCCGCCTTCACCCAGATGGCGCCATCCTTCAGGGTCAGGTCCGCGACCGGGGCTCCCAGGGTTTTGGATGCCATTCGCAGGAGCACAGCGCGCGCTTCCGCGGCAGCGCCTCGCAGGACAGGGGCCGTGTGCCACATGGTGAGGGAACCGCCGGTGGGCATATCCCAAGGGCAAAGGTCTGTGTCGCCCATGAGCATGTCCACTTGGGCGGGATCCAACTCCAGTTCCTCGGCAACGAGCATGGCCAGCACGGTCATGGCGCCTTGTCCCAGTTCGGCCTTTCCCACGAAGCAGCCCACGCGCCCATCGGCTGAAATCTTGAGGAACGCATTGAAATCCTCGGGGTAGGCCCCGGGCCGGGTCGGTACGATCGGTGCTGATCCGGCGGGGGTGGTGAAGAAGAAGATGAGCGCGCCGGAAGCGACGCCCTGGAGGAAGGACCGCCTTCTCATCGCGCACCCCCCATGGCCTTGCCTGCCGATTCGACCGCGTCCAGGATCCTCACGTGGGCCCCGCAGCGGCAGAGGTTCCCCTCCATGGCTTCGACGATCTCGGTTCTGGTGGCCGCAGGCTTCTTCTTCAGGAAGGCCCAGGCAGCCATGATCATCCCGGAGGTGCAGTAGCCGCACTGGAAGGCGTGGTGGTCCTGGAAGGCCTTCTGCACGGGGTCCAGCTTTCCGTCCAGGGCCAAACCCTCGATGGTGAGCACCCTCTTCCCGGCCACATTGCCCAGCGTCGTGGAGCAGGAGGGCACAGCCTCGAAGTCGACGAGCACGGTGCAGGCCCCACATAGTGCGGCCTCGCAGCCCACCTTGGTACCCGTGAGCCCCAATTCGTCGCGCAGGACCCATACCAGCATGCGGTCACTGGGACTCGCGACGGTGACCGGCTTGCCATTAAGCATGAACGAGACGGTGGCGTTCATCGGGAACCTCCCAGGAAGAGGGCATGGCGCGGGGACGCCACATTATATTCCTGGAACCGAAAATCAACGCCGAGGATAGAAGTCTGAACCCGCCAGCAATCGATGAAAAGGGCGCCGATGTCATGGATCACTGCCTTCTTTGGACCGATTCATCCGGGGCCAATGCGAGCCCGATGCGAACCCATCTCGTTTTTCAAAACAACAGTGCGACCGTAAACCCGCGCTGGGTTTGGAGCCGCTTACCGGGATCGAACCGACCCCTCCGGGGCGCGGCCTGGCTGGCCCCGCCGCTTAACGCTGCGATCGCTGCGCGCTCTTCGCTACGGCTTGCGGGCCGCCATGCCGATCGCTGGTCCGCTCCCGTCAAGCGGGGGTTTGGAGGGCCCTTCGGGCCAATAATTTGGAGCCGCTTGCCGGGATCGAACCAGCGACATCCTGATTACAAATCAGGTGCTCTACCAACTGAGCTAAAGCGGCACGGATTCAGTTTAACTGGGGTGGTGCAAAGGTGGTACCCGAAGCAAGCTCTCCGCACTTTCGCACGTTTTTACGCCTCGACTTTTCGACTTTTCGACTTCTTGACTTCTCGACTCTCGGACTTCTGCCGCGCCGCCTCAACGCACCAGGTTTTCCTCGCTCCAAGGCTTAGCGGGTCTGGGAAGGATGGACTCGTCCACGCTTCCACGGACCGGCACGACCCAGGTCCATCGCAGCAGTCGCACCTCCTGTGTGAATTTAAGGCGCACCCGGCAACGCCGGGCGCCTTCTTCTTCGAACATCTCCACCTCGATGGCCCCATCCTGAAGCTGGATGCCCGAGAGTCCCAGGCGAAGGGCTTCGGCGCGGAGATCCGCTTCCACCTGGGTCGCTTCCATTCCTTCGGATCTCCGTGCGGCGAAGGCTGCCTTGTCCAGGAGCACGAAGCGGGCCCAGAGGACCGGCGCCACTTTCCAGGCCAGCGTTGCGACCGCCAGCAGGGGCAGGAGCAAGGCCAGGCGCCGCCGCCGGCGCCGCCCCGCATAACCCCGGAACCAGCCCACCAGCTCCCAGAGCGCCATCGCGAGCAAAAAGAGTGCCCAGACCAGCAGCACGCCTATCCAGACCAGGCTGTCCAGGAGCTTGGAACGCAGGGCTGTGGCCGACGCTTCGGGCATGGTCGAAGGGTAACCCCGATGGCGGGAGCCGTGGCCGCAGGAATCCCCACAGGATCAGGTCAGCGGGAACTGTGGGCCTTCATCACCAGCCCCAGGGCCAAGCGCCTCAGGTCCTCCTTGCTGTTGCCCACCTTGGCGAGGGTGCGCAGTTCGGCCAGCGGAAGGGTTTCCAGCAGGCGCTGGGCCACGGGCGTGGGGGTTTTCGGATTGCGCACCAGGGCGATGCGGATATCGGCGCTGGCCAGCCAGCGCCGGTCCGAAGCGATCCGCTGCAGGATGTCCGGGGATGCGTAGGGGGATTTGGCGATGGCCAACACGTTTTCAGAATCCAATTGGGGGTTGGAAAGGAGGTTGAGCAGGACGGGCGCCATGGTGTCGCGGCTCAGGATCACACGCTCCCCCCGGTCGGCCTTCAGCGCCAACTGGACGCGCTGGGGGACGTCCAGTTCCCGGATGCGGAAGATGGGAGAGGTGCCCAGGTATTCCCCGGCCTCCACCGGGGCTGAACTGGCCTTGTCCTGGGGTTCATCCAGGCCGGATTGTCCCAGCATGGATTCCAATTGCTGGTCTTGGGTTCCGCTCCAATCCGCGAATTGGAAGGCGGCTTCGAATTCGGCCCCGCTCGGGAAGGTCTGGACCGGCGTCGCGTGAAAGCGCAGGCCTCGCCCACCCTCCAGCCCGGCGGTGAAGGCGAAGGTGGCGAAGGGCTCGGGCGCCTGATCGAGCCGGAGGAGGAAGGCCTGGCGGTCGAGGGCATCCTTGAAGAAGCCTTCAAGGGCTTCCCGCGAGGCGAAACGAAGCGTGATTTCCGAATCGCCAAGGTTGGCTTCGACGCGCATCCCGCCCATGGATTGGGGCATTCAGACCTCGCCTTCCTGGATCCTCCCGCCCGCGCTACAGCTCCGCTTCGATCTCCGCCATGAAGGTCTCCATCCACTTGGTGCTGAAGCCCCCGGAGATGAAATCGGGATGGTCCATGATCTTGCGGTGGAGCGGCGCGGTGGTCTTGACGCCTTCGATGACCAGGGTGTCCAGGGCGCGGCGCATGCGGGACAGGGCCTCGGTGCGGCTGTTCCCATAGGCGATGAGCTTGGCCACCATGGAATCGTAGGTGGGCGGGATGACCGCGTCCTGGTACATCGCCGTGTCCACGCGGATGCCGGGGCCGCCGGGGAAATTGAGGGCGGTGATGCGGCCGGGGCAGGGGGTGAATTTCCACGGATCCTCGGCGTTGATGCGGCACTCGATGGCGTGGCCGCGCTGCACCACGTCATCCTGGGTGAAGGTCAGCTTCTGGCCGGCGGCGATGCGCAGCTGCTCTTTCACGATGTCGATGCCGGTCACCATCTCCGTCACGGGGTGTTCGACCTGCACGCGGGTGTTCATCTCCATGAAGAAGAAGTCGCCGCGCTTGTCCAGGAGGAATTCCACGGTGCCCGCGTTGTAGTAGCCCACGGCCCTGGCTGCCTTCACGGCGGTGTCGCAGATGCGCTGGCGCAGGTCGGCGGAGATGGCTCCGCTGGGGCTTTCTTCGATGAGTTTCTGGTGGCGGCGCTGGATGGAGCATTCGCGCTCGCCCAGGTGCACGATGTTGCCGTAGAGGTCGCCCATGATCTGGACCTCGATGTGGCGGGGCTCCAGCAGGTACTTTTCCATGTACACGGCGTCGTCGCCGAAGGCGATCTTCGCCTCGCTGCGGGCCGTGTGGTACAGCTCCGGCAGTTCTTCGGCGCTGTTGCAGATGCGCATGCCGCGCCCGCCGCCGCCGGCCGAGGCCTTGACGATGACGGGATAGCCTATCTTTTCGGCATTGGCCAGGGCTTCGTCCACGGTTTCCACCAGGCCATCGCTGCCGGGCATCAGCGGGATGCCGGCCTCCTGCATGGTGGCCTTGGCCTGGGCCTTGTTGCCCATTTTGCGGATGATCTCGGGGTTCGGGCCGATGAAGTTGATGCCACAGGCCTGGCAGACTTCCACGAAATAGGCGTTCTCGCTCAGGAATCCGTAGCCCGGATGGATGGCCTCGGCCCCGGTGACTTCGGCGGCGGCGATGACCTGGGGGATGTTCAGGTAGGACTTGGCGCTGGGCGCAGGGCCGATGCAGACTTCCTCGTCGGCGAAACGGACGTGCAGGGAATTGCGGTCGGCCTCGGAATAGACCGCCACGGTCTGGATGCCCAGCTCCTTGCAGGCCAGGATCACCCGCAGCGCGATTTCACCGCGGTTGGCGATGAGCACTTTCTTGAAGGGCGGCTCCTCGGCGTGGGGAGCCGATACCTTCAGGGCCTTGCGCTTGATGGCGGCGGTCATGGATCAACCCACGCGCGCGGCGAACAGGCGCTCGCCATATTCCACGGGCTGGCCGTTTTCCACGAGCACCTTGACGATCTCCCCGGTGATGTCGCATTCGATCTCGTTCATGAGCTTCATGGCTTCGACGATGCACAGGGTCTGGCCGGGCCTCACTTTGTCGCCGATGCTCACGAAGGCGGCGGCTTTGGGATTGGCGGACCGGTAGAAGGTGCCCACGATGGGGCTGGTGATGTAGTGCAGGTCCGGGTCGTCCATGGGAATGCCGGGCTCGGGCGCGGCGGCCGGGGCCACCGCCAGGGTGGCTGGAGGCGGCGCCTGGGCCAGCAGGTGGCCCACGGGTGAACCGAAGGAGGAGGCGGCCGGGGCGTTCGCATACGTCACCTGGGGGGCCGGGGCATGGATGCTGTCTTTCCGGATGCGGAATTTCATGTCGCCCGCTTCGAATTCGAACTCCTGGAAAGGTTCCTTGCCCACCAGCGCGATCAGGGACTTGATCTCATCCAGGCTCAAGTAGGTGGATCCGCCGGATTTCGACGGGGCCGCGCCCTGGGCGGCGGAAGGCTTGCCGGTCTTGGCGGCGGCGCGGGCGGCGGCGGGAGCTTGGGGGGCGTTGGCTTTTTTCCGGGTACTCATGCGTGGGGTCTCCGGGGGAAGGACTGCTGGACGGGACATTCGGGTTGGCGGGAAAGCCATCGAGCATAGCGCAGGCGATTCTGCTACGCAGGTTCGGGCGGTTCAGGCTTGGGTGGTGGTGCAGCCGCTGGTGATTTTCCGTGCCGGCGCGGTGTTTCATTTTCCGAGCCCCGGAATTCCTTGCGCGCGGCGTCCAGGATGCCGTTGAGGAACTGGGTTCCTTCCTGGTCGCTGAATTCCTTGATGATCTCCAGGGCCTCGTTGATGACGATGGGGAAGGGCACTTCTTTCAGGTACATCAGTTCGTAGAGGCTGAGCCGCAGCAGGTTCCGGTCCACCACGGCCATGCGGTGGATCTTCCAGTGCTCGGCATAGCGCTGGAGCACCGCATCGATCTCCTCGAGCTGTCCGTGGACGCCGTCCACGAGCCTCCGCGCGTAATAGAAGGCGTCCCGGTTGAGATCCTGGATGGCGGAGAAGCCAGCGAAGACCTGGTCCGGCAGGTAGCCATTCATATCCATGGCGTAGAGCATTTGCAGGGCGTATTCTCGGCCCCGGCGGCGAACGCCCATCAGCGTTTCTTCCCGAAGGCGCGGTTGAGATCCGCCAGCTCGATGAGGGCCGAAGCGGCTTCCCAGCCCTTGTTGCCCATCTTGGTGCCGGCCCGCTCGATGGCCTGGTCCACGCTGTCCACCGTGAGGACGCCAAATACTGTCGGGACGCCGGTCTGCATGGCCACCTGGGCCGTGCCCTTGGTGACTTCAGCGGCGATCAGCTCGAAATGGGGCGTGCCGCCGCGGATGACGCAGCCCAGCACCAGGATCCCTGTGTACTTGCCCGATTTCGCGGCCAGCAGCGCCATCTGGGGCAGCTCGAAGCAACCGGGCACCTTGATGAGATCGAATTGGGATTCAGAGCCTCCGTGGCGGAGGAGGCAATCCGTGGCGCCGCCGATGAGGCGGTCCACGATGAAATCGTTCCAGCGTGCAGCCACCAGGGCGAAGCGATCGCCCTTGTCCACGCGTAATTGGCCCTCAAAGATCCCCATGGGAACCCCCCTCAAGGTGGTCGGAACCGATAAGCCTATCACGGATGCGCGACCGGCCAAGGGAGGATCCCAGGCCCACCGGCCCGGCGTGAATATTTCCTAATGATCCCGGGGGAAAGCCCCCCTAGACTGGGGGAACGCATGTTGGCCCTGCATTTGGTTCTCTTGGGTGCTGCGCTCTGGTTGGCTTCCGGTCTTGCCGTGCTGGGACGCCCGAGCGAGCGGGCCTCCTTGCCTTTGAGTCTGCTGGGCTCGGCGCTCGGTCTCGTGGGCGCTGTCTCATGTCTCATTCAAGGCGGCGGCACCCTGGCCTTTTCTTTCGCTGGCTTTCCCGCGCATGTGGCCATGGACGCGCTTTCCGCGGCCTTCCTGCTGCCGCTTCACCTGGTGGCCGGTCTGGGCGCCCTGTACGGCTCCTCCTATTGGCCCCTGGACGCGCCCAAGGGCGCCGGACGGTCCCTTCGCTTCTTCTTTTCGTTGTTGGCGGCCGCCATGAGCCTGGTGTTCCTTGCGCGCCAGGGGATCTTCTTCCTTCTGGCCTGGGAAATCATGGCGGTTGCGGCCTTCTTCCTCGTCGGAACGGACCACGAAGATGCGAAAGTCCGGCGGGGGGCCTGGGTGTACCTGGTGGCGACCCATCTGGGCACCATGATCCTGATCGCCATGGTGATCCTGCTGGCCCGGCGCAGCGGGGGATGGCACTGGGACCTGGTCCCGGGGGGGGTGGCTTCCCCGGCCCTCGACACGGGGATCCTGGTCCTGGCGGTGCTGGGATTCGGATTCAAGGCCGGGTGGATCCCCTTTCATTTCTGGTTGCCCGCGGCCCACGCAGGAGCGCCCAGCCATGTTTCCGCCATCCTTTCCGCGGTGATGTTGAAAACAGGCATCTACGGGGTCCTGAGGATTTCGGGCCTCCTGCCCTGGATCCCCGCCGGCGTCGGCGGGGTGCTGCTGCTGCTGGGGGCCGCCACCGCCCTATACGGTGTGTTCTACGCCCTGGCCGAGCGGGATTTCAAACGCCTGCTCGCCTACTCGAGCATCGAAAACATCGGGGTGATCGGCATGGGAATCGGGCTCGGACTCACGGGCCGGGCCACCCATGATTCCTGGCTGACGGCGCTGGGGTTCGGATCGGCCCTGTTGCATGTCTGGAACCACGCGGCCTTCAAAAGCCTCCTGTTTTTTTCCGCGGGCTGCGTGCTGCACGCCACCGGAACCAGGGACATGGAGCGGCTCGGCGGCCTGGCTGCGCGGATGCCGGACACCGCCCGGTGGTCCTTCGCGGGCGCGCTGGCCGTGGCCGCCTTGCCTCCCTTCGGGGCTTTCGTCAGCGAATGGGTGCTGTACCGCGGCTTCTTCGCCGCGCTGCTGAGGGGGTATCCCTGGTCCGCGGGCCTGGCGCTTCCGGCGCTCGCCCTCGCAGGGGGGCTCGCCGCGGTGGCCTTCGCGAAATTCTTCGGGTTCGTCTTCCTGGGCTCGCCGCGCAGCGCCCTGGGCGAGCACGCCCATGATCCCCGCCCTTCCATGCTGGTCCCCATGGGCGTGCTGGCATCGCTTTGCCTCGCCCTGGGCCTTGGCAGCGCGTGGCTGCTTCCCGCCCTCGACCGGATGGTGGCGGTTCTGGCGCCTGGAACGCCGGGCCTGCTCACTTCGAGCCTTGGTCTTGAGCTTCGGATGATCGGCGGATTCGGCGCGGCCTTGCTCGTTCTTGGCGGCCTGGCCTGGGCCTGGGCGCGCCGTCCAGCCATTGTTCCGGGACCAGGGCCGGCGCTGGATCTGCCGACCTGGGGGTGCGGGTATGCGGCTCCATCCGCCCGGATGCAATATTCCGCGGATTCCTTTTCCGATGGGTGGGCGAAACTCCTGCCTGGACGGCGCATCAGGATGCGGCGGCTGAAAGCCGTTTTCCCGACGCCCTCGAGGTTGCATCTGGAGCTTACGGATTCGGCCGGACTCGGGTTTCTTGAATCCAGGGTGGAGCGGTTGGCCGCCCGGGCACTGTGGTTTCGGAGGCTCCAACCGGGCTTTCTGACGATCTACCTGCTGTATGTCCTGCTCGCGCTCCTGGGCGTCTTCCTCTGGATGCTGGCCAGACCCTGGTTGCAAGCGCTGTCCGGGTGGTCCGCATGACCCTCTATCTCTCGGCGATCCTGTTCGCGGCGCTGTCCGGCGTGCCGGGACTGTTCGACCCGAAGCACGGGGCCCGGAGCGCCGCGGCGCTCATGGGCGTTGCGGCGCTGCTCGGCATCTCCGCCTCGGCCTGGCTGCTGTTCGGAGGGGCGGACTCGAAGCTCGCGTTGCCTGGAACCTCGCTGATCTCCTGGGGCCTGCTGGCCTTCGACCCCATCGCGGCCTTCTTCCTGGTGCCGGTGCTCCTGGTCTCCCTGAGCGCCTCGATCTATGGAATCGGCTACTGGGGGGAGCATCAGGAGGGAGCCTCCAAGGTGAGGTTGTTCCTCGGCCTTTTGGCTGCCTCCCTGGCGTTGTTGGTGGGTTCGGTCCACACCTTCGTGTTCCTATTGGCCTGGGAAGGCATGGCGCTCCTGGCCTTCCTTCTGGTGATGACCGAAGACCGGGAACCCGAAACCCGGCGGGCCGCCTGGATCTACCTGACCTGCACGCACACCGGGACCCTGCTCCTGCTGGGCGCCTTCGCGGTCATGGCCGGGGCCATCGGCGGCTTTGAACTCCACCGGCTGCCGCATGGGTTCGCCTCGAGCGGCAAGGGCACGGCCATGTTCGCGCTGTTCCTGCTCGGATTCGGATTCAAGGCCGGCGCGCTGCCCCTCCATTTCTGGCTGCCGCCGGCCCATGCGGCGGCCCCCTCCCATGTCTCTTCCCTAATGTCCGGGGTCCTGATCAAGATGGGCATCCTGGGCTTCATCCGCCTGGCCTCCTGGGTGCCGGATCCCCCGGTCTGGTGGGGCGGGACCCTCGTGGCCCTGGGCGCTGTCTCAGGGATCATGGGCGTGGCGCTGGCCCTGGGACAGCACGATCTGAAGCGGCTGCTCGCCTACCATTCCATCGAAAACATCGGAATCATCCTCCTTGGCCTCGGGCTTGGATTCATCGGCAAGAGCTCCGGCCATCCGGCGCTGCAAGTGCTTGGTTTCGCCGGGGCCCTGCTTCATACGCTGAACCACAGCCTGTTCAAGGGCCTGCTCTTCCTGGCCGCGGGGTCGGTGGTGCATGCGACCGGCACCCGGGACCTGGAACGCATGGGCGGGCTCGGGCGTTCGATGCCCAGGACCGCGGCCGCTTTCCTGGCGGGGGCCTGGGCGATCTGCGGGCTCCCGCCCCTCAATGGCTTCGTGAGCGAGTGGTTGATCTACCTGGCGGCTTTCCGGGGATTGGCGCAGGCCCGTTGGGGCTTCTCCCTCATCACACTGGGGGCGCTTTCGATCATCGGGGCGCTGGCCCTGGCTTGCTTCGCCAAGGCCTACGGCATCGTGTTCCAGGGCGAGCCCCGCAGCGAGGAGGCAGCCCAGGCCAGGGAGTCCCCCCCGGCCATGCTCGCGCCCATGGGTTTCCTGGCCGCCGCCTGCGTGGGCCTGGGCCTCGCGCCGGCGTTCATCGCCGGGCCCCTGGACCGGGTGCTTTCCATGCTGGCGGGAGAGGCGCAGCCACTTCCCGCCCTGGGCAGCCTCGCGGGACTCTCCTGGTTGTCCTTCCTGGCCATCCCTCTGCTCGTCCTCGGGTTCATCCTTTGGAAATGGGCTGCTCCGGAACCACAACCAAGGCGGCAGCCAACCTGGGGTTGCGGCTACGCAGCGCCGAATGCGCGGATGCAATACACGGCGTCCTCGTTCTCCGATGGCCTGGTGCAGGGAATGAGCTGGGTCCTCTGGCCAAAAACAGTGGGCGGCCGGGTCCGCGGATTCTTTCCCTTTCCGCGCCGTTTCGAGACCCATCTGCCTGATCCCGTGCTGGACCGAGTCGCCGGACCCGGACTCAGCGGGTCTGCCTTTCTGCTGTCCGGCCTGCGGTTCCTGCAGGCCGGGCACATGTCAATCTACCTGTTGTACGTCCTTCTAACGCTGCTTGTGCTACTGGTCTGGATGGTGGTCTGAACCATGCCTGAATCCCTGTTCGCCCACACGCTCCAAGTGCTCCTGCACATCCTCACGGCGCTGCTGCTTCCGCCGCTCATCCCCGGCCTCATCAATAAAGTGAAGGCCCTCATGGCCGGCCGCAGCGGCCCGCCGGTGCTTCAGCTCTACTACGACCTGGCCAAGCTCTCCCGGAAACAGGCGGTCTTCAGCCGCACCACCACCTGGGTATTCCTGGCCGGACCCGTGGGGGCCGTGGCGGTGGGCCTGGTGGCGGCGATGCTCGTTCCCTTCGGCCATGCACACGCACCCCTGCGCTTCCAGGGCGACGTCATCCTGTTCGCCTACCTCTTCGGCCTGGCCCGTTTCCTCACGGTGATCTCGGCGCTCGACACGGGTTCGAGCTTCGAAGGCATGGGGGCCGCGCGCGAAGTGACCTTCGCGGCGCTGGCGGAACCCGCGCTGTTCCTTGGCTTCGCGGCCCTGGCGAAATCCACCGGCAGCCTGTCCCTCTCGGACATGCTGGCCCACTCGGGCCCGCTGTTCAAGTTCTCGGGGCCGCTGGTCCTGGTGCTGGCGGGCTGGGCCATCGTCTATATGGCGGAAAATTCCAGGATTCCGGTGGATGATCCCAACACGCACCTGGAATTGACGATGATCCACGAGGTGATGGTGCTGGACCACTCGGGACGGCCCTTCGCACTGGCGCTCTATGGCGCGAGCCTGAAACTGCTCGTGCTCGGCGCGCTGCTGGTGGGGCCGATCCAGCCGCGGAACGGGAATCCCTTGGTTGGATTGGCTGGAGTTCTACCTGGCCCTCGGCGTCCTGGCTGTGGGCGTGGGCTTCGCGGAAAGCGTCATGGCGCGGTTCCGCATGACCAAGGTGCCCCAGTTCCTCGTGGCCGGCGTGCTGGCGACGGCCTTCGCTTTCCTGCTGATGCTGGTGTAGGAGCCTGCCATGCTGCACGACATCCTGATCACCCTGACCGTGCTCACCAATTTCACGCTGGTGGCCACCAGCCGGATCCAAAAATCCATCCAGGTGGCGGCCTTCCAGGGCGTCCTGCTGGGCCTGCTGCCGCTGACCTTGGGCCAGGGCTTCCATATCCACATCCTGCTCATGTCCGCCGCGGCGGTGGTGGTGAAGGGCTGGTTCATCCCCTTCCTGCTCCGCAGGGCTTTGCAGAAGGTGCACATCCACCGGGAGGTCCATCCCTACATCGGCTACACGGTCTCCCTGATGCTTTGCGCCTTGGGCACGGGGATGAGCATCGTGCTGGCCCACAACCTTCCCCTGAAACCCGGCGGACCTTTCGCGCTCTTCGTTCCGGCGGCGCTGGCCACGCTCTTCACGGGCTTTCTGCTGCTGGTGTCCAGGCGCAAGGCCATCACGCAGGTGGTCGGCTACCTGGTGCTCGAGAACGGCATCTACCTGTTCGGCCTGATGCTGATCGAGGACATGCCGATCCTGGTGGAAACCGGCGTCCTGCTGGACCTCTTCGTCGGCATTTTCGTCATGGGGATCGTCATCAACCACATCAGCGTGGCCTTCGATTCCATGGACACGCGGCAGCTCGCCGAGCTCAAGGACTGACGGATGGCTTGGTATCTGATCGTCCTTCCTCTTCTCGCGGCCGGAGTCGCCTTTGCGATTCCCTCGCCCATGTGGCGCGTGCGCATCCTGGCCACCACCGCCATCCTGCACCTCGTGGGCCTGCTGGCCGCGCTGGGGGGCTGGGGAATGCTGCCCGCGGGTGCCTGGCTGGGATTGGACGCATTGGGCGGATGGGTGCTGCTGGTGATCAGCGTGCTCTTCCTGGTCTGCGCGCTCTATGCCCCCGCCTACCTGGCCCTGAGGCCTGACCGGGACGGCCGGATCTTCACCGGCAGCCTGTTGAGTTTTCTGGGGCTGGCCTCGCTGCTGGCCCAATCGCAGCATCCCGGTCTCACCTGGGTGGCCATCGAGACCACCACCCTGGCGACGGCGCCGCTGATCTACTTCAACCACAACCGCCATTCCCTGGAAGCGACCTGGAAATACCTGTTGATCGGATCGGTCGGCATCGCGCTCGCATTGCTCGGCACCCTTTTCTTCGCGTACGCAGCCAGCATGGGCGGGGTCGAGGAGCCGCTCTTGTACGGCCGCTTGATGCATGAATCGGCCCTGCTTTCGAGACCCTGGCTGAGGGCGGGCTTCGTGCTCACCCTGGTGGGCTACGGCACCAAGATGGGGCTTGCGCCCATGCATACCTGGAAGCCGGATGCCTACGGCGAGACGCCCGGCATCGTGGGCGCCCTGCTCGCGGGCGGCGTCACCAGCTGCGCTTTCCTGGCCTTGCTCCGGCTCTACGCGGTGGTGTCCGCCGCGGGGGAGGCCCAGTTCGCCAACGAACTCCTGGTGGGGTTCGGTTTGCTCTCGATGGCCTGGGCCATGGTCTTCATGGTGCGGCAGCTCGATTTCAAGCGCCTGCTCGCCTACTCCAGCGTGGAGCACATGGGGATCCTCGTCCTAGGCATCGGGATCGGCGGCAATGCGGCTAAATTCGCGCTCTACCACCTGGCCGCGAATGCCTTGGTGAAGAGCGTCCTGTTTCTCTCCGCGGGCAACATCCACCGAAGTTATGCGAGCAAACAGCTGCCCTACGTCACCGGCGCCATCAGGCGCACACCCGTATCGGGATGGCTGTTCCTGCTGGGGTTCCTGGCCATCACGGGCACGCCGCCCTTCGCGCCCTTCATCAGCGAGTTCAACATCGCCTATTCGGCGCTCACCACCGGCCATGTGTGGGTCGGAACGGCTTTCCTGGTGCTGCTCGGGGCCATCTTCCTGGGCATGAGCGACACGGTGGTCAAGGTGATCTTCGGAACGCCCAGCGCCCAGCGCGTGCGCACCCCGTACAAGGACACCTTCGCCACCACGGCCCCCATGATCGCGGCGCTCACCCTGGCCCTGGTGATGGGACTCTGGCTGCCCCGCCCGCTCCAGGACATGCTCAATGGCGCCGCGACGATGGTGGGAGGCCCCGCCGAGCGGGAGCAGGCGCCCCGCGCAGTGGCGGGAGGCCGGCCATGAGCGGATCGGCCTTCCTTCCCGTCCTCAACGGCCAGGCCCTCCCGTTGTCGGCCATCCCGGAATCGGGCCTGGAGGATTTCCGGCAGGCGATCATCCAGGGAGTCCACGACGGCCAACGCCTCGCCTGCCTGTGCGCGGATGCCGAGCTGCGCCTGTTTGCGGTGCTGGCGGATGATGCCGCCAAGCAGCTTCGCATCGGCCGGACCCGCCTGGCCCAGGCGCGCTACCCCTCGATCACGACCCAATGCATCCAGGCCCACCTCTTCGAGCGCGAGATGGCCGAACAGTTCGGCATCGTGCCGGAGGGGCATCCCTGGTTCAAGCCTGTGCGCTTTCACCCGTCCTGGGCGGACGGGCGCGATGCCTGGGGACGCAGCTCCAAGCCGGCGCCTGCGGTGATGGACTTTTTCGCCGTGAGCGGCGAGGAGGTCCACGAAGTGGCGGTGGGGCCAGTCCATGCGGGCGTCATCGAGCCCGGCCACTTCCGCTTCCAGTGCCATGGCGAGACTGTGCTGCACCTTGAGATCGCCTTGGGCTTCCAGCATCGCGGCATCGAAAAGGCGATGGCGGGCGGGCCCCATCCCCTCAGCTTGAAACACGCGGAAACCGTTTCCGGCGACGCAACCATCGCCCATGCCTGGGCCTTTTGCCGGAACCTGGAAGGCCTGGCCGGGAGCCAAGTGCCAACGCGTTCGGAGTGGGTCCGGGGCGTGGCCTTGGAGCTGGAGCGCATGGCGAACCACGTGGGGGATCTCGGCGCCCTGGCCGGGGATGTGGGCTTCCTTCCCACTTCATCCTTCTGCGGGCGCATCCGCGGAGACTGGTTGAATCTGAGCGCCGAGGTCTGCGGGAGCCGGCTGGGGCGGGACTGGCTGAGGCCCGGCGGGCTTCGCCAGGAGCTTGAACCAGACCTCGCCACGCGGTTGATGCCCCGGCTGGCCAAGGCCTGGGCCGACACGCAGGACGCCATCGCGCTCCTGTGGGGAGCCGCCTCGGTCATGAACCGCTTTGAAGCGGCGGGCCATGTGGATGAATCGCAGGCCCGCGAAATCGGCCTGGTGGGCGTCGCGGCGCGGGCCTGCGGCATCGGGCTGGACGTGCGCAAGGACCATCCCTTCGGTCCCTACGCGGAGCATCCCATTGCGCCTTCCCTGGCGGAGAGCGGCAACGTCCACTCCCGCGCCTGGGTCCGCTGGCTCGAGTTGATGGAAAGCCACCGCTTCCTTTCCGAAGCGCTCCAAGGCCTGGCTTCGACGCCGCCAGATGCGGCGCCTCCGCCCCTGGGGGCCCTGGCGCCGGACAGCCTTTGCGTTTCGCTCACCGAAGGCTGGAGGGGGGAAGTCCTACACCTGGCCGTGACGGATTCCATCGGCCGCTTCGCCCGCTACAAGATCGTGGATCCCTCCTTCCACAATTGGTTCGGCTTGGCCCTTGCGATGCGAGGGGAGCAGATTTCCGATTTTCCCCTCTGCAACAAGAGTTTCAACCTGTCCTACTGCGGCCACGATTTGTGAGACGCCCATGATCCACATCCTGTTGTCCCGCCTGCGCCAGGGCCACCGCACCCTTCCTTATCCCAGGGAACTGCCGGCGTTGCCGGAGCGCTTCCGGGGGCGGCCCATTGTCGATGCGTCCAAATGCGCCAACACGTCGAACGACGGGGCCATGGAGGACTGCCGGCTCTGCGTCGAGGTCTGCCCCACCGAGGCCATCGCGCTCCGCGAAGGGGTTCCCGCCATCGATCTCGGCAAGTGCCTGTTCTGCCCCGAGTGCGAGTCGGCCTGCCCCAAGGGAGCCATCCACTACTCCGGGGACCACCGCTTGGCCACGCGCTCCCGGGAAGATCTCATGGCGGACAACAAGGCGGAGTACCGATTGGCGAAAAAGCTGGACGCTGAGCTGATGCGCGTGTTCGGCCGTTCCTTGAAGCTCCGGGTGGTCAGCGCCGGCGGCTGCAATGGCTGCGAGGTGGACGTGAACGTGCTCGGGACCATCGCGTGGGACCTATCGCGCTTCGGCATCAGCTATGTGGCGTCGCCGCGGCACGCGGACGGCCTGCTCATCTGCGGCCCCGTCAGCCAGAACATGGAGGAGGCCCTCCGGATCACCTACGATGCGGTCCCTGCGCCGAAGCTGGTCATCGCGGTGGGCGCCTGCGCCATCAGTGGCGGCCCCTTCCGTTCGCACTCCGAACAGCTTGGCGGAGCCGCTTCGGTGGTCCCCGTGGATCTCTTCATCCCAGGCTGTCCGCCGCATCCGCTCACGATCCTGGACGGCCTGCTGCGGCTGCTCGGAAAACTGAGGAAAAGCGCCTAGAGCATGAATATCCGCCCCCTGGTCAGGGCCCCCCGAAGCGGGTTGTGCCCGATGTCTCAGCAAGTTTCCAAAGGCGTTGGCTGCGGCAGAGATAAACTGGTGTTTTGGCTCATTTGGAGACCCGCATGGCCCGCATCGAATCCAGCCCCGAATTCGTCCGTTCCGTCTACGCGAAGATGGAAGCCAACCTGAAGGTGGTGTGCCAGCGCCTGAACCGGCCCCTTTCCCTGGCTGAAAAGATCGTCTACGGCCATCTGGACAACGCCGCGGAGCAGGAGATCGCGCGGGGCAAGTCCTATCTGGATCTTCGTCCCGACCGCGTGGCCATGCAGGATGCCACGGCCCAGATGGCGCTGCTCCAGTTCATGAGCTCGGGCCTGCCCCAGGCCGCGGTTCCCTCCACCGTCCACTGCGACCACTTGATCCAGGCGGAACTGGGCAGCGACACCGACCTGGCCAAAGCCAACAACGACAACAAGGAGGTCTACGACTTCCTGGCGAGCGTCTGCAACAAGTTCGGCCTGGGATTCTGGAAACCCGGCAGCGGCATCATCCACCAGGTGGTGCTGGAGAACTACGCTTTCCCGGGCGGCATGATGATCGGCACCGATTCCCACACGCCCAATGCCGGCGGCCTGGGCATGGTCGCCATCGGCGTCGGCGGCGCGGACGCCGTGGATGTGATGGCGGGCCTTTCCTGGGAACTCAAGGCGCCAAAACTGATCGGCGTGAAGCTGACCGGCAAGCTGAATGGCTGGACCTCTCCGAAGGATGTGATCCTGAAGCTTGCCGGCATCCTCACCGTCAAGGGCGGCACCGGCGCCATCGTCGAGTATTTCGGTCCCGGCGTGGATTCCATCTCCTGCACGGGCATGGGCACCATCTGCAACATGGGCGCGGAGATTGGCGCCACGACCAGCCTGTTCCCCTTCAACCACAGCATGTCCAGGTACCTCCGGGCCACCAGCCGCGTGGCCATCGCCGAACTGGCCGAAGGCTTCGCAGAAAACCTGAGGGCCGACGAAGGTGCTGAATACGACCAGCTCGTCGAGATCGACCTGGACACCCTGGAGCCCCACATCAACGGCCCCTTCACGCCGGATCTCGCCTGGCCGCTTTCCAAATTCGCCGGCGCGGTGCGCGAAAAAGGCTATCCCGAAGAGCTGAAAGTCGGGCTCATCGGCTCCTGCACCAACTCCAGCTATGAGGACATGGAGCGGGCCGCCAGCGTGGCGAAGCAGGCCCTGGACCACGGCCTCAAGGCCAAAAGCGAATTCACCATTTCCCCGGGTTCCGAGCAGATCCGCGCCACCATCCAGCGCGATGGCCAGATGGCCACCTTCACGGCCGTCGGCGGCGTGGTGATGGCAAACGCCTGCGGCCCCTGCATCGGCCAGTGGAAGCGCCACGATATTCAAAAGGGCGACAAGAATTCCATCATCACGAGCTTCAACCGCAACTTCGTCGCCCGCAATGACAGCAACCCCGAAACCCACGCCTTCGTCGCATCGCCGGAGATCGTCACGGCCTTGGCCATCGCGGGCCGCCTGACCTTCAATCCCATGACCGACGAGCTCAAGGGCGCTGATGGGACCGCATTTAAGTTGAATGCGCCCTCAGGCGACCAACTCCCGCGCCGAGCCTTCGATCCCGGCGCGAATACCTACCAGGCCCCCGCCGCTGATGGTTCCAAGGTCTCCGTGGTGGTAGCCCCCGCCAGCGACCGCCTGCAATTGCTGGCGCCCTTCAAGGCTTGGGAAGGCGCGGATCTGCTGGATCTGCAGCTGCTCATCAAGGCCAAGGGCAAGTGCACGACGGATCACATTTCCATGGCTGGCCCCTGGCTGAAATTCCGCGGCCATCTCGACAACATCTCCAACAACCTGCTCATCGGCGCCATCAATTTCACCAATGGGCTCGCCAACACGGTGAAGAACCAGCTCACGGGCGAGTACGGCGCCGTGCCGGCCACGGCCCGGGCCTACAAGGCCGCAGGCCAAGGCTGGATGGTGGTGGGCGACGAGAACTACGGCGAGGGATCGAGCCGTGAGCACGCCGCCATGGAGCCCCGGTTCCTGGGTGGCCGCGCCATTCTAGTGAAGAGCTTCGCCCGCATCCACGAAACGAATCTCAAGAAGCAGGGCATGTTGCCCCTCACCTTCGCCACGCCAAGCGATTACGACAAGATCCAGGAAGACGACCGGCTCAGCATCCTGGGCCTTACCACCTTCACGCCCGGCGTGCCGCTCACCTTGGTCGCCAAGCACAAAGATGGGTCGGAAGATAAAATCACGCTCAACCACACCTTCAACCAGGGCCAGATCGAGTGGTTCAAGGCCGGGTCCGCGCTAAATCTGATGGGGCAGAAGACCAAGCAGTAGCCTCCAACGCCTTCATCGCCATAAAGGGCCCCGATCGGGGCTCTTTGGTTGTCCATCGGTTCCTTCGGCTCAAGATCGTGGGCCAGCATCGGTCCTTGCGGTACATTCCTCGATCAGGCCAAGGAGGGTTCGGCCGGTTGCTTCGGCCTGGCCCCTCGGAGCACCAGCCAGAGCATGAAGGCGAGCTCCCCGAGGAGGGCAGGGAAGGTGATCTTGGAGACGAACTCCATGTGCTGCGGGCTAAGCATCCCGACGAAGCTCGTGGCAACGTAGGCGACGCCATTGATGATCAGCCATACGCCCAGGAAGCGGGGAAGAAATCCCGAACGGAAGACCAGCCATCCGAGGGGGAAAAGCCAGAGCCCCCAAAAGATCTCGGTGACGATCGTCATCTGGCCGCTCAGCTTGAGGAACAGCATCGCCAGGGCTTCCCGATGCGGCTGGTCGAACACCGACAGGAAATCCGCGCCGCGCAACAGCACAAGGACTGCGAGCTGGTTCACTTCGTCCACGAAACCGATGGGGATCTGGACCAGCACCAGGATCACCATGAGCATCGCGAGCGGCTGGTCGATCTCCTTGAACAGGCGGTAGAGAGCCAGGGCGAGGAAGAGGAAAACCACCAGGGAAACGACCCCGCTCGCGATGCTGAACCGGAAGAGCGGCTCGGATTCCAGGATCTTCTGGGCCGTCGCCGCGGCGTTTCCCCGTACGATCAGCTTGCTGGGAATGTAGATCAAATTCACCAGACCGAGGATCACAAGCACCAGATACAGCCATCCTGCGGTTCTTGCGCTCTTCTGGAGTGAAGGCATGGTTTCCCCTCGTTTTTCAGTTGCTGTTTTCTGATCTACGGGATCTTGGTCCATCCGGTTTAGGAGGCCGGAGCCGGATATTGCCCCGGCAACCGAGCCAGGTTGCTTGAACTGCGAACCCCCCTTGTTTCTCCGCACCTCAGCAGGCGTTTTTCTTTCGCGTCCATGCGATCCCCAAAATTCCGCGGACCTAACGGGTGAGCGAATCGAGGTTGGCCCTGGCCAGGGCATAGTCTGGATTCAGCGCCAGCGCGGCTTCAAAGGCCTTCCGGGCCTCCGCGGCCTCGCCTTGGACCAGATGGGCGTAACCCAGGTTGTTGTGGGCCCGGGGGTTCTGCGGCGATACACGGAGGCTGCTACGCCAGAGGGTGATTTCGCTCTGGTAATCGCGGTTCCGGACGGCGGTGCGGACACCAAGGCACAAGGCCAGCAACAGGAAACAGGATGTGGCGAACCTCGCATCCACATTGAACCTGCGGATTCCTTCCCGGGCAGCGGTGGCGAGGGCGAAGGCGAGGCCCAGGCTCGGCAGATAGAGCTGCCGCTCGTTCACCAGATCGAAACGGGGGATGAATGAGTTGGTGGGGACCAGGTGCAGGAAGAACCACAACAATCCGAATCCCAGCCAGGGCCTGGAGCGAAGCGAAAAAATCCCCATCCCGAGCAGGCCCACGAGCAAGGCGGCCTGGCCTGCGATCCCCCAGGCCAATTGCGCGCGCTCGGGCAGAAAGGGATCGATGTTCAAGTGAGCCGGCCAGCACCAGGTTCCGAGAAGATAGCCCTGGGCCTGGACCTGGTTCAGCAGGTTAATGGGGATGCTGCGGGTGGCGAAACCGGCAGCGAGCAGCATCCGTTGCGCGGGATGGAGCGTGACGCCGAGGCCGAGCGCCCCGAATAGGAGCCAATGCAGCGAAGTCGTGCGGAGGGCCGGTTTCAGGCCCCTCCAGGGCCCAGCGGCGCGCTCCCAAAGGAGCAGGGCGAAGGGCAGGGTGAGCGCGGTCTCCTTTGCGAGGCAGGCCAGCAGGAAGAACAGCACGGACAAGAGATTCCACGCCCTTGAGCCTTGTTCCTTGCCTTGGATGAAGGCCACCAGGCTCGCGAGGTAGAACAGCGCCATCAGCGAGGTGGAGCGCCCGCAGATGTAGGTGACGGCCTCGGTCTGGGCAGGATGCAAGGCGAAGAGCAGGGTCGCGGCGAGGGCGATCCATCCAGCGCCGGGATTGCCCGGCGCGAACCGCTTCAGCACCGTGCAAGCCAGCAGTCCGTTGGCGCCATGGATGGCCAGGTTCACCAGATGGAAGCCCCAGGGTCCAGGCCCCGCCATCCAGTTCAGCGTGTAGGTGAGCTTCAACAGCGGGCGGATGCCGCGGAGATCCCCGGCCCAGGCGGCCAGGCTGTGCACCCGGCCGTTGTCCACGATGACGTTGAAATCATCGAACTGGAAAGCGCCCGGAAAGGCATTCAGGTAGGCCAGGCAGATCGCTCCGAGGATCAAGGCGGGAGCGAGGAACCGCGCGGCTTTCCCCGGGGCCGGGTCCGACGGGTGGGAGATCGGGTTCACTCGCTCGAAAGTCCGGCCAGAGGTCACGGCTTTCTCGCCCGGACTTCCTTGAGGGCCTCGGCCATGCGCTCGCAGGCCTGGTTCTGCTCTTCCAGGTCGTGGGCGGCGAAGCCCATGCAGATGAAGGGCAGGGGCTGGTGATGGAACTCGTATAGCTGGCCTGTGTAGAAGACGACACCCTTGGTGGCGCAGCGGTCCGCCCAGGCGTCCAGCAGGTGCGGCTCCCGCACGTTCACCCAGAGCGAGAGGCCCTCGCGGGGGTCCTCGACGCGGACGAAGGGATGCAAATGGAGCAGCAGGCGGTCCACCATGGTTTCGCGGCGCTCGTCGGTCATCCGGCGGATCCGGCGCAGGTGCCGCTGGATCTCCCCGTCCCTGAACAGTTCTTCCAGTGCGGCTTCGTGGAGCTGGTTGCCGGGCCAGTCGATGAGCTGGCGGTACTTGGCCATGGTCTTGATTTCAGGGCTCGGTCCCGCGATGAAACCCACCTGCAGGCCCGGCGCGAGGATCTGGTCCAGGGTGGCCGCATAGAAGACCAGGCCTTCGGTGTCCTCGCTCGCGAGCGCCGGAGCTGGCGCGTTTTCCGTGTGAAAACCGAGGCTGAGATCCAGTTCCAGGATCCGGGCTCCATGGGCCCTGGCGAGCCCCAGGAGCCGCCGCCGGTTCTCGGGGCCCATGACGGCATGGGTCGGATATTGGGGGCTGGCGCTCACGCAGATGAGCCGCACGGTTTCGCGCTTGAGCAAATCCTCCAACGCATCCAGGTCCATGCCGCCCGAATCCACTGGCACAGACATCAGGCGGGCGCCGGCGGAGCGGAAGGATTCCACCAGCCGGAAGGCTCCGGGCGATTCCACGATCACCGCGTCCCCCGAAGCGAAGAGGCCTTTCGAGGCCAGGTGCAGGGTGCCCATGAGCCCCCGGGTGAGCACCAGATTTCCCGGCTCCAGGTTGATTCCGCGCAGGTCGCGCAGCATCTGGCAGAGCGAGGTGCGCAGTTGCAGGTGGCCCCGCGGGTCCCAGCTCGGCTGCAGGGCGCGCTGCTGTTGGAGGCGCAGCACCCGGCCATAGGCCCTATGGATGCTGCCGGTGGGAGCCAGCCGCACATCCGAGAGATCCGGCAGGAGCTGGAAGCCATCGCGGTCGATGGCCGGAGGCTGGAAGAAGGGTTCGGTCATGGGGGTGGGGCTGGTCCAGGAGCCCGAGTCCACGGCGGCGATGGTGGAAGTCTGCTCCAGATCCACGGGCGGGTTGGCCGCTACGAAGGTGCCGCGGTCCGGTTCGCTGACCACCCAGCCCTCCGCTGACAATTCGCGGTAGGCGGTAAGGGCGGTATTGCGGTTCACACCCAGTAATTCCGCCAGCGCCCGCGTCCCAGGAAGGGCATCGCCTGGGCGGAACCGGCCTTTCCGGATACCGTCCTGGATCGCGGAGGCAATCTGGAGGTAGAGGGTTTCCTCCCGTTCCCGGTCCAACTGGATGGCCAAGTCCCATTGCGCCATAGCGATCCTTTGGTTGAGGTTGCAGGGTTCCGTTTTCCACCATTCCCCGATCTCCTGAACCGGTCAAGTGACTGGGGTGGACCGGAGGGGTCCGTATCTTCGGACCGGACCTTTTCATGCTCCATGAAGTCTTCATCGTTAGGACTGCCCCAACCAACAAGGAGACTCCATGAGCAAGCAAGAAGCTGAAATTCCGTTGGATCGCCGCACCTTTTGCGCTGGTGCTGTGGCCGCCACGGCCTTGGCCTGCGGAGGAGGAGGCGGCGGCGCAGGGAGCACGCCCCCCCCGCCCCCCGGTGGAGGAACCCAGAAGACCACCACGGACACGAAGGCGGTCTTCCTGACTCAACCGACGGGAACCGTACGCGACTACCGGAGCCTCGGGAATTTCTGGCTGGCCAGGGATGCGGGCGGCATCTATGCCATGACCGCCATCTGCACCCACATGGGGTGCACGGTGAACGGGTGGAATGGCAACGTCTTCCCCTGCCCCTGCCATGGCAGCCAATACGACCTCAACGGAGCCGTGGTCCAGGGGCCTGCCCCCTTGCCGCTCAACCACTTTGAGGTCACGACGGATGCCAATGGATTCCTCGTCGTGGACACGGGGAAAGTGGTGGGCGCCCAGGTCCGGCTCACCTAATTCCCAGGCGGCATCGGCCGCCCGGGCGCAGCCGTCATTGAACCAGCGCTGGTCATTCCCCGAGACCCCTAGGAGGTCGTGATGGAAGTGAACATCAACCATCCCAAAGTTCCTGCCTTGGTGCTCGCGGGGTTCGCCTTCGCTTTATCTCTGGCTTGTGGCGGAGGAGGCGGTGGGAACACGCTGCCGCCCAGCGGCGGCGGGAACACGAATGTCGCACCGGCCATCACGGGCCAGCCTTCGGGCCTGACCGTCACCCTGGGGCAGGCCGCCAATTTCATTGCTGCCGCATCCGGCAACCCGGCTCCGGCCTTTCAATGGGAACGCAGCAGCGACGGCAACAACTGGACCAGCATCGGCGGCGCCACCAGCGCTTCCTATAGCTTCACTCCAGCCAAGGCGGACCACGCCGCCCAGTTCCGGACCAAGGCCACCAATGTCGCGGGGACGGCCACATCGAACTCCGCGCCCCTCGCGGTCCAATGGGTTCCCACTTTCACGCTGCAGCCGGCCTCCCAGTCCGTCAGTTCGCCGGCTGCGGCCACCTTCACTGTCCTGGCGGAGGCCAACCCGGCGGCCACCTACCAATGGCAGTCCAGCTCCAATGGCGCTTCGTGGGCGGATCAGGCCGGAGCCACCGGCGCGGCCTTTCAGACCGGACCCACGCTCAATTCCATGAACAATCTCCAATTCCGCTGTGTGGCTTCGAACGCAGTGGGGTCGGCCACCAGCAATAGCGCGACCCTTCTGGTGAATGTGCCCTCCGTGACGCTCACGGTGAATCTGGGGACAGGCACCACCGGAACGCCCGCGACCACCGCAGCCCATGCCGTCGGCACTTCTGTGAACTACGCCTACAGCGCCCAGCCTGGATTCACGAATCTCCAGGTAGCGCTGGATGGAAACCCGGTGGCCTCGGCCGGCACAGTCAACATGGATGGCGCCCATACCCTTGCGGCCACCGCTTCAGCGATTCAACGCACCGTCACCTTCACAGCCGGAGCGGGGGGGAACATCACGGGTACGACCAGCCAGGTAGTGCCCCATGGTGGCAGCACCGCGCCGGTCACCGCGGCTCCCGATGCTGGCTTCTCCTTCGTCAACTGGACCGGGAACGGCTTCACGGCCACCAGCGCCAATCCCCTCGCCCTCAGCAATGTGACCCAGGATTATGGAATCACCGCCAATTTCAGCGCGGTGGCGCCCACGCTCCATACGCTCACCGTGAATCTCGGCACTGGAGCGACCGGGACCCCGGCCGCCGGGAGCCCTTTCACCCAAGGGAGCGTGGTGCCCTACAGCTACACGGCCCAGGCTGGCTTCAACAACCTGGTCGTGCGGCTGGACGGCAGTCCCGTGGCGGCCGCGGGCACCGTCACCATGGACGCCGCCCATACCCTGGCGATCACTGCCCAGGCCATCCCTGATCCCAACACGATCAAGGTCGGGCAGGGCGGGCTCGTCTTTTCACCCGATTCGCTCACGGTCCAGGTGGGGACCACGGTCACCTTCCATTGGTCCAGCAGCGGGCACAGCATGGTGATCGGAAATCCATGCTCGCCCAGCGGCGTGCTGGACTCCGGCATCCGGAGCGCGGGATACGAGTTGACCTACACGCCGATGGCCGTGGGAGACGTGCCGTTCTATTGCTCCCCCCACTGCGGATTCGGGATGACGGGCGTCATCCATGTGGTGCCTTAGGATCTCCCCTGGGAATCGCCCGTCGGCCGGGCGGTGATCAAGGGCGCGGGTGGAAGCGCGCCCTTGATCGGTGTTCCGGGTCAGTGGTCGAAGGCCTCGCCAATTTCCGGCCAGCAGCCTTCCTCCTCGGTGGCGCGCGCTCGGCCGGCGGCGGCCGCGCTGGCCGGGCCGGGGGCAGCAAATTTGGGATCGAGGATCCTGGCGATCTGGTCTTTCAGGTCTTCAAGATGCGCCCTTGATGCGCCCTTGGCCGAAGGCAGCTTGGCTGAAAGCTGCGACTGCAGCGACTTCAGCTCCGCGCGGATAGCTCCGCGCTGGTCGTCCAGGGCATTGGGAGCCGGGATGGCGAGGCCGGGGAAACTAAGGGGCGCAGGCGCCGGCTGGTTCAGGCGTTCGTTCAGCAGCTCGAGGTAGGCCCGCTGCAGATCCCGGCGATGCCCATCGATCTTGGGCGCGGGGGAAGACAGCTCCGTGAACGCGCCGCTGCGGATATCGGCCAGCAGTTCGCCAAGCCTGTAGGCCTTGTCCCCCAGCGCGGATTCCTGCTCCTGAAGCCGGCCCAGCCGGCTGCGGTCCAGCAGGTTCCGCAACACGCTTTTCTGCGCGGCCAGGAGCCGCGCGGAACCGCTGTTGGGTTCAAGGCGGCTCAGGATTTCGGGCTTGAGCAACCAGTCGGGCGTCTGGAGGATGGCGCCGTTCAAGTATTTCACCGCCAGTTGCTGGCGGGTTTTGGAAACCGGTGTGAAGACCGCGCCCGATTGCCCGCCGTGCTTGGTCTGGGCGTCGTAGCCGCCCACGATGGCCGCCACATGGTTCAGCTCGCGGGTCCACTGGCCCCAGGTGGCGGTGTAGAGATGGCTGAGGGTCCCATTGTCCTCGCCGGGTTTGTCGCAAGCCTTCATCAGCATGCCTGCGACCCGCTGGAGGTTTTTCGTTCCGAGCGCCGTGGCGGCCACGGCATCCGCATCGCCCACCGCCTCGGTGTTCTCGCCTGGGTCGGATCCGAAAGCGCCGGGGGTCGAGAAGCGCAGCCACGGCTCGCTGTCCTGCCTGCGCGCCCAGGTGTCCAGCGTGGGCGTTTCATCATCGGGAGTCTTGGCGCCGGGAATGGGCGTGTAGCCCCACTGGACCGCATACATATCATAGGGGCCGATCTTCGGGATCAGCAGCTTGGGATCGATCTTGTCTTCGGGCTGTGCGACGTAGTTGAACCGGCAGTAGTCCATGAGGGTCGCCACATGCCCCATCTTGGCGAGCCACTCCTTGTCCCGGATTTTTCGAAAGGATATTCGGAACTGGACTTCATGTTGTGGGGAAAGCCCAGGGAGTGGCCGCATTCGTGGGTGACGACGTAGGCCACGAGTTCGCCCATGAGGTCGTCCGGCAGGGGCAGCGATTGAGCCCTGGGATCCAGCGGCCCCACCTGGGTGAAATACCAATCGCGCTGGAGCTGCAGGATGTTGTGGTACATCACGATGTCGGCATTCAAGATCTCGCCGCTGCGCGGGTCACTGATGTGCGGGCCGTAGGCGTTGGCGATGGGCGAAGGCACCCAGCGGATGACGGAATAGCGGATGTCCGCCGGATCGAATTGGGGGTCCTGCTCCTTGGTGGGGAAGCTGCGGGCCTGCACCGCATTCTTGAAGCCCGCGGCTTCGAAGGCCACGTTCCAGGCCTCCACGCCCTTCTTGATGAAAGGCACCCACTGGGCCGGCGTCGCGCTGTCGATGTACCAGACGATGGGCTTGATGGGTTCGCTGAGGGCTGCAGTGGGATCCTTCTTCTCAAGCTTCCAGCGCGTGATGTAGGTGCGGCGCTTGGCTTCGTGCTCGTCGCGGCCATAGTCCACGTTGCGGACCGAGAAGTAGCCCACCCGGCCATCCATGAGCCGGGGCATCATGGGGGTGTCCGGAAGGGCGACGAAGGAATAGGCCACCTTCACCGAACCGCTTTTCGGCGGAAGGCTGGGCATCCCTGGGATGACAGGCGTTCCCGGCGGCAGGGCGCTCATGGTGTAGGTGTGGATCGAATCCACCAGGACATTGCCCGGGAAGGCCTTCGCCTGTTCCACGTAGCTGCGGCCCGCGTCCAAGGCCATGGCGTTGAGGATGGTTCGCGCGGTGAAATCGCCCACTTCGCTGGTGAAGAGTTTGCTCACTTCGATGACGGGCGATCCATCCTTGGCGAAGGCCTCCACGGGAAAGCCCATGAGGATCGCGTCCTGGTTGGAATTGTTCACCGCTGCCGCGATGGGCTTGGAGGGATCCGAAACCACTGCGTGGGACACCTGGGTGAGGTAGACCTTGTTCTCGTGCGCCACCCACCGGACAATTTCGTCGTTGATCTCCTTGCCGGCGTGGTCCACGCCCGCGGGCGTTTTCGTGGCTGTGGCCACCAACAGCAATTCTTTTCCGAGGCCAGACTTCGGGATCTCGAAATAGATCTTTCCTTTGTGCTGGTGCACCTTGAAAAGGCCCGACTGGGTCTTGAATTCCGGCGTGATGACCTTGTCGTAGGGTTTGGGTTCGGCATCGGAGGCCGCGCCGGGCCTTTGTCCGGCCGCCTGGCTGTTGGGTCCGCCGGGCGCCTGCGGCCCCTGGGCCGGTTTTGGAGCCGGTGTCTGCGCGAAGACACTGAGGCTCACCAGCGCCAGGGCTGTGTATCGAAGAAGACGGGAAGGCATGGTGGCTCCTGTGGATGGAATGCTTCCAACCTAACAGGATGCCTCGCAAGACGATGGAAGAATTTTTCCCCTCGATTTCCTGCGGTCAGTACACCTCCTTGAGGTTCCGGGGAGGGTTCCCGGCCTCGCCGTGGAAGGTCCTCGCCCAATCCTTGGGGAGGAAGAAGACCTGGGCCTTGCCGTCCCGCAGGAAGACCAGGGAATCCCAGATAAGGCCTCGGGACACCCGCAGGGGATCGATGCTGCCTTCGTCCATGGCGATGGCCTTGGTCCGGAATAATCCCCGATGGATGAAATGCCAGCGCCCCCCCAGGTGCGCCAGGAAGCCATCCTTCAAGCGCGGGGCTCCCTTGGCCCTGCGGGCGAAGGCCCGGACCACACGCTGGCTGCCCTGGTGATCAAGCTCGAGGATCGCCAGCTCGGCCCATTCGGCAACCTCGTGGCGGCCAGCCCCGCGGACCCAGGACATGACGCGCCCTGCGAAGCCCGCCAGCAGGAAATGCAGTACCCGGAAGAGCAGGGGCAGCATCAGAGCCGTGAACAGGATGATGGCCGCCAGCACGGGCAGCGCCACGTAGGGATGGCTGTAGGCCAAGGCCAGCAAGCCCACGACGCCCACATCCTCCGCGATGCTGATCAGGCTGTGGGTGGTTGGCTCTGGCGCGGTGTGGGCCAGCAGGCGGAAGCCCATCTTGGAGCCGTGGGCGCCCAGGGCGATGGTGCCCCCAGCCAGCAAGGCGATGACCTGCACGGTGGGATGCAGGTTGCCCGCCGCGCCAAGGGCCAGCAGCGCGCCGCCGACGGGCCTCACAAAGGTGTGGATACCGTCCCAGACCACGGTGACGAAGGGGACCTTGTCGGCGAAGAATTCGATGAGAAAGAGCAGGGCCGCGGCGATGAGCACGGCCGGGTGGGCCAGGACCTGCAGTTCCGGCGGAAGGCCGGAGACCCAGTGGTACCGCTCCGCCAGCCCGACCGTGAGCACAGCGAGGTACAGGTTGATTCCCGAAACGACGGAAAGGCCGAGGATGCCTGCGAGGGTGGAGAGGGTTGCCATGGGATCCGATCTTTCCTCGTGGCGAAGCCTACGACGGGGCTGGGCCAGGCGTCAAATCATGGGCTCCCGAAGGGTCCAGGCCCGGACCCTGGACGCCGTCGCCATCGCGATTCCGTTTTTGTATCCTGGAATGCGGAGAAGAAGCCGGAATGATCGCACAACACCTCTACATGATGGCTTTCGAGCATCATCGGGCCGGCCGTTTGAGAGAAGCCGAAGCCGTGTACAAGGCGGCCCTCCGGCATGATCCAAACCTCTCCGGCGCTCTCTGCAATCTCGGCATTCTGAGCCACCGGGCGGGCGACGAGGAGCAGGCCCAGGAGTACCTGCGGCGGGCCCTTGATTCGGAACCGGAATCAGCCTTGGCGCTTTCCAACCTGGGCGTCGTGCTGAAGTCCCTCGGCCAGCTGGAGGAATCCCTGTCGGTTCAATTGCGGGCGGGGGGACTGACCCCGGATTCCCCCGCCATCCATCACAATCTCGGTACGGTCTACCGCGCGTTGGGCCGTCCAGAGGAATCTGAAGCCTCCTTCAGGCGCGCCCTGCAATTGAAGCCGGATTTCGTGGATGCGGAATTCGGCCTGGCCCACCTGAAACTCTCCCAAGGGGACTTCGACTCGGGATTCGAACTCTACGAGTGCCGCTGGAACCTTGAGGAAGGGCGCAAGGCGCGCCGGTCCTTCCAGGCCCCGCGCTGGAATGGCGAACCCTTGGATGGGAAGACGCTGCTGATCCATGCCGAACAGGGATTCGGGGACACCATCCAATTCATCCGCCTCGCTACCTTGATCCAGGAAGGCCGTGTGGTGTTCGAAGGCCAGGGAGCCTTGTTGCCGCTGTTGCGGAAGGCTGATGGCATCGATCAGGTGGTGGCGGCCGGGGAGCCTCTGCCCCATTTCGATTACCACCTGCCCCTGCTGAGCCTGCCGCGGGTGATGAAATTGAAACTCGACGGGATCCCCGCCGGAGTTCCCTATCTCCGGCCCGAGCCGGCCCGCGTGGAGGCCTGGGCCAAGCGCCTGGGAACCCGGAAGGGCAGACGGATCGGGCTTGTCTGGCGCGGCGCTCCAGGCCACGTCAATGATGTCGAAAGATCCATGGATCCAGCCTTCCTGGCGCCGCTTCTGGAGCTTGAGCAGACTGAGGTCTTCGGCCTCCAAAAAGACCCAAAACCGGGAGACATCGATCGCTTGCCGGGACTGCGGAACCTCGGGCCGGAGCTGCAGGATTTCGGCGACACAGCGGCGGTGCTGGAGCATATGGATTTCACGGTTTCGGTTTGCACCTCGGTGCTCCATCTGGCGGGCGCGCTGGGCCGGAGGGCCATCGGGCTTCTGCCCCATGTGCCGGATTGGCGCTGGCTCCAGTCCCGCGAGGATAGTCCCTGGTATCCGACGATGCAGCTCATCCAGCAACGGCGCCCAGGCGATTGGGCGGAGGTGGTGGGCCGGGCCCTGGAAACCATCCGCCGGCCGCAGCATCAAGGGTTCTGATCAGCCCCCAGACCTTCTGTTGCTATGCTTCCAACTGGTTGGAGGTCCGCCATGGCCCTTGGAACGTCTGAACGGGACGGCTATCTCACGCGCTATGGATCCGGGCCTGCGCTGCTCAGGCTGGCCTGGTCTGAAGTGCCGCCGGAGGCCCGCCAGTGGCGCCCGGGGCCGGGCAAGTGGAGCGCCCACGAGATCGTGGTCCATTGCGCGGATTCCGAAACCTATGGCGCCACGCGGATCCGCCTGGTCCTGGCGGAAGCGGAACCCCTCATCGTCGGCTACGACGAAAACCGATGGGCCACGGCCTTCGACTATCACAGCCACGATGTGGACCTGGCGTTCCGGACCATCGAGGCCGTGCGCTCCAACACGGTGACCATGCTGCGTCGCCTGCCCGAGGACGCCTGGAACCGGGCGGGACGCCACACGGACAGCGGCCCTTATTCGGACGCTGATTGGCTCCGGATCTACGCGGACCACCTTGAAATCCATGCCCGCCAGATCCGGCGGAACATCCAGGCCTGGAATGCATCCAGTTCCCGGAGCGCCTCATGAGCACGCTCTTCCCGGTGGTTCGGACCCTTGACCACGTGATGATCGAAGCGGAGGATCCCACGGTGCTCCTGCGCCTTTTCGCGGAGGGCTTCGGCCTGCCGGTGGCCTGGGAATTCGGCGACTACGGGGATCTGTGGAGCGGCGGCGTCTGCGTCGGGAATCTGAACCTGGAATTCTGCCGCTTCAAGGAAAAACGCTTCGGCCGGCCGGATGTCTGGGAGGGCGCCGATGGCAGCGCGCGCATCGGAGGCCTGGCCTTCGAACCCACCATGCCCATCTCGGAAGTCATCGGCGTGCTGTCCGAATGGAGCGTGCCCTTCGGATCGGGCATCGCCTCCGAGAATTGGACGGAGCTCGAAGTGAAGGGCTTGTTGGATGCGCCGGGAATCGTCTTCCTGGTGGAGTACAGCTTCGACCACGATGCTTGGCAGCTGAGCCACCGGGAGGCCTTCGCTGCCTCCGGCGGAGGATCCCTGGGACTCGTGGGGGTGCAGGAAATCCAGGTCGGGGCGAGGGACGTGGACGAAGCCTCGCCGGCCTGGGACCGCTTCCTGCGCGATATCCCCAAGCTGGACTCGGCAGCCTGGCGGCTGGCGGACGAGCTGTCCCTCAGGCTGGTGCCCTGGGGCAAAGATGAAATCGCCTCCCTCGTGCTCCGGGTGAAGTCGGTGGAGCAGGCGATGGCCTTCCTGGCGGACGCTGGCATCCCGGCCCTGGAAACTCTGGACGGCGTGGCGCTGGACCCTTCGGTCACGCAGGGGCTGCATTTCCAGTTGCTGGACTCCGAAGCGCCTGGATTCTGAATATCCCGGGAGCGCTTCGGCCGGCGGGGCCGCTGGCGCGGTGCCAACCGCCGCCACAGCACGACCTGGTCATCGGCATCGCCCTGGACAGGACGGAGTGGGCTATGCTTTTCTCCTCTCTCCAAGGTGGGCCATGTCGAGCATCCGCCGCGTTGCCATCAATACTGGAGGCGGGGACGCGCCCGGCCTGAACGCGGTCATCCGCGCGGTGGCCATGAGCGCCCACAACCGCGGCTGGGAATGCTACGGAATCCGGGACGGCTTCAATGGCATCTTTTTCCCTGAACGCTATTCCGATGGCGGCCTGATGCGCCTCACGCGGGAGCGCGTGTCGGGCATCGCGCATCTGGGCGGCACCATCCTGGGCACCACCAACAAAGGCAACCCGCTGCACTTCCCGCTCCACATGCCCGACGGCACCGTGAAGGAGGTGGACCGCTCGGACGAGATCCTGGAATTCTTCGCGAAGCGGGAACTGGATGCCCTGGTGACCGTGGGCGGCGACGGATCGCTCACGATTGCTCACGCCCTATCGCAAAAGGGCCTGCGGGTGGTCGGCGTGCCCAAGACCATCGACAACGATCTGGATAAGACGGTCACCACCTTCGGCTTTGATACGGCGGTGGCCTTCGCCACGGAATGCATCGATCGCCTCCACAGCACCGCCCAGAGCCATCAGCGGGTGATGGTGATCGAAGTCATGGGCCGCTACGCGGGTTGGATCGCGCTCAACTCAGGGATCGCGGGAGGCGTCCACGCCATTCTGCTGCCCGAGATCCCCTATGACCTGGAGAAGGTGGCCGCCCGCATCCGTTCCCGGGACCAGGGCGGGCGCCTGGATTCGCTGGTGGTGGTGGCCGAGGGCGCCAGCCCCAAGCATGGACGCCGGGCCGTGGCGCAGGCGGCGGATACGGGCCACGCGGAGCGCCTGGGCGGCATCGGCGAACAGGTGACCGCTGAACTCCAGGAGATCACCGGCAAGGATTGCAGGCTGGTGGTGCTGGGCCATCTCTTGCGGGGCGGAAGCCCGACGGCGTTCGACCGCCTGACGGCCCTCCGCTTCGGCGCGGCCGCCATCCGGGCGCTGGACGAGGGCCAGAGCGGCATCATGGTGGCCCTGGCATTTCCAAACGTGGACTACGTTCCCCTCGAGCAGGTGGCCGGCCGCATGAAGGCGGTGCCCCTGAACAGCGACACGCTGCTGACCGGGCGGGATCTGGGGATCTGCTTCGGGGACTAAAGCTTGCCGCCCGCGGGCGCGGGGGGGGCAGGGACGGGCAGCTCCGTCGCGGCTGCGACAAATTGGCGGACAAGCTCTTAATCACATCCACGCGAAGCTGCGGAGGGTTATCCGTGAGCAAAGCCCCATCCACCAATGCCACACGCCTGCTCAAGCGGCTGGGCATTCCCTACGCGGAGCATTTGTACCGCTACGAGGACAAGGGCGGAACGAGCGTCTCCTCGCGGGAGCTGGGCATTCCCGAGCACGCGGTCATCAAGACCCTTGTGATGGAGGATGAGAAGGGCGCCCCCATGATCGTGCTCATGCATGGCGATCTTGAAGTGGGAACCCAAGCCCTGGCGCGGCGGATCGGCGCGAAATCCGTGAGGCCCTGCAAGCCGGAGACCGCCCAGCGGCATAGCGGCTGCATGGTGGGCGGCACCTCGCCCTTCGGCACCAAGAAATCCATGCCGGTCTATGCGGAAGCATCGATCTTCGATTTGGCCAGGATCTACATCAACGGCGGCAGCCGGGGATTCCTGGTGGAGCTGGACCCGATGGACCTGGACAAAGCGCTGACCATTGCGCGGGTGAATGTCTGCCTGGCGTGAATCACGCGCCTTCAAAAACGCAGCGTCACGCTGAAATCCACGGATCTGCCGGGCTGGGGCAGCAGGGAGTTGTAGTAGCTGCCCGACCCCTTCCAAACGCCTGAGTCATTGAATCCGCCCGGGGTCGTGCCGGCGCCCGCGTCCCTCAGGCCTGGATGGAAATAGGTCCTGTCGGTGAGGTTCGCCGCGCGGAGCGAAATCCCCAGCCCCGGGATCCAGAGGTCCTTCACGTTAAGGATGAGGTCCAGGGTTCCGAAGCCGCTCACTTCGCGCACCGGGTTGCTCAGCACCGTCGGGCGGGAGTCGATGATCCGGGCCAGGACCGTGCCGCTCGCATGGCGGTTCCAGACGAGCGTCGAGCCCAGCCAGACTTTGTTGTCCGCCAGGTCTCCGCTGCGGGTGGCCAGGTTCCCGGCCGGACCTGCGGTGATGTCATCGGCTTTGAAATAGCGGGAGTAGTAACCCCACAGCTTCCATTGCCGGACGAAGCCGACGGGCAGGATCCACTGGGCGCCCAGATCGGCGCCGACGACTTCCTGGGAACCTGAATTCACCACCTCGCCGCCGATTTTCTGGATCTTCCCGGCGTTTTTCACCCGGTACAGATCGAGGCTCAGGCCGAAGGAGCGCTCGGTGTAGCTGGCGCTGAGCTGGGTGGTATTGGAAGTCTCCGGGCGCAGGTTGGCATTGGCTCCGGTGCCCGAGGTGGCCCCGTAGAGGAGCCGCGCCGTGGGCTCCTGGTAGGCCTGCCCGTAGAGCGCTTTCAGGCTCCAGTTCCCGAAGGTGCCGACGTAGCCGCCCCGCAGCGTGTTCGCCGTCCCATAGATGGAATTGGTGTCAGAGCGGAGCCCCAGATTCAACTGGTTCGACGGGTCCAGCCGCCAGCGGCCCTGGAGGTAGACGCCCCGGTCGTTGACGCTGAAATGGTTCGTGTCCCCCAGGGAATTGGTTGGGAAGAGTCCGCCTTGGGCCGTGCCGTAGGCTTTCTGCAGCGTTTTCTGTTCGTACTTGAGACCGGCGTTGAAGGAAAGATCCTCGGCGGCCCTGAATTCGAAATCCTGGGTGAAGGCCAGGCTGGAGTCCAGCACCTCATAGCGGGTGAGCACCGTGCTGGCGCCGGAACCGAACCCGTAGGCGGATTCAACGTCGAAGGAATCCTTCTCCACATCGCTGCGCCGGAAACGCACCAGGATGGTGCTGGACAGCCGGTCGCCCAGGGTGAACGGATGCCGGACGTAGACGCTCAGCTCGGGCCGCGTCCAGCGGCCGATGGCCTGGGACGCATCCGCCGCATAGGCAGTGCCGAAGCCCGAGGAGATCCAGAGCTGTTGCACGCCAAACTCCGTGGCGCCCCAGGAGAGCCTGGCATCCACCGCATGATGCGAGTGTTCGGACCGGGCGCTGCCCGCCAGGTCCGGATCATCCACCACAGGTCCCCACAGGCTCCGGTTCGCGTAGTACTTGGCCTTGGTGTACTCGTAGTTTTCGGCGGCGCTCTGGTCTGCAGTGCCCCTGTCCGTCCGGGCGGCGAGGCTGAAGACCAGGCTGCCGCTCCGGTGGACGGCTGAGATGTCCGCGATCCTGGTGCCGAAGGATCCGGCGGTGAGTTTCCCGCGCACGGAGGTCCCATCGGCGGTGGCCTTGCGGGTGATGAGATTGATGACGCCCATGAAGGCATCCGCGCCATAGACCGCCGAGGCCGGCCCATAGACCACCTCCACGCGCTCAAGGGCCGACATCGGATAGGTGACCAGGGGGGTGTCGGCGGTGCTGAACCAGAGGTGGTTGAAGGCCACGCCATCCACCATCACCAGGAAGGGCTCGCCGATGTCGTTGCGGTAGCCCCGCCAATAATTCTTGAAATAATTCGCGCCGTAGGAACGGGCCATGTCCATGCCCGGCAGGTCATCGAGGATCTGCGAAAGCTCGGTGTAGCCCCGTTCCTCGAGATCCGTGCGGCTGAGCACGATCACCGTGGCCGGAGCGTCCGAGATCTTCTCCAGGGTCTTGGACGCGGACACCACCCGGGTGTTCATCAGCTCCATCAGATCCTTCAGGGGCTTGTCGTCGCCGGTGACCTGCTGGGCCTGCGCTGCCAGCAACGGCGGCAGGCCGAGCCACATGGCCGCAAGGAAGGGCGCGGTTCTCATGCGCATGGTTCCTCCTGCGGGAAGGGCGCGGCAGGAGCCGCGGGGCGGCTCCGTGGGGACGTGGACATCGGGTGGGCTGGTCGGATCATTTGTACCATCGGCGCCAAGAAAGCCGCCTCATCTCCCTTCCGCCCGCGCCTGGAGCAGGGCCTGGATCTTCCCCACGAGCCGCGCCACATCCACGGGCTTGGTTTCGAAATCGTCGCAGCCGACGGCGAAGGCCTCCTTGCGGTCGGTCTCCATGGCGTGGGCCGTCAAGGCGATCACCGGGATGCCGGCCGTGGCCTCATCCTGCCGCAGCAGGCGCGTGACGTCCTGGCCGTCCAGGTCCGGCAAGCCCATGTCCATGAGGATGAGATCGGGGCGCTCGCGCGCGGCGATTTCCAGGCCCTCCACGCCGTCCCGGGCCGAGGTGACCTCGAACCCCCGCCGCAGGAGGTGGCGGGTTAGCGCATCGCGGTTCAATTCGTTGTCCTCCACCAGCAGCAACCTAGTCATCGGGGGCCTCTTCCGCGGGATTTCCGCCTTCGGCGACCGGCGGGGCCGGGATCTCCAAGGTGAATGTGGACCCTTTGCCAAGCTCGCTGGCAACGGTGATGTCGCCGCCCATGAGCTGGCAGAGTTTGCGGCTCAGGGCCAGGCCCAGGCCCGTGCCTCCGTAGCGGCGGGAGGTGCTTTCCTCGGCCTGCGTGAATTCCTGGAAGATGCGTTCTTGCTGGGCTTCGGTCATGCCTATGCCCGTATCCCGCACCGTGATCCGGATCCAGGTGCCGCCCTCTCGCTGGAAGGTCGAGGCATGGAGGTCCACGCTTCCCTTGGCTGTGAACTTGCAAGCATTGCTCAACAAGTTGAACAGGGCCTGGCGCAGCTTGGTGGTGTCCCCCAGGAAGGCCGGGATGCCAGGCGCGCAGTCCCAGGACAGCGTGTTCCCGTTCTTGTCGGCAAGCGGCTGGACGGTCTGGAGGCATTCCTGCACCAGGATCGACAGGTCCACCGTCTCCATGGACAGGCTCATCTTTCCGGCCTCCACCTTGGAAAGATCCAGGATGTCGTTGATCAGCCGCAGCAGATGCTGTCCCGATCCATGGATGCGCTGCAGGTCCATGCGGTCCGATTCGCGGCCCTGGACCTCGGCATCCTCGCCCAGCAGCTCGCTGTAGAGGAGGATCGCGTTCAATGGGGTCCGCAGCTCGTGGCTCATGTTGGCCAGGAAGGCGCTCTTCGCGCGGCTCATGGCCTCGGCCCTGAGCTTGGCTTCCTGCAATTGCTCGTTGCTCACCACCAGTTCTCCCGTGCGGCGGGAGACCTGCTCCTCGAGGTGCTCGTGGTATTCCTGGAGCTGGTCGTCCCGGCGCTGTATCTGGCTCAGCATGTTGTTGAAGGCCTCCACCAGCGATCCGATTTCATCGGCGCCGCGGCTGACGGACCGCACGGAGTAGTCCTTTTCATCGGAAACGAGCCTGGCCAGGGCCGCCAGGTCCAGCAGCGGCGCGGTGATGTAGCGCTGCACGCGGTAGGCGATGGCCGCCACCATCAGCCCCAGCACGCAGAACAGGCCCAGGTTGAAGAGCAGGTTCCATCGCAGGGTCTGCTTCAGGTCCTTCAGGTCAGCCCGGAGATAGACCGTGCCGGCGAGGCCGCCCTCCTGCCGGATGGGATGGAAGATCACCAGGTGCCCTTCCTGGAAGGCGGTCTGGTCCCCGGGCTGGAGCGCGGGGAAGGCCGAGGCGTTGCCGCGCGGATAGGTGGCGAACACCCGCCCGCCCGGATCGTAGAGGCACGCGGCATCCACCGAGGGGATGGATTTCAAGGACTCCAGAATCTGGCCGGCCGCCTCGGCATCGCTGAAGGCCAAGGCGGCGCGGCTGTTCTGGCCCACCACATCCCCGAGGGTGACGAGCTGGCGGACCATCGCATCGCGGTAGGTGTAGCTCTCATAGCCCAGCACCGCCATCGCCGAGAGCAGCAGCGCTGCGCCGGCGATGGCGGTCATCCCGAGCGTGAGCTTGCGGCGGATGGACATGTCCTGGAAATGCGCCATGGGATTCCTACCAGACCTTCCGGGCGAGGCTGAGCAATTGGGCGCTCATGCCCAGGTTGTTCCAGCGGGCGACGCCCAGGTTGATTTCGAAGCGCGGAAGGTCGTCCTCGATGGCCAGGTTGATCATTACGCCTTTCTTGCCGAAGCCCTCTGTATCTCCCACGGTCAACACCGGCCGGTTCCCGACATGCGCCATGATTTCCTTCAACCGGCCCTTCTCTGAAGCGCAGATGAACACCATCTGGCAGCCGCTTATGACGCCTGGATCGTTTGAATACACGATCTTCACCGGGTGCCCCTTCACTTTCCGGGATGCGGCGGCTTCGTCCAGGCGATGGTCGAAGGGGGAAGCCCCAAGAACCAACAGCACAAAGGGTCTGGTGGCATCGCCCAGGCCCGCCTCGGGAGGCCAGGCCACGAATTCAGGGAACTGCAGGAGGAAGCGCGCTTTCAGGGTGTACTCGGGCTGCGGTTCCTGGCCCGCCACGCCGGCCCCCGCCAGCGCTGCGCCGGCCAGGACGATCGTGGGAATCCTCAAACTCCGGAGCATCACCATTCCGGAGGCCGGGTCCTGCGGGGAAGGTTGAAAACGCCCACCGGTCCACTCGGCTTAGGATTGGGCTTTGTAGACCGGCAGCTTGCCCGCGCGCCAGGCCCGCAGGCCGCCCTTGAGCACATACAGCCAGGTGAAACCATTGGCCTCGAAAATCGGCCTGGCGCTGTGGGAGAGTTCGTCGGTCTCATCCACCAGGACCACGGGTTTGCCCTTGGACTCCTTTCGGATTTCGTCGATGCGCTCCATGATCTCTGGAATGGGTACGGAGATGGCGCTGCGGATGTGGCCATGCTTGCCGAGGAATTCCTCGCGGGGGCGCAGGTCCACGATGATGGGCCTCACGCCGGGCATCAGCACCTCCAATTGGAGGGGGTCCAGCACGCCGCCTTTGCGCGAGCGGAGGGCCGTCGGCAGCTTGATGACCCACATGCAAAGCAGCACGGTGACGGCCAACACGGCGATGGCGCCAGGAATCAGGATCTCGGGACGATCGAGCAGCGGCGTTTCCACGGGCGGGACCAGCAGGGCGATGGCGGAGATTTCCATCATGGCGGCCTCTTCGAGGAGTTGGGTTGGAGGAAGTATGCCCGAAATCCTGGAACCTGCGCGCCCAGGCTGGCATTATTCAGATGCACCAACTGGGATCCGACTTGACACCTGCCGCCCGTTTCTCCTTGCCGTTCGTCCTCGCCGCACTGCTGGTGGGCTGCGGCAGCAGCGCGCCGGAGGCGGTTTCACTGGACCCGGATCCTCCCACCGTGCAGGTGGGCGAGCGGCTCCAACTCCGCGCCACCCCCAATGAGAATCTGGCCACGGAACCGGAATGGGAGCTGATGGATTACAACGGCGGGGGGCTGCTCAGCACCAAGGGCCTGGCCACCACGTATCTCGCTCCCAACCACGCCGGGACTTTCCGGCTGATGATTCACGCCAAGCGCCCCGATGGATCCACCGCCAAAGTCCAGCGCGAAATCCGGGTCCTGCCCATCTTCAAACCGGAGCCTGCCACGGCCATGCTGCAAGCAGGCCAAGTCCAGACCTTCACGGTAAAAGTCAGAGGTCTGGCGCGGAATGATGTCATCTGGAAGGCCGAGGCAGGAACCTTCAGCGAGGGCGGAACCTACATCGCTCCGACTGAACCTGGCACCTACCATCTCACGGCCACCAGCGCCTCGGATCCGAGCGTCAGCGCGACGGTGACGGTGATCGTGAATTAATCCCTTATCCACGATCGGTCAGTCAAGGACGCCACGAACAGACACGAATCCAAACCTTCGTGCTGGTTCGCGCCCCTTCGTGGCTATTCTCCCTCCAAAGGGAACGGCATTGGGATTATGCCGGCAGCGCCAGCCCTAGCCGCGCGGCGATCTCGCGGAATTCCTGGGGAATAGCGGCCTCCACCGAAATGCGTTCGCCGCTGACGGGATGGTCCACCGCCAGCTTCCAGGCATGGAGGAAGGGATGGGGCAGTTCCAGCGGTTCCTTGTCCACGTCCTGCCAGCGCATGGGCCCGCCGTAGAGGCCATCCCCCAGGAGTGGGGCCCGCATGTGCTGCAGATGCACCCGGATCTGGTGGGTGCGGCCGGTCAGCAGTTCGCATTCCAGGAGCGCGACGCTGGGCGTGCGGGAAAGCACGCGGATGCGCGTTTGCGAGGGGCGGCCTGAGCCTCCGATGGTCATGCGCATGCGGTCGGTGCGGTGGCGCAGGATCGGCTCGTCGATGAGCAATGAACCGAGTTGCGGCAATTTGGGCGAGTGGCGGACCATGGCGAGGTAGCGCTTTTCCACGCCGCGCTCCTTGAATTGCGCCTGGAGCGAAAGCTGGGCTTCCTTGGTCTTGGTCAGGCAGAGGCAGCCCGAGGTGAAGCGGTCCAGCCGGTGCACCAGCCCCGGCCAACCGCGGGGAGCTTCTTCTTCCTCGGGATCAAGCGCTGCTTCATCCTCGGCGAGGTCCACGATCGGAAGCGCGGCCTTCAGCCTTCCCAGCAGCGCATTCACAACGGTGCCGCCCGCGTGGCCCGGTCCAGGATGCACGACCATGCCCGAGGGCTTGTCGATGATCCAGAGCTGGGCGTCTTCGAAGAGCGTGGGCAGTTCAATGGTCTCAGCGAACAAATGGCGGGCCGGAGGCGTCATGTCCGGCAACTCGGTTTCGATGACATCGCCCGCTTTCAGCTTCCTGCCGCCCTTGGTAGGAACTTCGCCATTGAGCAGCACGCGGCCTTCGCGGATCCACTCATCCCACTTGTTGCGCGGGACCTCCGGCAGATGCTCCGAAAGGAAGCGGTCCAGCCGCGGATATCCCGTTTCAAGTTCAATGCGCATCAGGCTTCCTTCGGGGTTGCTTTGGGTGGGCTGTAAGGCAGGCGTTTCCGTGAGAAGGCCCAGATGGCGATGCCCAGCACGATGAAGCCGATGGCCGTGAGGCGGCCGGTGGTGAGCCAGGCCTGGCCCAGCCAGGCCCCCCGGTCCAGATCGCCGCGCCACAATTCCACGATGACGCGGCCGATGCCTTCCAGGATGAAGTAGAGCGAAAAGATCTGGCCTTCGAACTTCCGCTTGCGGCGGGCCAGGACCAGGATTCCGCAGATGAGCAGGTTGGTCCCGAAGTGGTAGAGCTGCACCGGATGGATGTGTTCGAAAAGGGGCGTTCCTGACAATTGCTGGGCATCCGGGCTCGTGAAAGTGACTGCCCACGGAAGATCGCAAGAGGTGCCGTAGCAGCACCCGGCCATGAAGCAGCCGATGCGGCCGATGGCCTGTCCCAGGGCCACGGCTGGAACCAGCGAGTCGCCCGTTTTGCGCAAGGGCAGGCCCGCTTTCGGGCGCAGCTTCCAGAAGAACACGATGGCCGCGGCGATGATGCCGCCGTGCACGGCCCCGCCGGCCCTCAGCATGCCTACGGTGAAGATGTCGCGGAAGGCCATGTGGCCGTCGCCGCCTACGGGGGTCAGGAGGCCAACGATGATCATCAGGGCCTTGGATCCGATCACACCCGCGATGAGCACCGCGATGGCCAGGTCCGTGACCGCTTCACCTGACAACCCGTCGAGGCGGCCCTGGCGTTTCGCCAGAGCCAGGGCGGTGAAAAAGGCCAATGCCATCATCAGGCCATAGGTCCCGATGCCGAAGCTGCCGATGTGGAAGAGGTAGGGATGCATCAGGAATCCTTATGGTCGGGGATGTCCCGGAGCCGCGCGGGCGGCAGGTCCAGGGCCGTGATGTCGAAACTGATGATTTCGCCGTAGGGCCGGAGCAAGGGCATGAGCCTGGTCACGACCAGGGGCCGGAAGGCTGCATGGAACTCCTGCGCCAGCAGCTCCCGAGGTTTCCCGCTGATGCGGAATTCCCGCACCTTTCCGGTGCGCAGCTCCTGCAGTTCCGCCTTTTCCAAATGCGGCTCCACCAGCGCCAACACCTGGATCCGGACCGATTCGGGCAGGGGTCCGTGGTCCACAGCAGGGGCGGGCGCAAGCTTCGCGGTGGCGGTGAGGCGGCGCACGGTCCAGGCGGAATAAGCCAGGACGATGGCCAGGAGCCCCAGGCAGATCAGCATCCAGCGCCGCTCCGAGGGATGGGCCGGTCCTTCCAGGCTGCGCGAGGAATCTTCGTGGGCGTCGGCGGGTTCGGTCACTGGGCTCATGGACGGGAGGATGCAATCATGGATAAGGGCCATCTGGGATCGGCAGGCAGCTCGCGGGCCTGGCAGGCTCTAGGGTTTGGAAAACGGAGGATCCATGCACAAGGGAAGCATCACGGCCCAGGAATTGGCCCATGCGCTGAACGGCACGCTTCTCCATTGTCCCCCAGGAATGCTCCTTCACGAAGTGCGCCCTCTGGATGAAGCAGGGCCGGGGCATCTGAGTTTCCTCGCCAACCCGAAGTACGCCTCGAAAGCATTGAAGGCCGAAGCGGGCCTGATCCTGGTGGACGCCAAAACCTTATTGGGCGACCGCCCGGTGCTGGTCGTTGAAAATCCCTACTGGGCCTTCGCCCAGAGCATCGCCTGGCTGCATCCGGAACCCGAACCCGCATGGGAGCCGGCGCCCATCCATTCCACCGCTGAGATTGCCGCCGGCGCGCGCATCGCTCCTGGCGTGACCATCGGAGCCCGCACGGTCGTGGGGGATGGCTGCGTGCTGCACCCGGGCGTCCATATCGGCGATGACTGCGTGCTTGGCGAGGGCTGCGAACTTTTTTCCGGCGTGGTGCTCTACCGGCGCACCAAGGTCGGCCAGAACGTGCGGATCCACGCCAACAGCGTGCTGGGCAGCGATGGCTACGGCTACGTGCTGGTGGACGGGCGGCACCAGAAAGTGCCCCAGATGGGTTGGGTGGAGGTGGGCGATGAAGTCGAAATCGGCGCCTGCGTCACCGTGGACCGCGGCGTGCTGGGGCCGACGCGCATCGGGTCGGGCACCAAGGTGGACAACCAGTGCCAGATCGCCCACAACGTGCAGGTGGGCGAGCACTGCCTCATCGTGAGCATGACCGGCATCAGCGGCTCTTCCAAGATCGGCGACTATGTGACGCTCGCGGGCAAAGTGGGTGTGGTGGGCCATATCGAAATCGGCGCCCGCAGCATCGTCGGCGGCGGCAGCATCGTGGCCAAGAGCCTGCCCGAGGGCAGCTTCGTCACGGGCTACCCCGCGCGTCCCCACAAGGAATGGGTGGAGGCGCAGGCCGCCGTGAACCGCCTGCCGAAAATATTGAAGAAACTGCAGCGTGGTTGATGGGGTGATGAAACCGCTTTCCCCGCTTCCCATCGACCCGCTGCTGCCACAGGTTCTGGCCTCGCTGAAGCACATCCCGAACCTGGTCATCACGGCCGATCCTGGGGCGGGGAAAACCACGCGGGTGCCCCGGGCGCTGCTCGATGGCGGCCTGCTCTCGGAGGGCGAATGCTGGGTGCTGGAGCCGCGGAGGCTGGCGGCCCGGCTGGCGGCCATGCGCGTGGCTGACGAATTGGGGGAAGGCCTCGGGGAGCGCGCGGGCTACGCGGTGCGCTTCGAGCAGAAGGTTTCCAAGGCCACGCGCATCCGTTTCGTCACCGAGGGACTGCTGCTGCGGCGGCTGCAAACTGATCCGTTATTGAACGGCATCGCCGTGGTGGTGCTGGATGAATTTCACGAGCGGCACCTGCACACGGACCTGGCCATCACCCTGCTGCGGCGGCTGCAGCTCGAAGATAGGCCGGACTTGAACCTGCTGGTCATGTCCGCCACGCTGGATGCGGGTCCTGTGGCGGCATTCCTGGACGCACCGGTGTTGCAAAGCGAGGGCCGCGTCTTTCCGGTGGATTTGAGCTATTCCGATCGTCCCGATGACCGGCCGGTTTCAATCCAGGTGGCCGAAGCCGTGGAGCGACTATACGCCGCGGGCCTGAAGGGCCACACGCTGGTTTTCCTTCCGGGCGCGGCGGAGATCCGCGCCTGCATCAAGAGCTGCGAGGGCCTTGCTCAGCGCCTAGGATTGCGCATCTTTCCGCTTCACGGCGAGTTGAGCGCCGACGCCCAATCCCAGGCCATCGCGCCATCCTTCATTCCCAAAATCATCCTGAGCACCAACGTGGCGGAGAGCTCCGTGACGCTTGACGGCATTGGCGCGGTGGTGGACTCGGGCCTGGGCCGCGAAGCCCAGCACTCGCCCTGGAGCGGCCTGCCGAGCCTGCGCACCGCGCGCATCAGCCAGGCGCGCTGCATCCAGCGGGCGGGCCGGGCCGGCCGCACCGGGCCTGGCTTTTGCGTGCGGCTGTTCACGGAAAGCGAGTTCAATGCGCGGCCAGCCTTTGACACGCCGGAGCTGCGGAGGGCGGACCTGGCCGAGCCCATGCTGGTCCTGCATGGCCTGGGCATTCCCTCGCCCGGCGATGTGGATTGGTTCGAAGCGCCGCCCCCGGCCTCCGTGGAGGCGGCGGAAAAGCTGCTGCGCTGGCTCGGGGCCCTGGACTCAGGAGGCACGTTGACGACAGTGGGCCGGACCATGCTCCAGGAACCCCTCCACCCGCGCCTGGGGCGGTTGGTGGCGGCCGGTGACCAGTCGGGCATCCCGCGCCTGGCGCGGCTGGCCGCGGCCCTGCTGGAGACCGGAGATCTGGCGGCGAGGCAGAACCTGGATCATGCCCAGCCCGCCGATGGCAGGCCGGTGCTTTCAGATCTGCTGCTGCGCCTGGATCAATACGCTGAGGTCGAAGCGGCCCATTTCAACGCGGGCGCCTGCCGTGCCGCGGGCCTGGATGGCGCGGCTGTGCATCGCGCCCACCAGGCGGCCAAAAGCCTGCTGCGGGACGCGCCGGATGCCGATGAGCCATCCGATGCGGAAGCCCGGTTGCTGAAGGCCCTTCTGCGGGCCTACCCGGACCGCCTGGCCAAGCGGGGCGGCGGGGCCACGGTCGCCTTTGTGGGGGGAGGCGGAGCCAGGCTGGATGCCCGCAGCCGTGTGAAAACGGATCTTCTGCTCGCCCTGGAGGCCGACCAGGTCAAGCGCGGGGCCGGAAGCGAAACCACCGTGCGTTCGGCCTCCGCAGTCGAGGCGGATTGGCTGTTGGAGGTCTTCCCCGAGCGGCTGAGAGACACCGAGGAACTGGTGTTCAATGCCTCGAAAGATCGGGTGGAGCGCATCGTCCGGCTATGGTTCGAGGACCTCTGCATCGATGAAAGCCGCGGGCCCGCGCTGGGGGGCCAAATCGGAGTCGCGGACGTGCTGGCGGATGCGCTGCTGCGGAAAGGCCTCGGCGAGGACCAGGACAAGGTGGACCGCCTGCTGGACCGAGCGGATTTCCTGGCCAAGCATCGGGAGGATCTGGGGCTTCCGGACCGCGAACACCTCCGCCACCGGCTGCTCGCCAAAGCCTGCGAGGGGGCCGTATCGCTGCGGGACCTGAAAGCCATCGACTGGAACTGGTCCCTGAAATCGATGCTGGGGGACGAGGCTGCGCGGTTGCTGGAAACCTGGGCGCCGGACACGGTGCAACTGCCCAAGGGCCGGCCCGCCAAAATCCAATACGGCGGCGAGTCCCCGTGGATCGAGGCCAGGCTCCAGGAATTCTGGGGGCTGAAAAAAGGCCCTGCCATCGCGGGCGGAGCCGTGCCGTTGATCCTGCATCTGCTCGCTCCCAACATGCGCGCCGTGCAGGTGACCACGGATCTCAAAGGTTTCTGGGAGCGGGTCTACAAGGAACTGCGTCCGGGTCTCTCCCGCAGATATCCCAAACATCATTGGCCGGAGTGATCCTCGAGCCGCCAAGGCGCTCGATAAAAGATGAACCACGAAGGCACAAAGACACTCAGTATCAAAAAGAAAAACCTTTTGGCTCTTCGTGTCTTTGTGGTCGGCTTTGAACTTTTCCTTCGTGGTTCCTGCGCATAATGCTTCAGTGAACTTCATGAACCGGACCGGCGCATGCCGGCCGAAATCTAGAGGAAGGAATTCACCGTGGCACTCTCCGAGTCGCTGGACAAAGTTTCACTGGGCAAAATCGTCGTCATCCGCGAGCAGCTGATGAAGGCGCAAGCGACGGGCCAGACCGTGTACCGGTTGGAATCCGGCGATCCGAGCTTTTCGGTGGCGCCGCATGTGCTCGCCGCGCTGCAGGCCGCGGCCGCGGCCGGGAAGACCCACTACATTCCCAATGACGGCATTCCCCAATTGCGGGCCGCCTTGCGGGACAAGCTGCGGCGCAAGAACCGCATCCCCGCGGTTACCGAGAACGACATCTTCGTCACCAACGGCGCCATGCATGCCCTCTTCGTGACCTTCTGCTGCCTGCTGGCCAATGGCGAGGAAGTCATCGTGCCGGACCCCATGTGGACCGAGGTGGTGGAGAACGTGAAGCTCGCCGGCGGCGTGCCCGTGGGGGTTCCGCTGAAATTCGAAAAGGGCTTCGAGTACGACCCCGCGGACATCCGGCAGCGCATCACGCCCCGCACCAGGGCCATCTTCCTGAACACGCCCCACAATCCCACCGGCGCGGTGCTGTCCAAGGAGACCCTGCTCGAGATCGTGGCCATCGCGGAGGAGCATGGCCTGTGGATCGTCAGCGACGAGGCCTACGAGGACGTGCTCTACGCGCCCAACCAGCATCATTCCATCGCCTCGCTGGCGCCCCACTACCTTGAAAAGATCGTCAGCGTCTTCTCCTTCTCGAAATCCTACGCCATGAGCGGGCTCCGGGTGGGCTGCATCGTCACCACCAGCGCCAAGCTCCAGAGCCGCATCCCGAAACTGCTGCGCTGCACCATCAATGGCGTCAACAGCGTGGCGCAATGGGCCGCGCTGGCCGCCCTCGAAGGCCCCCAGGACCAGATCGCGGAGATGCAGGCGGAATATGCCGTGCGGCGCGGGCTGCTGTTCGACGCCCTGACGGGCATCGAGGGCCTGCGCGTCTTCAAGCCCAATGGCGGATTCTGCATGTGGGCCGAGCTGGATCCGAAGCTCTATGCGCGGCTGGGCTGCGCCAACGCCGACGAGCTGTCGGAATGGCTGGCCAGGATGGGCATCGGCAGCGCGCCGGGCGATGCCTTCGGCGAGACCTGCCACGACGCCATCCGCTTCGCGTTCAGCTGCGATACGGCGATGGTGCGCGAGGGAGCCCTGGCGCTCAGGCGGGCATTGACGGGGCCGGGCCTCGCGGCCGCGGACCAGTGAGATGCGGGCCGCCATCGTCCAGATGCAGATCGTGGACGGTGATCCGGCCGTCAATCTGTGCCGCGCCGCTGAGCTGATCAACGCCAACCCCGGGGCGGATCTTTACGTCATTCCGGAGCTGTGGACAACGGGTTACGCGCATGGCTGCTGGAGCGATGCCGCCCGGAACTCGACTCCGGACATCTGCGGCGATCTGCAGGCACTGGCCGAGGCGAACCAGGCCTGGATCGCCGGCAGCATGATCAGCCAGAACGCCGAGGGGCACCTCGTGAACCGGCTCTGGGCCTTTCCCCCGGATGGCGAGCCGCCGGTCCATTACGATAAAGGCCACCTGTTCCGGCCCATGCAGGAGCACCTTCATCTGGCGGCAGGCAAACACCGGGTCCGGCGGCGCATCGCTGGTGTCGAGACCGCGCTCAGCATCTGTTTCGACCTGCGTTTCCCGGAAATGTACCGCCGCGATGCGGTGGACGGCGCGGAGATGTTCCTGGTGGTGTCCGAATGGCCCCATCCGCGCAGCGAAACCCTCCGCACCCTCGCCCGGGCCCGCGCCATGGAGAACCAGGCCTACCTCGCACTATCGAACCGCGTGGGCCGGGGCGCCGATGGCACGGACTTCTGCGGCGGCTCCATGGTCGTGGCGCCCGATGGCGCGGTCCTGGCCGAGGCGGGCGAAGTGGAGGCGGTCGTCTTCGCGGAAATCGATGCTGCGAAGGTGCGCGAGGCGCGCAGCGCTTTTCCGGTGCTGGGGCTCAGGGCGGAGGGGTTGGATTTCTGAGAGCGATCCTGTCCAGGTTTCTCGGCCAGGATGCCACGCGAAGGTCACGAATGGTGTCTTTGTGCCCGATTGGTGATTCTTCGTGGCTTCTTTCTTTGCGCATCTGTGGTTTCAATAAACCATGGCCGCCAAGATGACCTTCCGCCCCATCCGCCCCGAGGACGATGCCGCAGTGGCCGCCATCATCCGCACGGTGATGCCGCAGTTCGGGGCGGACGGTCCTGGCTTCGCCATCCATGATCCGGAAGTGGATGGAATGCGCGCGGCCTATTCGGTTCCGGGCGCGGCCTATTTCGTGGTTGAAGCGGAGGATGGCCGCGTCATCGGCGGGGGCGGCATCGCCAGGCTCGAAGGCGGGGAACCCGGCGTCTGTGAATTGCGGAAGATGTATTTCCTGGATGAAGCCCGCGGCCTCGGCATGGGTGAAAAGCTGCTGCGCCACTGCCTTTCCGTGGCAACGGAGCTGGGTTATCAAACCTGCTACCTGGAAACCCTGAGCGGCATGGACGCCGCCATGCGCCTCTATGAAAAGCTCGGTTTCAAGAAGCTCTGCGCGCCCATGGGAGCCACGGGCCATGGCGGGTGCGACCGCTGGTACGCGCGGGAGCTGCGGTGATCATCGGCCTCGGCACGGATCTATGTCCGCCTTCGCGGTGGAAGCATCTGGTCGAACGGTTCGGCGCCGAGAAGTGCGCGAACAAATTCCTGCACGCGGACGAGGCCGCCTACCTGCTCGGGGGGAACCGGGAGCGCCTGGCGGAACGGCTGGCGGGACGCTGGGCGCTGAGGGAGGCCTTCGGAAAAGCCCTTGGGCTGGGGCTGAGCGGATGGTCCTGGAAATCGCTGCGCTACATGAACGGGAAACTGTGGCCGGAAGGAAACCTGCAAGGCCTTCTCGCCTCCCGCGGCATTTCGCGCATCCATGCTTCCATCAGCCACGATGGGGACATCGCCATGGCCTTCGTGGTCTTAGAGCGTGTTGTATAATTCCCCGCGGCGCCGGGGGGGGGGGGCGCGGGGGCGCGGGGAGGGGGGGGGCCGGGGGGCGGGGGCGCCCCCCCCCCGGGGCCGGGGGCCCCGGCGGGGGGGGGGGGGCCCGCCCCGGGCGGGGGGGGGGGGCGGGCGGGGGGGGCGCCCCCCCCCCCCGGGGGGGGGGGGGGGGCCCGGGGGGGGGGCGCCCCGCCCGCCCGCCCGCTAAAACACGCTCTTAAAGCGCCCGGAATAGCGTCAGCACGCGGATTTCCGTGGCCCCGGCTTTCCGGAGCCGCTGCGCGCAGCGCAGCAGCGTGGTGCCCGTGGTCCAGACATCGTCCACCAGCAAGATGGTCCTGCCTTTGATATCCGCGCGTCCATCCAACGCAAAGGCTTTCTGGGGCAGGCGCCGCCGCCTGCTTTCCGGAAGGCCCGCCTGGCGCGGACTTCGGATGGATTTCCGGAGCAGCGGCGCAAAGGGTTTCGCGATGCGTCCAGCCAGGATCCGGGCCACGTCTTCCGCCAGATCGAAGCCCCGGCTCCATCTGCGCCAGGGGTGGGCGGGCACCGTGGTGACGAGGTCCACTCCCGAAGCGAATTCCGGTAGAGGCGCTGTTCCAGCGCGGCCCAGCAGCGCCGCCCGCCAGCCCCATTCGCCGGCCTTGATGCCGGGCATGAGCAACGCGCCCAGGGCCGGCCGGCCGCTGTGGTAGTCCCACAGCGCGTCGCCATGGGTCCAGGCCACGGGTTCAGGACATTCGCGATCGCTGCCGTGGGCCAGGGCGCAACGCCCGCAGCGGTCCGGCGGCAGCGGCGCGAGACCCGACCAGCAGCGTCCGCATAGTCCCGCTTCTGAACCTTCCCGAAGCTCGCCCAGGCAGCATCGGCACCGCAGTGCTTCGCTACGCAGACGCAAAAAAGCTCCCAGGAAGGGGAGCTTTTTCGGCATTTCGAATGAGGGCACTAGACTTCCCCCGACTCCATCTGCTTGCGGATCACGCTGTGGTGGCGGCCGTAGAAGAAGTAGATCGCCATGCCCAGCGCCAGCCAGGCGAGGAGCCTCAGCCAATTCGCGGCAGGCAGGGAGAACATCAACAACAGGCACATCAGGATCCCCATGATCGGCACCACCGGCACCATGGGGCAGCGGAAGGGGCGCTCGGCATCGGGGTTCGTGCGCCGCATGATGAGCACCGCCCCGCATACGATGACGAAAGCGAACAATGTGCCGATGTTCGTGAGGTGCAGAAGCGCATCGATGGGCAGGAACCCGGCCAGGCAGATCACGAAGACGCCGATGGCGATGGTGGATTTCCAAGGCGTCCGAAAGCGGGGGTGCACATCGCCGAAGAACCCTTTGGGAACCAGTCCGTCGCGCGCCATCGCCATGAAGACCCGGGGGCCGCTGAGCATCATCACCAGGAGCACGGAGGTGATGCCCGCCACGCCTGCGGTCGCGATCAGGCCCTCGGCCCATCCGATGCCCTTGGCTGCGAACGCGAGGGAAACCGGTGCGGCGGTGTCGAGCTGGTCGTACTTGACCATGCCGGTGAGCACAGCCACCACCAGGATGTAGAGAATGGTGCATACGACGAGCGAAGTCACGATGCCGATGGGCACGTCGCGCTTCGGATTCTTCGCCTCCTCCGTGTGGGTGGAAACCGAATCGAAGCCTATATAAGCGAAGAAGATGATGGCGGCTCCGGCGAGCATTCCCCGGGGTTCGCCGGTGGGCGACAGTTGTCCGGCGATGTGGTGGCCGAAGAAACTGAGGCCTGTCCAGCCGTAGGGCGCGAAGGGATTCCAGTTGGCCTTCTCGATGAAGAAGGCGCCCACGCCGATCACGAAAAGCACGGCGGCCACCTTGATGCCCACCATGGCGGCATTGAAGTTGGCGCTTTCCTGGATGCCCTTCACCAGAACGGCGGTCACGATGATCACGATGATGACGGCCGGAAGGTTGATGAAGGATCCTGTGGAATCGAATCCACCCGTGGCCGCGTTGTATTTCCAGGGGGATTCGGTGAGGAGCTTGGGGACATGGATCCCCAATTTGGCAAGCACGTTCTGGAAGTAGCCCGACCAGCCGGTGGCCACGGTGGCGCTGCCCACGGCGTATTCCAGCACCAGGTCCCAGCCGATGATCCAGGCGAACAGCTCGCCCAGCGTGGCATAGGCGTAGGTGAAGGCCGAGCCGGCCACCGGCACCATGGCTGCGAATTCCGCATAGCAGAGCGCCGCGAAGATGCAGGTGATGCCAGCCACCACATAGGAGAGCATGAGGGATGGCCCCGCGACGTTGTGCGCGGCGGCTCCGGTGGCCACGAAGATGCCGGCGCCGATGATGGCCCCGATGCCGAGGGCCGTGAGCTGCACGGGGCCGAGGATCCTGCGGAGCCGGTTCTCGCCTTCGCCTTCGGCTTCCTCCAGCAGAAGCTTCAATGACTTGGTGGCGAAATACTGGTTCCTGGTCGGTGGGCGGTCGGCCACGGGCATCTCCTGCGGGACAACACGGCTGAAGGCCGTCTGCTATAAATAGATTTGGGTTGGCGTTCAGGTCCCCACCTACGGCCTGGTTGCCCTGGATTTCAGGTGAAGATCTCTGAAGATGCCCCAGGGGTCCGCCAGGGTCAAGGAGAACCTGTCTCGGTCCCATGCGGATCCTGGGCTTGGCGGCTTTGCGCTGGGACCGGGATTCGGGCAGGCTGGATCATCCACTGGAATCCAAATGAACCAAGCCCTCTGGGAAGACTGCGCGCCCTCCAAACGCTGCGACTGGGTGGACCAGCTGCGGGGCTGGGCCGTGCTGGTGATGATGGAAGTCCATTGCGTGAATGTGTGGCTGGACCTGGGCCGGCGGCCGGACTGGCTCAACTACCTGAACGGCTTGGTGGCGCCCAGTTTCCTCATGTGCGCGGGCTTCAGCCTGGTGCTTTCCACCTTCCGGTCCGACGGCACGCTCCGGCCCTTCAAAGACAGCTTCAAGCGCTACCTCTTCATCCTGGCCTGCGCCTACGCGCTGCACGCGCCGGGCCTGACGCTGGCGGAATGGACCGTGCTCGCCACGCAGCACAAATGGCGGGAGCTGTTCAAGATCGACGTGATGCAGTGCATCGTCTATTCGCTGTTGATCCTCCAGGGATTGGCGAGGGCCTTGAAACGGCCGCGGATCTTCACCTTCGTGGCGCTGGCCTTGGCCATCTACATTCCCTTCGTGGCTCCCTACCTCTGGGCCCATGGCATGGCGGATGGGCTCTGGCTGCCGGTCCGCGGGCTGTTCAACGGCAATGCCGACCGCGGAGTGCAGGCGCTCTTCCCGCTCTTTCCATGGTTCGCCTTCGTGGGATTCGGCGCGTTCCTCGGGGGCGCCTACCGCTGGGCGCGGCAGGAGGAGAACTCGGAAGGCAAGGCTTCCTGGACCGAGGGGCGCTTCCTGGCCGCGCTGTTCATAGCGGGCTTGGCCCTGTGGGCCTGGGGCAGCCATGCCAAGGCGGACTGGCTCTGGAAGGGGACCTGGGTCCAGGATCCCGGCACCAAGGCCTGGCTGTTGAATGGCCAGTGGTCCTGGAACGAGTTGAAGAGCCTGCACAACACGACGCTGCCCAGCGTGGCGGACCGCCTGGGCTGGATCTGCATGGGCGGAGCTTGCTTCGGATTGATCGAGGGATACCGCCGCAAGCTGAAGGGCGCGAACTGGATCGGCGCGGCCAGCAAGGAATCCCTGCTGCTTTACATGCTGCACCTGAACTTGATTTTCGGACTGCTCCTGGCCCAGCCCGTGCTGGCCATCACGGGCCTGGATTGGAACACCCAGGGTTGGCCGATGACGCTCCTCCTGACGGCCCTGGTCATCGGCGCCAACATCGCAGTTGCCCTGTGGTGGCAGCGGGTCCGCAAGGACGCTGAGCGCATGAGGCAGCTCCAGCACCTGGCCGTTTCGGCCCTGGCCATCTGGTTCCTGGCCGGGGGCTGGTGGACCTTCCGCTACTACCTGCGCAGCCCCGAGCTGGCCCGGGAGCCCTATGTGTTCCTCAACGCCGCCAGGGCCCGGAAGCTGCTTCCGTCCACGCCCGACGGCCTGACTCGAAATGCCGACGAATATTTCCGCGAAGCCGAACGCCGGCGCGTGAAGCTCAGTGATGAGGCCAAAGTCAAGATCAGGGAACAAATTGAGCGCAGGGGAAATTAGGCCTGAGGTACGAGGTGCGAGGTTCGATGTTCAATTTGGCGGCGGCCAAAGGCCGCATCATCCAGTGCACCAAAGGCGCACCCCTCATAGCTCATAGCTCATAGCTCATAGCTGATAACCTACTCCTGTGACCGATCCAAGCAGCAGCAACATCCATTTCTGGCTGGGCTTCGCCGTGGCCGCGCTCCTGATCTACCGCGCCGGCATGGCTACCTTGCTGGCGGCCTTCCATTCCCTGTCCTCGGTGCAGCGGCGCAGGCTGCTGGAGGAAGAGGCCATCGCGGACCCGGTGCTGGCGGGGCTGATGGCGCGGCCGCTGATCCTGCGCATGAGCCTTGGCTTTTGGAGCCAGATCCTGCTCGCCCTGCTGCTGCTGTTCATCTGGCCCTTCCATGGCATCCTGCCCGGCGGCGGATGGGCCCTGGCCGCTTCGGCCCTGGTCTATCTCTGGGCCCTCGATCTGGCCCTGCCGACGCTGCTGACCTGCCGGAATCCGGCGGCCTGGATCGTCCGGCTGTTCCCCATCTACGCGCCGTTCCACCGCCTCCTGTTTCCACTGGTGGCGCCGATCGCCCGGGTCATCGAGCGCCAGCGGCAGGAACAGGAATTGGCGCGGGATGCGGACGACGAGGACGCGACCGAGGACGCCGTGACGGCGCTGCTGGAAGAAGGGGAAGCCGAGGGCATCCTCGAAGAGACCGACAGCGCCCTCATCCGCAATGTCGTGAGCTTCGGCGACACCGTGGTGCGGGAAGTGATGACGCCCAGGACGGCCCTGGTGGCCCTCCCCGCCGATGCGTCCGCGGGCGAAGCCTGGTCCGCCTTCCGGAAAAGCCGCCACTCGCGGATCCCGCTTTATGACGGAGGGATCGACAAGGTCGTGGGGGTGCTGCTGCTGAAGGACCTGCTGCAGCATTCCGAGTCCCAGGCCCTGGATCTGCGAGGCCTCATGAAGCCGGCCCAGTTCGTCCCCGAGAGCAAGCCCATCGAGGAATTGCTGCGGGACCTCCAACGGGCCCGCGCTCAGATGGCCATCGTCATCGATGAATTCGGCGGCGTGTCGGGCCTCGTCACCGTGGAGGATCTGCTGGAGGAAGTCTTCGGCGAGATCCGGGACGAGCACGAGGGCGCCGTGGACATCATGGAGCAGGAGCCGGGCGTGTTCATCGTCTCGGGCAAGGTCCACGTGGAAGATCTGGAACAGCGCATGGGGCTTTCCTTCGAGCGCGATGGCTTCGACACGGTGGCGGGCCTCGTCATGGCCCGCCTGGGCCGGGTCCCGGAGGCAGGCGACCAGGTGGCCGTCGAAGGCGCGAGGCTCACGGTGATGCGCATGAAAGGCCCCCGGATCCTCCAGGTGCGGGTGGAGCGGACCGCTGAGGCCGCGCCCGGATGCTGAAGAAGGTCCTCGCCTGGTGCACGATCCTTGCGCTGCCCATCGCGCTGATCCAGGTCCGCCGCCGGGAAAAGCGGCGCCTCACGCCTCAGCCCCGGGGCATGGTGCTCGGACTCTATGCGGGGATGCCCGACTACGACTACCGCGAAGAGCTGGACCGCATCGCGGCCACGGGTGCCACCTGTGTCAGCCTCCAGGCCATCTACCGCATGGATCGCTACGATTCCAATGAAGTGGTGCGACATCCCACCAGCAGCCCTACCGACGAGGCCCTGCTGCGCACCTTCCGACAGGCCAAGGTCCGCGGCCTGCGCATGATGTTCTTCCCCACCATCAACCTCCGGGCCGAAGCGGACAACGAGAAATGGTGGCGGGGCAACATCCGGCCCAGGGACTGGGACGCCTGGTGGAAGAACTACACCGCCTTCAACGTGCGCCTCGCGGAACTGGCCCAGCAGGGCGGCGCGGAGTGGTACAGCGTGGGCACGGAGATGGCCAGCACCCATCCCTTTCCGGACCGCTGGCGCGCCCTGGTGGACGCGGTGCGCCAGGTGTTCCGCGGCAAGGTCGCCTACAGCGTGAACTTCGACAGCCACGACAGTTTCACCTTCGGCGGCTGCCTGGATGTCATCGGCATCAACACCTATGATCCCATCGCCAAGCACGATGAATATCCGCGCCCCGAGCAGATCCGCGACGAGTGGTGGTGGATTGTGAACAAAGCGCGGACCCTCCAGGCGCGGTTCAATCGGCCGGTGATGATCACGGAGGTGGGCTACCCCTCGGTGGCCCACGCCCACGTGGGGCCCTGGGATTTCCGCACGGACAAACCGTTGGATCTGGCCCTGCAGGACCAGTTGCTGAAGGGGGCCTTCGGCGTGCTGCGCAACTGGTCCGACGGCGAAGCGGTGTTCTATTACCTCTACGGCGAGCATCTCAACCAGAAGCCCGTGGGCGGGCCCCGGGACCGGACCTACGCCATCTGGGGCAAGCCAGCCGAGCGGACCGTGCGGGACTATTTCGCCCTGCCCATCTTCGAAGGCCACATCCCGCCCAAACCGTCGGACATCCATGCGGCCGTGATCGAGTCCCTGGTGGCGCAGAAACGGAAGGAACGCGATTACGAAGATGGGAAGGTCGCCCCCTGGGCGGAGCAATGGATGAAAGAGCACCCTTCGGATCTCCGGGCGGTGCTGGAGGTCGTGGACCGCGAGCCCCTGCCCGTGAAGAAGATTGCCAAGGGCCGGGAGCGTTGATGCGCTGAAAACCCTGTTTCCACCGATCAGGCCGGGAGCGGCCGCCGAAAATCTCATTTCTTGCCGGAAAGGAAGCGCGGTCCACGCTAATCTCTACCCATCATGGCACTTCCCCGCAGCCCCTCCCCCGAGCCGGACAAAGCTACGCTGAAAACCGTCCTCTTCGTGGAGGACGAGGTCAGCACCTTGCGTTTCTACAGCGCAGGACTCCGGGGATTGCACGAATTCAAGTTCCTGCTGGCGGAAAACGGGCAACAGGCCCTGGATGCGCTGAAGGCCAACAATGTGGATGTGGTGGTCACGGACCTGAACATGCCTGTCATGGACGGTTTCACGCTCATCACGCGCCTGACGGCCAAGTACCCCTCCATCCCGGTGCTGGTGGTATCGGGGCTGCCGGAACCCAAGGCGGGCCAGGAGGCCTTGAATCTGGGCGCCATCCGCATCCTGTCCAAACCCCCGCGCCTTTCGGTGTTGATGGAAGAGATCCGGGCCGCGGCGCAGCGCAAGGCCGAGGGCCTGGTCAAGGGCATCAGCCTCGGCAGCCTCCTGCAATTGCTCAACTGGGAACAGAAGACCTGCACCCTCACGGTCCGCAGCAATGGGCGGGTCGGTATGGTGTACCTGCGCCAGGGCGAGGTGGTGAGCGCCGCCTACCGCGAACACGAGGGCATCGTCGCCGCCTACGAAATCCTCTCCTGGGACCGCCCGGAAATCGAATTCGTCGAGGCCTGCCGCATGGACCGGATCATCGACCTGCCGGTGGCGGAACTGCTCATGAACGTGGCGATGATCACCGACCAGGCCGCCCGCACGCAGACCGGCGCGGAGCACGAGGAAGGCCGCCCATGAAGGCCTAGGACCGGATCCAGGTCCGGCCCATCCGCCCAGTCCGGCCGGAAGCAATCCGCTCCATCGTGATTGCCCGGGGAAAAGACTTTCGTCACAGAAGGTATTTCAGGGAGCCGGAAGGGCGGCCCCCAGGGAATAATGACGGATGTGCGGCCCTGTCCCGGGCCCCCTCCCCAGGCAGGTGTCCATGTCGCAGTTGAAGCCCTTTCGAGCCCACCGCCCCCGGCCCGACCTCGCCGCCCAGGTGGCGGCGGTGCCTTACGATGTGGTGAACACCCAGGAGGCGCGCGCGCTGGCGGAGGGCAATCCCCACTCCTTCCTCCATGTGGGCCGCCCGGAGATCGACCTGCCGGACCAGACGGACATCCACGCGGACGAGGTCTATGCCAAGGGCGTGTCCAATCTGAAGCAGCTCATCGAGAATGGCACCCTCGTCCAGGAGGACGCGCCTTGCCTTTACGTCTACCAGCAGCGCATGGGCGGCCACGTCCAGGCCGGGCTCGTGGGATTGTGCTCGGTATCCGAGTACGAGACGGGCGCCATCAAGCGCCATGAGTTCACGCGCCAGGACAAGGAGGACGACCGCACCCGCCACGTCACCGAACAGGCCGCCAATGCCGAGCCCGTGTTCCTGGCCTACCGCGCCGTTCCCTACATCGACCATATCGTGGACGATGTGCGGAAGGGCCCGCCGGTCTATGACGTGGTCACGCCCGACGGCATCGGCCATACCGTGTGGGTCATCCACGATGAAACCGTGGTCCGGGAACTGGTGAACCTGTTCAATGGCGTTCCCGCGCTCTACATCGCCGACGGCCACCACCGCACCGCGGCCGCCATCCGCTACGGCCAGGCCCGCCGAAAGGCTGCGGCTGGCGCCTCCGGCGACGAACCCTTCGAGAGCTTCATGGCCGTGGTCTTCCCCCACGACCAGCTCAAGATCATGGACTACAACCGCGTGGTGAAGGATCTGAACGGACTCGACCCGGACGCCTTCATCGCCAAAGTGAAGGAGAAGTTCGAGGTGGCCATCTCCGCCCACCGCAGCCCCCAAGAACCCAACACCTTCGGCATGTACCTGGGCGGCACCTGGTACGGATTGAGGGCCAAGCCGGGCAGCTTTCCCGCGTCCGACCCGGTGCGCGGCCTCGACGTCAGCATCCTGCAGGAGAACCTGCTGGCGCCGATCCTCGGCATCCAGGATCCCCGGACCGACACCCGCATCGATTTCGTGGGGGGCATCCGCGGCATGGATGAATTGGAGCGCCGGGTGAAGGAAGGCTATGCCGTCGCCTTCTCGCTCTATCCAACGTCGCTCACCCAGCTCATGTCCGTGGCCGACGCCGGTGAAGTCATGCCGCCGAAATCCACCTGGTTCGAACCCAAGCTGCGCTCGGGCCTGCTGGTGCGGATGTACGAAGGCTGAGAAGTCAAAAAGTCGAAAAGTTAAAAAGTTGAAAAGTCGAAAAGTTGAATGGATTGACAAAGACAACACAGGAGTCCCCATGCTGATCCTCATCGCAGATGCCTTCGATCCCAGCCTTCCGGGACGGTTGGCCCAGTTCGGAGAAGTCACCCAGGACATGGCCCGCCTCAAGGAGGCCAACGTGCTGCTCATCCGCTCCAAGACCAAGGTCACCAAAGAGGTGGTGGACCAGGCCCCGGCCCTCAAGCTCGTGATCCGGGGCGGGGTGGGCCTGGACAACGTGGACCGGGAAGCCTGCAAGGCCCGCGACATCGTGGTGAAGAACACCCCCCAGGCTTCCAGTGTGTCCGTGGCCGAGCTCACCATGGCGCTGATGCTGGCGGTGCCGAACTGCCTCGTCGAAGCCCACAACAGCATGAAGGACGGCAAGTGGCTTAAAAAGGAGCTGAAGCGCACGGAACTGAAGGACAAGACCCTCGTGATCGTCGGCATGGGACTCATCGGGCAGGAAGTGGCCAAGCGGGCCCACGCCTTCAGCATGAACGTCATCGGCGTGGATCCCTTCATCCTGGGCTCCGCCCTGGCCAGCGAGGTGGCCGCGCGGCTCGATGAGGTGCTCGAAAGGGCCGACTACATCTCCTTGCACACGCCGTTGACCGATGTGACCAAGGGTCTGATCAACAAGCAGCACCTCGACCTGATGAAGGACGGCGTCGTCATCATCAACACCTGCCGGGGCAAGGTGGTGGTGGAGGAGGATCTCGCGAACGCCCTGAAATCCGGAAAGGTGGGGGCCTACGCCACCGACGTGTACTACAACGATCCGCCCGATGCCGCCTCGCCTCTGCTGAGCGCCCCGAACGTGCTGATGACGCCCCACATCGGCGGCAGCACCAAGGAGAACCTGCTCCGCATCGGCAACATCGTCGTGGACATCCTCACCAGGTTTGGAAAATAGGAGCGAGCCATGACCCATCGCGTGATCAACTTCTACGCCGGCCCCGCCGGGTTGCCCCTGCCCGCCCTGGAGCGCGCCCAGGAGGAACTGCTCGACTTCGCCGGAACGGGCATGTCCGTCATGGAAGTCAGCCACCGTTCCAAGGAGTACGAGGCGGTGCACAACGAGGCCATCGCCCTCACCAAAGAACTGATGAACATCCCCAGAAACTACAAGGTGCTGCTGCTCCAGGGCGGAGCGCATCTCTCCTTCGGCATGATCCCGCTGAACCTCCTGCGGGGCGGCCGCAAGGCCGACTACATCGTCACGGGCAACTGGGCGGAGAAGGCCTACAAGGAAGCCAAGCTCGTGGGCGGGGAAAATGTTCGATTGGCGGGTTCAAGCAAGGATTTGAAATTCGCCCGCCTGCCCAAGGCCGAGGAGCTGAACATAGGCCAGGACAGCGGTTTCGTGCACTTCACGTCCAACAACACCGTGGAAGGCACGCAGTGGAAGGAGTTCCCGAAGACCGACAAGCCTTATGTCTGCGACATGAGCTCGGACATCATGTGGCGGCCCTTTGATGTGTCGAACTTCGGCCTGATCTACGCCGGGGCCCAGAAGAACCTCGGTCCTTCTGGCGTCACCGTGACGATCATCCGTGAGGATTTCCTGGAGCTGTGCGAGGCCCAGGACCTGCCCAGCTACCTGCGCTACAAGATCCACGCGGAGAAGGACAGCCTCTACAACACGCCCCCGACCTTCGGCATCTACCTTCTGCGGAACGTGCTGGCCTACAACAAGTCCATCGGCGGACTTTCGGCCATCGAGGCCAACAACCAGCAGAAGGCCAGCCTGCTCTACGGCTGCATCGACAAGCACCCGGGCTTCTACAAGGGCTTCGTCACCGAAAAGGCCGACCGCTCCGTCATGAACGTGGACTTCTTCATGCCCACCGAAGACCTCACCGCCACCTTCGTCAGCGAAACCAAGAAGGCCGGCATGGTGGGCCTCAAGGGCTACCGCGACATCGGTGGCATCCGCGTAAGCACCTACAACGCCGTGAGCGTGAAGGACGTGGAAACCCTCGTGGACTTCATGGAAGAGTTCGTGAGGAAGAACGGATAGGCAGTAGAATCCTGGGGGTGCCTACATCCGCGCCCCGGAACCGAATCCAGTCTGAAACGGACATGCTCCCTCCTTCGCTGTCCATCCCAGAGGCCATCGCCTCCGCCCAGGCGCGTGTCATGCGGACTTCCCACCGGGGAGCGCGCTGGATGGGCGGCTACGCCAGGATGAAGGTCGAGCGGGACTGGATCTACGCCCAATTGTGCGAGCGGATCCCCCCTGGGGCACGGGTGCTGGATCTGGGTGCTGGAATGGGCCTGTTGGGGCTGGTGCTCGAGGAGCGCAAGCAAGGCCACGCGGTGCACGGCATCGAATGGGATGGCCGGAAAGTGGCCTTCGCGCGACGGTTGGCCCTGTCCGGATCAGCCTGCCTGGTTCACCAGGGCGACATTCTCAAGGATCCATGGCCACCGTCGGATATCGTGGTGCTCGTCGATGTGTTGCATTATTTTCCAGAACAGATCCAGAAGGAGCTGCTCCATCGGATCGCGCATCACCTGGAATCCGGCGGAATGCTGCTCATGAGGGTCATGGACCGCGAAGCCAAGGGCAGGGCATGGCTCACCCGCCTGATGGAACGGCTCGCTGTGTCGCTGAAATGGAACCGTGCGCCGGACCTGCATTGGCGTGGCATCCGCGAGATCCTGGCGGATCTTTCGGCTGCAGGTTTACAACCCGCCCTCGGTGCATCGGATTCCCGGCTGCTGGACGGCAATTGCCTGGTCATCGCTTCGAAGCCTTGAGCCGGGATTTTCAAGAAGGTTGAACTTAAGAAATTGTAATAATTTAATATATATTAAAATTATTAATACACTATTTAAATATTATAATTATTAATCATGGCGAATAATATCATTATAGTGTAATTAATAAATTACAAAATATTAATATTATTAATTTTTAAATATTGTATTTATTATATTTATAAAATGGCACAAATCTCGATGTTACTTGTTTGCCTGAAAGGAGGCATTCATGAACATCACACTCTCCACCCTCACCCGCGCCCTCGTCGTTGCGATGGCCCTTCCCTTGGCGGCTGCCGGGGTCCGAACGGCCAAGGCCAAGACGTCGGCTCCTCAGCACCCCATCAACCTCAACAGCGCGACGGTCACGGAGCTGATGCAGCTGCCCAAGGTCGGCGCGAAGACCGCCGAACTCATCGTCAAATTCCGCAAAGAGCACGGCGGGTTCCGCCGCTCCGAGGAACTGATGAATGTGAAGGGCATCGGCGAGAAGTCCTTCGTCAAGCTCAAGCCCTACCTCAACGTGGGCGCCGGCGGTGCCAATGCGCTGGAAGCGGCTCCAACCCCGGCCAAGGCGGCTGCCCCCGCCAAGGCTTCCCGCCCCAACTCCGCCTCGGCGCAGAAGTAGGTGCGGCCATGACCAAGAGCATCGGCGAGGTTCCGTGTCCCGTTCTTCCGGCTCCGGCTTCCCGCCGCTGCTCAAGGGGTTTCTCTCTCACTGAAGTCTGCATGTGCTTCGGCATCGTCGGCATCCTGGGCGGCTTCGGCGCATCGGCGCTGTCCCTGTCGAGCGCCGGTCTGGCCTCGGTCCAGCAGGATCTGGACGGGGCCTTGTACCAGGCTTTCCACCAGGCCAGGGCTCAAGGGCGGAATGTGCAGGTGGCCCTGGGCGCCAAGTCCGCTTCATCGGATGTGCTGCCCGTGGCCCTGCCCAGGAACGTGCGCTGGGGCAAGCCCGCGAGCGTGCCGCTGCCCCCGGGCATGGCCAAGCCGGTGCTGGCCGATAAGTCCGGCGAAGCCCATGGGCGGATCACCGTGACGCCGCGCCACACGGCCACGGCCACGGTCTGGTTCCTCACCGATGGCAAGGACGTGCTCTGCCTGCGCATGGCCGGCCATGGGGAGCGCCAACTGCTCCGCTGGCGCGCTGCCAAACGGACCTGGGGGCGGGCCTGATGCGCATCGTGGATCTTTCCGCCGATCAAAGACCCCGTGAACGCCTCCTGGCAGGCCACGGCGAAGGCCTGAGCGAGGCCGAAGTCCTGGCTCTTTTGTGGGGCACGGGCCAGAAGGGAAAAAATGCGGTGGAGCTGGCCCAGGAACTGCTCACCCGCACGGGCGGACTCTCGGGCTTGCTCCAGCAAGGGCTCCAGGATTGGATTTCCCAGCAAGGAGTCGGTCCGGCCAAAGCCTGCCAGCTCTGGGCCGCCCAGGAACTCTGCCGCCGCTCACAACGCGCCACGGTGCGCCCCCGGATCAATTCGCCCAAGGCCGCCGGGGCCTATTTGATGCCCCGCTGCCAGGGCTACGCGGAAGAACGGTTCGGCCTGCTGGCCTTGAACGCGAAAGGCGACCTGCTCGCCGAGCGCATCCTCAGCCAGGGCACCAGCACCGCGACCCTCATCAGTCCCCGGGAGTTCTTCCGCGAAGCTCTGCGTTTCGGCGCCACCTCCGCGCTTGCATTCCACAACCATCCCAGCGGCGATCCCTCACCCAGCCGCGAGGACATCCAATTGACGCGCCGGTTGAGGACCGCGGGCGAAAGCCTGGGCGTGGCGCTGGCAGACCATCTGATCCTCGGGTGCGAGAGCTTCCACAGCTTCCGCGCCGCCGAGGGCTGGGACCGGGAGTAGACATGATCCGTGAACCTGAAAGCCTTAAAGTCCATGCCCTGGCGGATGCGCTGGCTCTGGACATCCACCGCGCCACCACTTCCCTTCCTGAACTGGAGCGGCTGATCTTCGGCGCCCAGTTGCGGGGAGCCTCCCTCGCCGCGCTCCTGCATATCCGCGCCGGGTGCGCCAAGCCAGCCGCGGAAGCCTTCCTGTCGGAGCTGGAGGAGTCCGCCTCGGCCGCCGCCCAATGCCACTACCTGCTCACCCTGGCGCGCCGGGTCGGGATGCTGCCCGAAGCGGAGTGCGGGAAGCTGGAAGAACAGGCTCTCCACCTGGTGCGTTCCCTTCTGATGCTCATGAAGGCTGAACGCAGCCGGCAAAGGAACCGGGCCCTGAAGGCGGAACCAGTGGTGGTGGCCTGATCAGGACGGTCCTGCGCTGCGCAAAAAAAGCCGCGGTGGACACGAGGATGATGTCGGCCCGCCCGATCCGTGGGGATTCACTCCGCGCTTGCGCGCTCCGTTCCGCGGCACTGGCTGCGGGCGGGCATCCGCCTGCGGCGGACCGGTCTCGACGCTCTCGCGTCTCGACCTTGCCCTACCCCCGCGCCATTGCCGTTCGAATCCCCCACTCTCCGCCAAAAAAGCCGCGGTGGACACGAGGGCGATGTCGACCCACCCGATCGGTGGGGATTCACTCCGCGCTACGCGCTCCGTTCCGCGGCACTGGCTGCGGGCGGGCATCCGCCTTCGGCGGACCGGCTGCGAACGCTCTCGCGTCCTCCGCCTTGCCCTATTCCCCGCGCCATTGCCGTTCGAATCCCCCACTCTCCGCCAAAAAAGCCGCGGTGGACACGAGGGCGATGTCGACCCACCCGATCGGTGGGGATTCACTCCGCGCTACGCGCTCCGTTCCGCGGCACTGGCTGCGGGCGGGCATCCGCCTGCGGCGGACCGGTCTCGACGCTCTCGCGTCTCGACCTTGCCCTACCCCCGCGCCATTGCCGTTCGAATCCCCCACTCTCCGCCAAAAAAGCCGCCTTTCGGCGGCTTTTTTGGCGGAGAGTGGGGGATTCGAACCCCCGGTCCCGGTTTACCCGAGACTTTCGCTTAGCAGGCGAACCCATTCGGCCACTCTGGCAACTCTCCTGGACCTTCAACCTTACCTTTGGAGGCTTGGCTCGGCAAGGATTCTTGCGTGGTGGGGGGGCGGGCCTGCATGATGGAGGAAGGGTGGGATGGCCGAGCGGTTTAAGGCACCGGTCTTGAAAACCGACGACGGGCAACCGTCCGCGAGTTCGAATCTCGCTCCCACCGCCAAATTTAATCGGGCGGAGCCCGCTCCAAATCGGTGGGAGCGGGATTCGAATCGGCAATGGCGGGGCGGTAGCGATAGGTTTTGACAGGACTAGATGTCCTGTCAAAAACGTGATCGCGGCCCCAGCCATGCCGCGTCGGGTACCGGAATCTCGCTCCCACCGCCAAAATTAATCGGGCGGAGCCCGCTCCAAATCGGTGGGAGCGGGATTCGAATCGGCAATGGCGGGGCGGTAGGCCCCCCGGAACGCGCATGCGCGTGCAGGGAAAAGGGCCGGCCCCAGCCATGCCGCGTCAGGCACCGGAATCTCGCTCCCACCGCCAAATGAAACCGGGCGGAGCCCGCGCCAGATCAGTGGCAGCGGGATCCGGATCGGCGATGGTCTATTCCCTGCAAGATCTGGAGATCTACGCCCTAGCCGCTGGCGTTTCGGGACGGACTAACTGAAACTGGGGCATGGCCGACGGCGCGGTTCCTCAGGATCTTGCCCTCCGGGAGGGGGAGGGAACGGCTGCGGATGAGCTCAACGACACGAATGAGCTGAACAACCTGAGCATCGCCTGCGGACCCGATTCCTGCCTGACACTGGAAGGGGCCTACGCAAAGGTGAAGGAGGCCTTCCGGACGCACCACCCGGATGGCGACATGGCCCTGCTGGACAAGGCCTTCAAGGTGGGGCGGGAGAGCCATCGGACCCAGGTGCGCAAGAGCGGCGAGCCTTACTTCTTCCATCCGCTGGCGGTCTCCCTGAGCCTGGCGGAATGGCGCCTGGACGCCGTGAGCGTGGCCTGCGGAATGCTCCACGACACCGTGGAAGACACGCTGATGACCCTGAACCAGGTCAAGGCGCAGTTCGGGGAGGAAGTCGCCGAAATCGTCGATGGCCTCACCAAGATGAGCAAGCTGGACTTCACGGACCGGCACCTGCTGAACGCCGAGAACGTCCGCAAATTGCTCGTGGCCATGGGCAAGGACGTCCGCGTCCTGCTGGTCAAGCTGGCGGACCGCCTGCATAATATGCAGACCCTGGGTGTGATGAGGGAGGAGAAGCGCCGCCGCATCGCCCGGGAGACCCTGGAACTCTATGCGCCGCTGGCGAACCGGCTCGGCATGTGGAACGTGCGCAGCCAGCTGGAGGATCTCGCTTTCGCCAACCTGGAGCCCGAGCGCCACGCGGAATTGAACGCGGCGATCGAATCCAAGCGGCTCAAGAGCGCCGCGCTCACCACGGAAATCCAGAACACCCTCGAATCCGCGCTGAAGGAACAGGGCATCGCGGCCACGGTCTACGGCCGGTCCAAACATCTCTTCGGGGTCTGGAAGAAGATGGGCGCCCAGGAGAAGGGCCTGGAGGAGATCCACGATTGGCTGGCCTACCGCATCATTTGCCCTGACCGCGCCTCCTGCTACACCGCCATGGGGCTCGTCCACGCGCTGTACAAGCCGATCCCCGGGCGCTTCAAGGACTACATCAGCCTGCCGAAGGACAACGGGTACCAGAGCATCCACACCTCGGTGGTGATGCCCTCGGGCGATGCCTTCGAGGTGCAGATCCGCACGCCGGAAATGCATGTCCACGCCGAATCGGGCATCGCCTCCCATTGGACCTACAAGGAAGGCCGCATCGCCAACCGCATGGAGATCAACCAGGTCGCCTTCCTGCGCCGCATGGTGCAGTTGCACCAGGACTCCAGCGACAGCCGGGAGCTGGTGGCCAGCCTGAAGGGCGAGCTGAGCTTCCGGCGCATCCAGGTGTTCACCCCGAAAGGGGACGTGAAGAGCCTGCCGGAGGGCGTGACTCCCATCGATTTCGCGTATGCCATCCACACCCAGGTCGGCCACCATTGCGTCGGCGCCAAGGTGAACGGGCGGATGGTGCCGCTGAAGCACATCCTGTTGAACGGCGACCGGGTGGAGATCCTGACCCGCCCGGACCACAGGCCCTCGAGGGACTGGCTCGCCATCGTCAAAAGCCCCAGCGCCAAGAGCCGCATCCAGGGCTTCATCCGCGAAGAGGAACGGAACCACGCGGTCCAGATGGGGAAGGACCGGCTGGAGCGCGATGCCCATGCGGCGGGCATCCATCTGGACCACCCCGATGTGAAGGCCGTTCTGGAAAAGCGGCTGGAGGAACTGAAACAGCCGAATTGGGATGCATTTTATGCGCTGGTGGGTTTCGGCCGGCTCACGTCCCATCGCCTGTTGGAGCCGCTCCTGCCCGCGCCGCAGCGGGTGCGCGCGCCCAAGCCGCCCAAAGCGGGGGTGGAAGAAATCTTGGTGGACGACACCGCGGGCGTGCTCTACCACCTGGCCCAATGCTGCAAGCCCATCTGGGGCGATGAGGTACTGGGCTACGTGACCCGGGGGCGGGGCGTGGCCATCCACCATGTCAATTGCCCGCAGTTCAACGCCTCGACCCTGCACACCGCGCGCCGGGTGAACGTGGGCTGGGGCAAGCAGGGGAATTCGGAATTCGATACGGAAATCGCGCTCACCACCGAGGACCGGCCGGGCATGGTGCTCGCCATCAGCGAGGCCATCCAGCGCTTGAACATCAACATCCAGAAGTTCCAGGGCAACACCACGGAGCTGGGCGGCGGCCTGTTCCATATCGCGCTGCGGGTGAAGGACCGGGTGCATCTGGTGGAGCTCCTATCCGTGCTGCGCCGGGTCCGGGGCGTCTATACCGCCGAGCGCGTGCGAGGGAGCGTGTTTGGAAAGGTCGTCTGAAGCCGGGGTTCCGAGCCGGGTGTGGACGCCGCCGCAGGACGCGCCGGCGATACCCTGGCGGACCATCGAGCGGAGCCTGGTGCTGCCGCAATCCTGGCCGGATCCGCACAAGATCAGTTTCCGGATTCCCGAAGGCCCCCGTCGGGCGGCGGTGGCGGTGGTGCTCTGGGGGGATGAGGCTGGCGCCCGGAAGATCCTGCTGGTCCAGAGAGGGTTCAGCGCGCCGCAACATCCCGGCGAGATCGCTTTTCCCGGGGGCATGGCGGAGTCCGAGGACAGGGATTTGAGGTGGACGGCACGCCGGGAGCTGGCCGAGGAACTGGGCGTGCAGGAAGACCTTTGGGAGCTGGGCTGCTTCCCGGATGGCGTGGCCAAGGCGCACACCCGCTTCACGCCGGTCCTCTTCCGTTGGGAAGCGCCCAGGCCATCCTGGCAGCTGGGCAGCGAGATTTTCGACGCGCTGCTGCTGCCATTGCGCTCCTTGCTGGATGCGCCCTGGTCCACGGAGATACTGGACCGCCAAGGCCTCGCCCTGGAAATTCCCCGGCTGGAATTGCCCCAGGCTCCCCTTTGGGGGGCCACGGCTTTCGTGCTCAGGACCTGGCTGGATGTTTTGAAGGAGGTTTCCGGGGAGGGGATCTAGCCCGAGCGCCTGGAGCTGGAAGCTCGAGCCTCATGTCCCCGGCCAATTCCGATAGGCTGGTTCTTCACCGACATGATCAGACATCTGCTCGAAGACCGCATACTCTACCTTGCCTTCCGGCGGGGCTGGCTGCGCCTGGGCGAGGGCGACGAGGTGCTCTGCCAGGAGCTGGAATGGAACCCGGATGAGGCCCTGGCACGGCTGGTGAACGAAAAGCGGCTGGATGCAGCGCAGATCAAGACCTTGGAGGAGGATGCCCGCCGGGAATTGCGCGTCTGGCAGGACATGACCCACGACGAGCTGCCGCGCCATGACTCCATCTCCCCCACCGCCACAGCCCTGGGAAATTCACCGAGCCAATCCGGGGAACACCGGCTTTGGGCCAAACTGTCGGGGATCCCCGAGGGGGAGCCTTGGGGCCCCTACCGCCTGCTGAACGTCCTCGGCGAGGGCGGCATGGGGAGGGTCTACAAGGCCATGGATCCCGTGCTCTCGCGGCCGGTGGCGCTGAAGATCCTCCAGCGCACCGGGGGGCATAACCTCGAACGTTTTTTCAACGAGGCCAGGGCCCAGGCCCGGGTGGAGCACCCCTACGTGGCCAAGGTCTTCGCCATGGGCGAGGCGGAAGGCTTGCCTTTCATCGCCATGCAGTACGTCAACGGCACCACGCTCAAGGAAGCCACCGGCAAGCTTCGGCTGGAGGAGAAGGTGCGGCTCATGGCGCAGGTCTGCGAGGGCGTCCACGCGGCCCATCGGCTCGGCATCATCCACCGGGACCTGAAGCCCGGCAATGTGATGGTTGAAAAAACGCCCGACGGGGAGTGGCAGCCGCTGGTGCTGGATTTCGGCCTGGCCTGGATGCCCGAGGGCACCGCCCTGACCCAGGCGGGACAGACCGTCGGAACCCCGCAATACATGAGTCCGGAACAGGCGCGCGGACAACCCTTGGACCGCCGCTCGGATGTCTACGCCCTGGGCGTGACCTGCTTCGAATTCATCTGCGGCCGGGCGCCCTTCGAAGGCGACCAGCCCTTGGACATCCTGCGCAAGGCCACGGAGACCGAGCCGCCAAGGCCCCGCACGCTGGTTCCGGACCTGCCGCTGGATCTGGAAATCATCATCCTCAAGGCGCTGGAGAAGAATCCGGCGGACCGCTATGACTCCGCGAAGGCCATGGGCGACGATCTGTACCATTACTTGAACGGCGAGCCCATCTTCGCCCGGCCGCTCTCGCGCACGGGACGGATGAAGAAGTGGGTGAAGCGCCATCGCCTTCTTTCCAGCGTGGTGGGGACTTCCGCCGCGACGCTCATCCTCGTGGGAGGATTCAGCATTGCGGCAGTGGTGCGGAGCAAGGCCCAGGCCCGGGCCGCGGCCCGTTTTTCCCAGGAATCCGAGCGTCTGGAATCGTTGCTTTCCAAGGTGTATGCCTTGCCGGCGCACAACGTGCAGGCCGTGGAAGATGAAGTGCGCCGTGAGTTGGACCGCCTGGAAGTGGAGATCAATGGCCAGGGCCGGGACGCCGAAGGTCCGGGCCGGTTGGCCCTGGGCCGGGCGCATCTGGCCCTGGGCGACCTGGAAGACGCCCACAGCGAACTGAGCCGCGCCTGGGATTCCGGCTACCGGACGCTGGAGGTGGCTGAATCCCTGGGTCTCGCCAAGACAGGGCTCTACCAGGCCTCTCTGGCCTCCGTCACCGGCCCTGACCGGGAGGACCGGCGCAGGGAACTGGAAGACAGCCTGCGGCTGCCGGCCCTCGATCTGCTCCGGCGCGCCAACACGGGCGAGCGGGGCCTTCCGGCCCTGGCCGCCGCTGAACTGGCGCTCACCGAAGGGCGCTATCTCGAGGCGCTCGATCTTTCCAAAAAGGCCAGGGAAGCCTATCCATGGCTCTACCAGTCCCATCTTTTCGACGCAGAGGTCCGGTTCACCCAGGCCGCGGCGCCCATCGCCGCGCGGAATTTCCAGGAAGCGATGCGGCTGATGGCCATGGCCGAAACCGACATCGCCAAGGCCAAGGAGATCGGCCGCAGCGCTCCCGCCGTCTACGAGATGGAGGCCCGGCGCCGGGCGGAGGCCATCCACCTGCTCATGAGCTCCTCCAGCGCGAAGCCCGGCGACCTGGAATGGGCCAAGGCAGGCTGCGACGAGGCTTTGCGCATCCGTCCCCGAAGCTGGAAGGCGCTTGGAAGCCAGGCTTCCATCTACCTGTTCTGGGCCGGCCAGATGGAAGGCTGGAAACAGGATTCTCTCCCCTTTTCCGGGTCTGGAATCCGGGCCGCCAACCAGGCCCTGGCTTTGAATCCGAAGTCCAACGAGGTGCTCAGCACCCTGGCCTACCTCTGGTGGCGCCAGGCGCAACTGCTGGAACTCGCGGGCCAGGATCCCCGTCCATCGCTGAGCAAGGCGGTGGAGGCCCTCCAGCGCGCCCTGCAGCATCCGGAGCAGGCGGCGACGCTCCATCAGCGCATGGGCAACTGCTACACCACCCAAGCCTTTTTCGAGCTGCGCAACGGGGAATCCCCGGATGCCGCGGTGGACGCGGCGGAACGGCAATTCGAGGAAAGCGTCCGCCTGAAACCTTCAGGGCAGGCCTTCTCGGACCATATCTGGGCCCTGGGCGTGAGGGCCCAGGCCCAGGTGCTGCGGGGGGAGGACCCCGGTTCCACCCTGCAGGCGGCTTCGGGCCTCTTCGAGAAATCGCAGCGCCTGACGCCGGACTATTTCTTCGCGCAGACGAATCTCGCCGACATCGTGGTCCTCCACGCGGAATACATGGTGGACCAGGGCCGGGATCCCAGCCTCGAATTGGACCGGGCGGAGGAACTGGCCCGCGCCGCCCAGAAGAATAAATCGGCTCTCGTCTATGCGCTGCCGAATCTCGGGCAGGCCTCGCTGCTCCGGGCCCGCTGGAAGCTCAAGCAAAAGCTCGACCCTTCTCCGGATTTGGCCTCCGCGCGGCGCTATTTCGAGCAGGGGCACCGCGAAAAACCGGATCAGTTTTGGCCTCGGAAGGGGCTTCTGGCCTGCCGGCTGGAACAATTGAAGGCCCGCAGGGGGTGGGACGGAACCGCCTTCGAGCGGCTGCGCGCGGACGCGAAAAAAATGTCGCTGGTCCAGGCGAAGGATCCGGGTATCCGCGCCCTGCAGGCGCGCATCGAGGAATTCGGCAAAGGCCGATCCACCCCCACGGTTTGAATTCAAAAGGAGGCACACCATGGCAGTCGAAGCTTTCAAAGCCAGCCGTTTCACGAAAGGGAATTTCCTGTTCCCCACCGTCATCGAGATCACGGATACCGCGGTGGTCAGGCGATTGCGCCGCTGGTTCACCGTGAACGAGATGAGCATCCACCTTCAGAGGGTGGCCTCGGTGCGCATCGAAACAGGATTGATGTGGAGCGACATCCTGATCGAAAGCACCGGCGGCAGCGATCCCATCGCGAGCCATGGACACTACAAATCCGACGCCAAGCGCATCAAGGAGCTGATCGAAGCCGCCCAGAGCAGCCAGCCATCCGGAGGTCCGGACAGCGGCACTGACGATGGCCCCACCAAGGCCTGCCCCTTTTGCGCGGAGACGATCAAAGCAGCGGCGAAGGTCTGCAGATACTGCGGCAAGGATCTGGGGTGAAAGGAGCCTGGGGGGGTTTGGGGGGGCCCCCCGGGGGGGGGGAATTTTTCGGGGCTCGGGGGGGCCCCCCTTCTTCGGCGGGGGGGGGGTTCCGGGGGGGGGGGGGGGGGGGGGGGGGGGGGGCGCCGGGGGGGGGGGGGGGGGGGGGAGGGGTGGGGGGGGGGGGGGGGGGGGGGGGGGGGGGGGGGGGGGGGGGGGGGGGGGGGGGGGGGGTCGCCCTCGCCAGGGCCAGAGGGTGGGCGGGCCGTCGGGGGGGGGGGGGGGGGGTGTGGGGGGGGGGGGGGGGGGGGGGGGGGGGTTTTTGGGGGGGGGGGGGGGGGGGGAGGTTGGGGGGGGGGGGGGGGGCGGGGGGGGGGGGGGGGGGGGGGGGGGGGGGGGGGGGGGGGGGGGGGGGGGGGGGGGGGGGGGGGGGGGGGGGGGGGGGGGGGGGGGGGGGGGGGGGGGGGGGGGGGGGGGGGGGGGGGGGGGGGGGGGGGGGGGGGGGGGGGGGGGGGGGGGGGGGGGGGGGGGGGGGGGGGGGGGGGGGGGGGGGGGGGGGGGGGGGGGGGGGGGGGGGGGGGGGGGGGGGGGGGGGGGGGTTGGGCCTCCGCCGCCGGGCGGGTGCCATCTTGGCGCCTCAGGCCCGTTTGAACAGCGTAAAGACAATCGCGGCGATAGCGGCCACCACGATGGTTGAAACCAGGCCGAAGGGCAGGGCGGCCGGGATGGCGCCTACGATGAAGATGGCAAGCCCCAGCAGATTACGTTTGTGGGCCATGCGGATTTCTTTGGGGTCCCAATCTTCTCGGATCAGACCACTTTTTCGGGCAATGACGAGGAACATCACCTGGCAAACAAGGATGAGCCCCACCACGGGCATGTAGACCACCAACGTGCCGAAATTGCCCAGATAGCGGCCGAAGAGGGCCGCGGCGAAGGGGAACGAACTCACCAGCGCCAGGAAGGCGAAGGTGATCACGAGCAAGGGCAGATTGAAGGCTGTGACTTTTTCCGCCAACCGGTGATGCCAGACCCAGAACAGCCCGAGCATGAAGAAGCTGAGGAAGTAGGCGATGGCCGTAGGCAGCGCGTGGTGCAGGGATCCCAGCAACTCCGCCGCAGACTTCGGATTCGCGAGCTCCGGGACCTTCACTTCCAGGATGAGCAGCGTCATGGCGATGGCGAAAACGCCATCCACCAGGGTTTCCACCCGCGCCTTGGACATGCGGAAGGGGCTGCTCATGCGAACTTCGGCATCCGCTTTTCCACGAAAGCCGTCAAGCCTTCCCGGGCGTCCGGGCTCTGCATGGTGGCGGCCATCTGGCGGCCTTCTTCCTCCAGCAGCGCCAGAAGGCTTTCAGGGGTGTGGCCTGCATTGCGGAGCGAGCTCTGCTTGATGCGGGCGAACGCCTCGCTGGGGCCGTGGGCCAGGCGGACGCACATGAACCGGAGGACGTCTTCGAGGACTTCGGCATCCACGATCTGGTTCACCAGGCCAAGATCATAGGCCCGCTTCGCATCGATGCCTTCGCCCGTGAGCATCAATTCCAGGGCGATGGCGGGGTTCACCAGCATGTTGAGCATGACGCTCCCGCCCCAATCGGGATGCAGGCCGATCTTCACGAAAGCCATGCTGAAGGCCGCGTCCGGCGTGGCGATGCGGATGTCGGCGCCGAGCGCCAGGCTCATGCCCGCGCCGGCGGCCGGGCCCTGGACCACCGCGACCACGGGCTTGGGCAAGGTCTTGAGGCCGTGGGAGACTTTCGCCCCCAGGGTGAGCAGGGCCTTCATCTCTTCGATGCGGCCCTCCTGCAGGCCCTTCAACATCCAGCCGATGTCGCCGCCCGCGCAGAAACCCCGGCCGTTCCCCCGCAGCAGAAGCGCCTTCACGCCGGGCTCCGCGGACCTCGCCAATCCCTCCATGAAGCCTTCGGCCATCTCGGGAATGAGCGCGTTCAGCCGGTCCGGGCGGTTGAGCGTGAGGATGCCGATGCGGTCTCGGATCTCGAACAGGACGGTATCGTTCATGGCTGCTCCGGAAGGCCGATCACTTGCTCGCCATCATGTAGGAGTAGTCCTGCACCGCGGCCACGAAGCCATGGAAGAGCCCCCGGGCGGAGGAACCAGCCTTGCTGCCCAATTCCATCAGGTTCTCGGGATGCCATTGGACCCCGACCACCCAGCGGTCCATGTCCTTGGCCTCGATGCCCTCCACCAGCGGCTTGCCGTCCTTCAAGGTTTCCGGATGGAAAGCCACGGCCCGGAGATCCGGTGCCAGGTCCTTGACCGCCTGATGGTGCCGGCTGTTCACGGGCACCGACGCGGCTCCGAGCAGCTGGAACAGCCTTGAATTGTGGGTGACGGACACGGTATGGCGCACCTCGGGGACATCCGCGGAACCATGCTGGTGCAGGGACGGCTCGCAGCCGAAGTGGTCCGGGATGTCCTGGATCATGGAGCCCCCCAGCGCCACATTGAGGATCTGCTCGCCCCGGCAGATGCCAAGGATGGGGATGCCCTTTTCCCAGGCGGCCTTGATGAGCGCGAGTTCCATTTCATCGCGCTCATCATCCAATTGGGCCTTGGGGTGCAGGTCCTCGCCCCAATATTTCGGATTCACGTCGCCGCCGCCCGAAAGCAGCAGGCCGGCCACGCCGTCGAGGCTGGGGGCCGGGTCGGTGGGCGAAACCAGGTGGATGGGCTTATGCCATCCGGCCACGTGGATGGCCGGGACATAATTCCGCGTTCCCAGCTGCTTGTTTCGGCAGGTTATGAGGATGCTTGACACATTTACTCCTAAGAGGATCATTAGCACCCTACACCCCCTCAGATTTCCTGAGAATCGGGTTTGCACGGCGGAGAGCTCTGCCGAGGAGGACGCATGTCTGGATCTTTGAACAAAGTGATGTTGATCGGGAACCTCGGGAAGGACCCCGAACTCAAGGTGACACCTTCAGGGCAGCCGGTGGCCAGGTTTTCCGTGGCCACCACGGAGACCTGGAAGAACCCCCAGGGTGAAAAACAGAGCAAGACCGAATGGCACAATATCGTGGTCTGGGGCAAGCAGGCCGAGGTCGCCGAGAAATTCCTGCGCAAGGGCAAGCAGATCCTGGTGGAGGGCCGCATCCAGTACCGCGAGTACACGGACCAGGCCGGTGTGAAGAAGTACATGACCGAAATCCGGTGCGACCATTTCGTGATGCTGGGCCGCATGGATGAAGGCGGCGGCCAGCGCGAAGGCGGCTACAGCCGGGCCGGCTCCGGCGCCTCGAATGCAGGCGCCCATCCGGGCGGCGGCCAGGACTTCGACGACATGGCGCCGGCGCCTTCAAACGGCTACGACGACGACATTCCGTTCTGATCCGGCCGGCTCGTGTGGCTCCAGGAGGGGGGACGGCCTGCCATCCCCCCTCCTGGAACATTTGCCGTCAGGGTTTAGGTGGCCGCAGCAAGGTGTGAGGTAATTTCACTGCTCTGTAGGCATCCCCACGGACCCTGATGCGCAGAACCGCTCCAGGACCAAGCTCAATTTGCGCTGGGTGTCCTGGACGGGCGGCCCGGAGACGAAAATCCCCAGGGTGAAACGGCCGCCGTCGCTCGCCGCCAGGCGGAAGCCGTACATCACGCCCCCGGACAGATCCAACGCCAACGCCGGGCTGGATCCCTTGTCGTCCATAGAGTCGGCCTGTTCGAAGGCCATCATGAGCCTTGCGCCCACGCCCTGCATTTCGTCCTGCGGCAGCGCGCCGCGCCCCCCCACGATCAGGCCGCTCGGGTCCATCAGAAGGGCCATCTCCGCGTGGGACTCCCGCGCGCATTCCGCCAGGAAGTCGTTCCAGGCCACGGCGCCGAAGCCGGCAACCGGCATGGGATTGATCCTCCTCGATGGCTCCGGCGGGCTGGGCGGTGCCGCGGCAACCGGCGTGGAAGGCTGTGGGAGGCGCGTGTACCGGTAAGGTTCCACCGGCTGCGGACTGCCCGAGGGCCGCTTCCCGCCCGTGAGCCTGAAGCTCAGGCCGCAGGCCTCGGCGAGGTCATCAGAGCAATTGGCGGTCGGCTTGCTGGGATTGCCCATCGGAACCTCCCTTGAGTTGGGCGATGAGGCTCAGCACCTCGATCGCGAGCATGTCGAAGCGGCGCGCTTCGGGCGATTGCGGGCCGCCCAGGAACGACAATGGCAATCCCCGCTGGCTGGCGGTCTGGATGATGTCCGTGCGCGGAATCATCGATTCGAGGACGCCGGAGAAGCCGCCCCACAGCTCTTCGGCCACGCTGCGCGAGGAATCCTTCCGCAGGTCCAGCTGCGAGATGACGATGCCCATGAATTTCAGGCGCGGATTCTCATGCGCGCCCACATGCTCGATGACGCGGAGCACCTGGTTGATCGAACGGAGCGCGAGGGGCTCGGCCTGGGCCGGAACCAAGGCGAAATCCGAGACCGACAGGGCCGCGCGCGCAGGCAGGCCAAGGCCTGATGGGGTGTCGATGACCACCACTTCGTAGTGCTCGGCGAGCGGCCGGAGGATGGACTCCAGCCACCCCGGGCGGTGGATGGACTCCTCGAAATAGGCTGCGTCCACCGGGTCGAGCCTGCCCCTGGGGAGCAGCGACAGGCACTCCAGCTTTGTGCGCATGACCGCTTCGGTGGGCTGGAGCTTCCCGCTTAGCACCTCGGTGAGGCCTTCGAACGCGGTCTCCCCCCTCGCCAGGGAGAGGCCGATGCCGCCCTGGGGATCCAGGTCCACCAGCAGGACGGATTTATGCTGTTCCGCGAGCGCCGTGGCGAGGTTGAGGGCCAGGGTCGTCTTGCCCGCGCCACCCTTCTGGCTGACGATTGAGATGATGTTTCCCATAAGGCCTCACATGCTCCCGGTTTTGAGCCGGGCGCGGATCTGTTCGAGCAGCTTGAGATTGGCGTTCACCGATTTGTCGTCCGGTCGCAGCTCGCGGCAAGCGGTGAACTTGTTCCAGGCGCCATCGTAATCCTTCGCGAGCAGTGCGCGGACGCCGTCGTCCCACAATGTGGAGAATTCGTCTTCGGCGGGAGCTGCGGGCGGGGGTTCCGGACCGGGCGCGCTGCCGGGAAGGCGGGGAGGCTCGGAGACCGCATCCAGGCCGTTATCCATGTCGAGGGCCGTCTCGAGCAGCAGTTGCTCCAGGTTGCCATCGATATCCCTCGGTATCTCCTCGTCCACCACGGACGTGCAGGTGATGATGGCATCCGGCACGCGCAGCAGCCTGCGGAAGGCCGCGAGTCCTTTGCCCTCCTCGTCCGCCGCGCTCCATGGACTCCCATTCTTGACCAGGAGCCGGCCCGTGGCGCTGACGGACCGCAGCTCAAGCGTCAGCGAATGCCGTCCCATGCAGGCGAGCTGGAGGTAGTCCGCAAGGGAGAAGGGGCCGCCCACGGGGTGCTTGGCCGTGATCCGCTGGCGAACTAGATTGCGTAGATCCTCGATGCCGACCGGTTTCTCCAGCACGTCGATATCAGAACGCTGCGGGATCTGGGACCGGTAGGCGCGGACGTAGCCGGAAACGAAGGCGATGGGAATCCGTTGGGAGCGCAATCCCAATTCGCCCACCAACTCCAGGCCCGAACGGTCGGGCAGGTCGATGTCCGAGAGAATGAAGTCCGGCAGCGTCCGGTCGATTTCATCCAGTGCCTCCCGCAAGGTGCCGGCGCCGGCCACCTCGACTCCCGTCAGTTTGGAGATGCCCCGGATGACCGAAGCGCGCAGCGGCTCCTCGTCTTCGATGACGAGCACCCGGAACACGGCTCCAAGATTCTGAGTCATCAGGCGGTCGGCAGCTGGTAGACGTCGTCGAGGAGGTCCACGCCCGCTTCGAGCTGGTCGCACCAGTCGATGAAGCGCGCGACCATCTCCCGGCCGCGGAAAAAAGCGCCGTGCTGCGGGGCGATGATGTCGATGTCGAGCTGCCGGACCATCCTCGCCCAATTCCTCGCCGCCCGTCCGGCCGACATGTAGCGCGTGTGGAAGCCCTTCATGTGCTTGATGTGCGCGTCGAAATCAGGCACCTCGATATAGCTGTGTCCGACCGAGGCGCCCAGGTCGCCCGAGTAAAGGATCCGGGACTCTGGATCGTAGATCTGGTGGTTGCCGGACGAGTGGAGGAAATGGGCCGGCAGCACCATCAGCTTCAATCCGTCCAGGTCCAGGAACATGCCTCGGTCCGGAATGCCTTTCAGCCGGTCGACCACCAGCCGGTCGAGACCGAAGTGAGGGATGAAGCGCAGCCACAGATCCGATGAATAGGCCACCGCGTCGGTGGTCATCAGCCACCCGTTCACCGCCGCGACGATGTCGGGATCCTCGTGGGAGAGGAACAGGTGGGTGAGCTTGGCGCCGCCGATCTCGGCCATCGTCGCTGCCAAAGCCTTGCTGTAGACTTTGTGCCCGCCAGGATCGAGGATCATGGCGCCCTTGCCATGGATAATCAGGTGCTGGTTGGCCTGCACCGCGGCCTCGCCTTGCAGGAAGTCTTCCAGCAGCACGTTCTTGTGGGAGCCGCTCTCGAAAAGGATGGTGGATGCCATGACCTTCCTCCTTGCCCTTGCACAGGCTCCTGCGTGGTTAGAGGGTCTTCTTGATGTTTTTCACCGCGTTCGACATGTCGAGGAAGATGAGGCCCAGCTTCGCCTCGCGGGTCGTGAGCACGATCAGCATGGTGCCCTGCGCCGCGGCCACCATGATCGCGTAGCCATTTTCGCCGCGGATCAGGACCTGCTCCAGGCCGCCGCGGGCCAATTCGGCGGATACGCGGGTGCCGAGCGAGAGAAGGGTCGAACTCATGCCTGCCACCCGCATCTCGTCGACATGCTGGGGCAGGACGCTGGCAATCATCAATCCGTCTTCCGAGACGAGCGCGCTGGCTTCGATATCGGGCGTCTCCGCCTGGAGCGTCCGGAGGATCTGGTTCAAGTCGTCGGTTCTTGACATGTTGGCTCCTATCGGGCTGATTTGCGGCGTTAGGCGGTCGGCACCCGGTAGATGCCATCGAGGAGGTCCATGCCCGCGTCGAGCTGGCTGCACCAGTCGATGAACCGGGTGGCCATTTCCTTGCCGCGGAAAATAGCGCCGTGTTGCGGGGCGATGATGTCGATGTCGAGCTGCCGGACCATGTTCGCCCAGTTTTTAAGCGCGCGGCCGCCGGACATGTAGCGCTTGTGGAACCCCTCCATGTATTTCAGGTGCGCATCGAAGTCCGGGACTTCGATATAGCCCTGCCCGACGGAGGCCCCCAGGTCGCCTGAGTACAGCACCCGCGATACCGGATCGTAGACCTGGAAGTTGCCGGGCGAATGGAGGAAATGGGCGGGCAGCACCGGGAGCTTGAGCCCGTCGAGGTCCAGGATCATTCCCTGGTCGGGAATGCCGAGCAGCCGATGGGCCACCAGCTGATCGAGCCCGAAATGCGGAATGAACCGAAGCCAGAGGTTGGAGGCGTAGGCGATGGCGTCGGTGGTCATCAGCCAGCCGTTCACCGCCGCGACGATGTCGGGATCCTGGTGCGACAGGAAGACCGTCGTGAGCTTGGCGCTTCCCAGCTCGGACATCATGGCCGTCAACGCTTTGCTGAAGACCTTGTGGCCGCCCGGGTCGAGGATCATCGCGCCCCTGCCATGGATGATCACGTGCTGGTTGGCCTGCACAGCCAGATCGCCAGTGGAGAAATCCTCCAGCAACACATTTTTATGGGAGTCGTTCTTGAAAAGGATGGTTGATGGCATTTTTCCTCCTTGCGCCTGAGGTGCGTAGCCTGGGGCCGGGTCAAAGGGCCTTTTTGATGTTTTTCACGGCATTCGACATATCGAGGAAGATCAGCCCCAGCTTCGCCTCGCGGGTCGTGAGCACGATCAGCATGGTGCCCTGCGCCGCGGCCACCATGATCGCGTAGCCATTTTCGCCGCGGATCAGCACCTGCTCCAGGCTCCCGCGCGCCAATTCAGCCGACACCCGCGTGCCGAGCGAAAGCAGGGTGGAACTCATGCCCGCCACCCGCATCTCATCAATGTGCTGGGGCAGGGCGCTGGCGATCATCAGTCCATCTTCAGAGACGAGCGCGCTCGCTTCGATGTCGGGCGTCTCCGCCTGGAGCGTCCGGAGGATCTGGTTCAGGGTGTCGGTGCGCGACATGGTGCCTCCTGCTGCGCTAAGTGTTTTTCTTCAGTTCTCGAATCGGGATCTCGATCTGAACACTGGTTCCCCGCCCTTTCATGGAAGTTATTTCGAGTTTTCCTCCGGTTGATTCCACGAGCCTGTTGCAGAGCGCCAGCCCTATGCCCGAGCCCTGGGGTTTGGTGGAGAAGAAGAGCTCGCGGCACCGGGATAGTACCTCCTCCGACATGCCCGTGCCCGTATCAAAGACTGTGAGCTGGAGCACATTTGATCCGGGCGGAAGCGAGAGGGTCAGGGTGATGACTCCGTGGGGGCCGCAGGCATGGATCGAATTCATGACGAGGTTGAACACGATCGCCCGGATGGCGGAGGTTGAGATCGGCAACAGCGGCAGCACCGCCGCCTCGCAGCGGAGCTCGACGCCTTTTTTTCGCGCCTGGGGCTCCAGGATCGAACACGCGTCCTGCACGGCATGATCAATGGCGCTTGGCCGCCCCGCCCACAGGTCAGCCTGGAAGCGCCCCACGCCATCCAGGGTGAGTCCCAGGCGCCGGACTTCCATGAGCACTGCGTGCAACTGCTCCTGGAGCGGCCCGCTGCTCTCCTCCGCCAGCAGCTCGATCATCATGTTGATGGACGCCAGAGGGTTCTTGAGCTCGTGGAGCATGGTCGGAAGGATGTCTCCCACCGCCGCCAGTTGCAGCAGCCGGTCCCGCTCCTGACGCATTACCTCGATCGTGGTGATATCCCGGAAAATGACACAGAAGATGTCCTCACTCACCTTCGCCAGGTTGAATCCGATGTGCTTCACTTCGCCCGACGGATTCCGCACCATCAAGACCTGTTTCCCCTCCTTGTCCCCCTCGGGCGGCCATCCGCCGGGGAAGGGGGGGAACAGCAGGGTGAGCGGCATCCCGATGACTTCGATCTTGTCGCGTTCCAGGACCTTGGCAGCCCGCTGGTTGCAATAGGCGATGGAGGCATCCCGGGTCACCACCAGGACCGCGCTGGGCAGGGCCTCCAGGATCAGGCATTGGCTGTCGAAGGAGAGGCCCCGCACCTGGGACAGGAGCTGGCGCTGGCTTTCCAGGTCCTTTCCGGCGCTGGCCGCTGTGGCCTCTGCGTCTACCTGGGATGGAGCTGGTTGTCCGCTCCCTGCGCCACCAACTTCCATTGGTGGCGTTCCCCGCGGATCGCTTTCGGGGGGTTGGTGCATGGGCAACCGGGTGGCGCGGAACAAGAATGCTTTTATGGCTGGACAACCATACAAGGAAATAGATCATCTGTCCTATTCCTTATATTTTCAATCATTAGGCATCCAGGTGCTTTCCATGGATATTGAACGAATGGATGTTTGATCCGAACGCTACACTTGATGGCTCTTTCGCCGGAAGAGGATGCCCATGCCCCCTGTGGATGCGATCCCGCCCCCCGATCCCTCCGAGGCTGGAGAAATGGATCCTGGCTTGGCCCGGGCCGCGCAGGCGCTCGTGGATAAATACGAGACCGTTTTCAGGCTGGCGCCCCATGCGGTGAACCTGACCCGCCTGGAGGACATGAAAATCCTGGATGTCAACGATGGATTCCTCCAGATCACGGGCTTTTCCCTGGATGAAACCCTAGGCAAAACCGTGTTGGAGCTCGGCCTTTGGGCGGATCCCGAGGCCCACGACGCCCTCGGCGGACTCCTGATGGAAAAGGGCGGGTTCACGGATTTCGAGGCCCGGCTGCGCATGAAGGATGGCCGGGTGATCGTCGGCCTGATGTCCGGCCGGATCGTCGATGTGGGCGGCACCCCATGCGCCATCACGGTCACCCGGGATATCACCGAGCAGAAAAACGCGGAAGAGGAGCTCCGCCGGCTCAACCGCGCCCTGCGGGAAAGCGAAACCACCTACCGTGGCATTTTCAATGCCGTGGCCGAGGCCATCTACGTCCAGGACCGGAGCGGAAAGATTTTGGATGTGAATGAGGGCGCCGCCGCCATGTACGGCCTGCCCCGGGACCGGCTCATCGGCCTGACGCCGGACCTGCTCGCAGCTCCGGGCATGAACGACCTTCCGCGGGTGATGGGACAACTCCAGCGGGCCTTCGAGGGCGAGCCGCAGCAGTTCGAATTCTGGGGCCGCCGCGCCAATGGCGGGGTCTTTCCGAAGGATGTGAAACTCTATCCGGGCGTCTACTTCGGGCAGGACGTGGTCATCGCGTTCGCCATGGACATCACCGAACGCAAGCTGGCGGACCAGACCCTGCGCCAGGTCACGGAGCGGCACCGGGGCACGGCCAATCTGCTGCGGATGATGTGCGACAACGTTCCGGACCTGATCTGGGCCAAGGACAACGAAGGACGCATCCTGTTCGTGAACAAGGCCACCTGCGACATCCTGCTGGGCGCGCGCGACACGAGCGAGCCCCTGGGCAAGCCGGACCAGTTTTTCGCCAAGCGGGAATGCGACGCGCATCCCGACCGCGAGGACTGGTTCACCTTCGGAAAGCTGTGCCAGGACTCCGATGCGGCCGTGCTCGCGTCTATGAAGCCCCAGCGCTCGGATGAATATGGCAATGTGCGGGGCGAGTTCCTCTACCTCGATGTCTACAAGGCCCCCTTCCTGAACGAGCAGGGCCAACTGCTCGGCACCGTCGGCAGCGCCCGGGTGGTGACGCGGGAAAAGCAGATCGAAGCGGAACTCCAGCGGGAACGGGACCTGTTCCTGGCCGGACCCGTGGTGGTCTTCCAGTGGCAGTCCAGCGACGGTTGGCCCGTGTCCTATGTGAGCCAGAACGTGGCCGAACTGCTCGGCTACACGGCCGGTGAAATGACCGCGCCCGATTTCCGCTATGCCGCCCTGGTCCACCCGGATGACCTGGCGAGGGTGGGGCAGGAGGTGGCGCAGTACCTGCAAGATGGCGCGCCCCACTGGCAGCATTCCTACCGCGTGGTCACGAAGCAGGGCGACGTGCGCTGGCTTTCGGACCACAGCGTTCCCGAGCGGGACGCGGACGGCCGCCTCGTGGCGATCCATGGCTACGTGGTGGACCGGACGGACCTCCATCAAGCGGAGGTGGCGCGGATCGCCCTGGACCGCCAGCTGCTCCATGCGCAGAAGCTGGAAAGCCTGGGCATCCTGGCCGGCGGCATCGCCCACGACTTCAACAATCTGCTCACCGCCATGCTGGGAAACCTGAATCTGGCGGAGATGAACCTCGCGGAGGATTCCCCGGCGCTGCCCTATCTGGCCACCATCGAAAAGACGGTGATGAAGGCCTCGGATCTCACGAAACAGATGCTCGCCTACTCCGGCAAGGGGCGATTCGTGGTGATGCCCCATGACCTGAACACCGTGGTGCAGGAAATGCTGCACCTCCTCCAGGTGTCCATCACCAAGAAGGTCAGCCTCCAACTGGACCTGGCTCCGGAACTTCCGGCCTTCCAGGCGGATGTGTCGCAGATCCAGCAGGTGGTGATGAACCTGGTGACCAATGCCTCGGACGCCATGGGGGATGCCGAGGGGACCATCAGCATCAGCACGCGGCGGATGGACCTCGATGCCCATGCCATCGCCACGGAGCTGCCCAACCAGAACCTCGCGCCCGGAGCCTATGTGGTCCTCGAGGTAGCCGACAACGGATGCGGCATGGACCTGGAAATCCAGGCCAAGATCTTCGACCCCTTCTTCACGACGAAAGTCGCCGGCCGCGGGTTGGGCCTCTCGGCGATGCTGGGGATCATCCGAGGCCACCAGGGCGGCATCTTGATCCGCAGCGAACGCGGCAAGGGCTCCAGCTTCCAGCTCTTCTTCCCGGCGTGCACCGGCGCCGCGGCTCCGAGGACGAAACTCGACTCGGACTACCAGGGCCAGTTCACGGGCACCGTGCTGCTGGTGGACGACGAGGAGGCCGTCCTGAACGCCATGGGCTCCGCCCTGAAATTGTTCGGGTTCCAGGTGCTCACCGCCGCGGACGGAATCGAAGCCCTGGAAATATTCAACGCCGAAGCTGGAAGGCTCAAAGTTGTGCTCATGGACCTGACGATGCCGCGCCTGGACGGCGCGACGACCTTCCTGGCGATGCAGGAGTCCCACCCGGAGATTCCCGTGATCCTGAGCAGCGGGTACGACGAGCATGATTTTTCAGAGGCCTTCCAGTTCAAAGGCCTCGCTGCCTTCCTCCAGAAGCCCTATCAGCTCAAGGAGCTCCGCAAGGTGCTCTACCACGTTCTGGGGACGAACGTTTGAACAAGCCAGGCCTGGCAAAGTAGTCTGAAGGTCTGGAGTTCATTCAATGCCATCCCAATTCTCAGAAGTGCGCCACCTGAAATCCCTGGCCGGGGAAACCGTCTCATTGCGGGGCTGGGTGCGCAACGCCCGCACCTCCAAGACCCGCTTCATCGAGTTGAGGGACGGCTCGGGTTTCGTGCAGTGCGTGGTGGGCGCCAACGATGCGGATCCGGAGAGCTACGAGGCCGCCGGCAAGCTCACCCAGGAATCGGCCATTTCCATCACCGGGATCGTCCAGCAGCACCCCAAGACGGGGGAGCCGGAAATCCTGGTGAAGTCGCTGCAGCTCATCGCGCCTTCCGTGGACTACCCCATCACGCCCAAAGACCACGGCATCGAATTCCTGATGGACCACCGCACACTTTGGCTGCGGTCGAAACGCCAGTGGGCCATCATCCGGGTGCGGCACACCATCGTGAAAGCCATCCGCGACTTTTTCGACGAGGACGGATTCACGCTGCTCGACGCGCCCATCCTCACCCCCAGTTCCTGCGAGGGCACCAGCTCGCTCTTCGAGACGGACTACTTCCACGAGGGCATGGCCTTCCTCAGCCAGAGCGGCCAGCTCTACCAGGAGCCGGGCGTGCCTGCCTTCGGCAAGGTCTACTGCTTCGGGCCCACCTTCCGCGCCGAAAAGAGCAAAACCCGCCGCCACCTCACGGAATTCTGGATGGTGGAGCCGGAGATGGCTTTCGCTGGGCTTGAAGACGTCATGCAGCTCGGCGAACGCATGACGAAGTTCATCCTCCAGCGCGTGCTGGAAGGACGGCAGGAAGAGCTGAAGGTCCTGGAGCGCGACACCGCGCCCCTGGAGAATGCGCTGCATGGGACCTTTGGCCGCATGAGCTACACGGACAGCGTTGCCAGGCTCAAAGAGCTGGGAAGCGACATCAACTGGGGCGAGGATTTCGGCAATGACGATGAAACCATCCTCATGAACTCCATGGAACTCCCGCTGTGGGTGCACCGGTTTCCGAAGAGCTTCAAGGCCTTCTACATGGCCTTCGACCCCGCCCAGCCGGATCTGGCGCTGGGGGCCGACCTGCTGGCCCCGGAGGGCTACGGCGAGGTCATCGGCGGCGGGGAGCGGTCCTCCGACATCGACTACCTGCTGGCCCAGATCGAGCACCACGGCCTGAACCGCGCGGACTACGAATGGTACCTGGATGTCCGCCGTTTCGGCGGGGTGCAGCACGGAGGCTTCGGCATGGGCCTGGAACGCGCCGTGGCCTGGATCTGCAAGCTGCCACATGTAAGAGAAACCATCCCCTATCCCCGCATGATGGGCACCCTCAGGCCCTGAGGGAGCCCTCCACCAGGTGTTTCCTCACAACTGCATCACGTATCCCGGCAATTTCGCGATGGCCTCCCGGAGGGGCCTTTCGGCCTCAGCGTGGGGCAGGGCGACCCAAAACGTGAAGCTGATGTATGCCCCCTTGCAGTTGGCCTGATGCTTTTCGTCGCCATCCCGCTGCGGCCCCAGGTGGGCCAGGATCAGTTCCGCCACCATCCCGGCCATCAGTTCGTCCTTCCGGCCGATGACCTTGATGGGGACGCGCTGGGGGAAATCGGACTCGGCCATGAATTCTGTTTTTCCGGAACGCGCGCTCAACCTGCGGTTGGAAAGTTGCTTCGGCGCAACAGGGCCAGGAAGGTCTGCTCATCCTCGGCCTCGAAGTGCAGCTTGAACTTCAGGAGGATTTCCCGCAGGTGTTCACGGTGGCTGAGGCCTCCGAGGGAGGAATCAGCGATCGCCTCCAGGCCCTCGATGAAGTGGCTGTGCGCCTTCTCGTGGTCCTTGCCTGGCTCGTAGCGGTGCCAGGCCATGAGCTCGTCTTCGGTGCGGACGTGGGTCCGCGTCATCTCCAGGAAGGCGCCGAACACGGAGCTGAGCTCCAGCTCAGACCCGGGGAGCTGCCGGTCGAGGCACTCATGGATCCGGTTCGCCAGGCGGAACAGGGTCCTGTGCTGGGCGTCATAACCCAGCAGGCCTGTTTCGTATTGCTCATTCCATTCGATGAAGGCCACGCTCATTCCTGAATTGCGACATTTCTTCGGTGCCTGACTCGATCAAGACAGAGATGGAGTCTAGCAATCAGGAGCTAAGCATACCGTTTTTCCGCGTCCTTCCAGCATCCAATATCCGGATCGGGAATGCCAGGGCTGTGAGGTTCGTCACCTTAACGCCAGACGGTATTGACTTAGCACCTGGACCACCGCACAAGTAAGAAGCGAGTGCTAGAGATGATTGGAAATATTAGGATCCTGCACCATGAATCCCCCGCCTTTGTCTGCCAAAAGCGAGGGCCGACGATTGAATAACCGTGCGAGCTAGCCATGCGTGTTGATCCCCATGCCTTGTTCCTAGGCCCCCAGGGCCAGAACGCCGAATTCCTGGAGCGGCTGCTGCTGGACGCCGTGCGGGACCATGTCCATTGGAGGCGGGGATTCTTCCCGGACGATCCTGACGCGGTGGATCCGTTCCGCCAGCTCAAGCCGGATTTCGTGGTCACCCAGGCGGGTGTGGAAGCTTCCCTGCGGCGCCTGCTCGGCCGTCTGAAGGGCTCGGTGCCCAGCCATTCGCCGAGATACCTGGGCCACATGATGGCGGACACTCTGATTCCGGCCCAGGTGGGCTATCTCGCCGCCATGCTCTACAACCCGAACAATGTGGCCAGCGAGGGCAGTCCCGTCACCAGCGCCTTGGAGCGGGAGGTGGCCCGGGACCTGGCGGAGTTGATGGGGTTCGATCCAGACCGCGCCTGGGGGCATCTCTGCTCCGGCGGCACGGTTGCGAACATTGAAGCCCTCTGGATTTTGCGGAACCTCGCCCTGGCCCCCCTGCGGCTGCCCCGCGGAAAGCCGGCCGGTGATTGGAAGGACGCGGCCGGCCGCTCGCTCAGCGTGAGGATGCCGGACCAGCTCCTCGGCCGCCTGCGCACCGAGACCCTGATGGCGCTCCATCGCACCCTTCCGCCCAATCCCTGCACCGTGAGGCGGGGCGGGGCGTTCCGTGTGCTCGTGCCCGCCACGGCGCACTACTCCTGGAACAAGGCCGCCAACCTGCTGGGCCTGGGCGAGGATCAGTTGCTGCCGGTGCCGGTGGATTCATCCTTGCGCCTGGATCTGGCAGCCCTCGAACAAATGCTGGAAAAGCTCGCCAGGGACAACCATCCGGTCCTGGCGGTCGTGGGGATCGTGGGCACTACGGAAGGCGGCGGCGTGGATCCTGTGGACGGCCTTCTCGAACTCCGGGAGCGCTTCGCGAAAACGCATGGACGCTGGTTCTTCGTCCATCTGGACGCGGCCTACGGTGGCTACGCCCGGGCCATGTTCCGCCGCGGGGACGGTTCCTTCCGCGAGGTCGGCGACAAGAATCTTGTGTGCCCGGTGCGCAAGGAGGTCCATGCCGCCTTCCAGGCCATGTCCCGCGCCGAATCCATCACCATCGATCCCCACAAACTGGGGTTCATCCCCTATCCCGCCGGAGCCCTGGTGCTGCGCGAAGGGGATATGCGCACCCTCACCACCCAGCACGCGGCTTACATCAATCCCGGCGAAGAAGACCATCTGGGAAGCTACATCCTGGAGGGCAGCAAGCCTGGGGCCGCCGCGAGCGCCGTTTGGCTGGCCCACCGCACCGTGCCGCTGAACGAGAAGGGCTACGGGGCGATTCTGAGCGAATCCTTCCGCTCCGCCCGGGGGTTGGCGGAACTGCTCGACGGAAGGCTGTTCGGTGACTATGCCTGCCATGTGTTCGACTCGCCGGATCTCGACGTGCTGCTCTATGCCTTCGCCCCGCGGAGGGCCAACACGCTGCACCGGGTGAACGCGCTGAATGAAGAAGTGCTCGCCCGGTTCCGGACCGACCGGGCTGGAGATTTTTCCCTGGCCTCCACGCAGCTCAGCCACCGGATCCACGGCCATGCGCCGCTGCCTTTCCTGGCCCGGCTGGGGATTCCCGCCAAGGAATGGCGCAGCCAGTCGCACCTGCTGGTGCTGCGCAGCGTGATGATGACGCCGTTTGTGGCTGACGCCCGCACCAAAGCCTTCTATCGTCAGGAACTGCTACGGGCTTTGGAATCCCTCCTCGGGCCCAGCGAGATGCCTCAACCCGCCTATGAAGACCACCAGACCGCGCCTGCTGCCATCTGAACACGGCTCTTGGGCATTCCTGTTCCTGCCCACAGTTTCGGCCCTGGCGCTGCGGCCGAGCCTGCCTGGGCTGGGGCTGTTCCTGGTGGGTCTGGCCGGATTCCTGGGCCGAGTCCCCTTGCGGCGGATGGTTCGCGGCCGGATGGCCTCAGCCTTCGATCGGAATTGGATGGGGATCTACACCCTCCTGGCCGCGGCCGGGCTTGGCCTGGCCATCCGCGGGCCGTGGCCTGGAGGCCTTGCGGTGCTTCTGCCGGCCCTGCCGCTGGGAGCCTGGCTGCTTTGGGTGGATCTGAACGGCGGCGCGCGGAGCCTGGCGGCGGAATGGGTTTCCATCGCGCTGCCCGCCCTGCTGGGCGCCGCAATGATCCGCGTGGGGGGCGGGCCTTGGTCGTTGGCGGGCGCCTTGGGGGTGGGGAGTTTCCTGAGCCTTGCCGCGCCCGTCGCCTATCTCCGGGCCCGCCTCGCCCTGCGGCGTGGGGGAAAATCCTCCCTGGGCGCAGCGCTCCTGGTCCACACGGCCGCAGGCCTTGTGGCGCTGGCCATGCAGCTGGCCTTGGATCTGCGCTGGCTTTGGCCCCTGTGGATGGGGATGCTCCTGTTGAGGGTCCTGCTGGAACCGAAGCTAGAGCTGGCCGTGCAGGATGCGAAAGCGCTCGGGCTGCGCGAGTCGCTGGTCTGCACCATCAGCGCCTTCGCCCTGGTGCTTTCTCTGAAAGGGCTGTGAAGCCTCCTGGGCTCCAGTATTCTGGGAAAAATTTAAATAAAGTTGTGTATATTTATTACGGATGACAAGGACTGAAATGCTTTTCAACGTCGCCAGCGGATACGCCCTGCAAGCCCTCGCGCACATGCCCGAGGATGGTTCCTACATGATGGCGAAGGATCTCTCTGAGCAATTGAAACTCCCGCCGCCCTACCTCGCGAAGATTCTCCAACGGCTCGCCCGCGCCGAAATCCTGGAATCCGTGAGGGGCCCGAAAGGTGGTTTCCGGCTCGCGCGGGCTTCCCACCACATCACGGTGGGGGAGGTGCTTGTGGCCATGGAAGGACCGGGCTCCCTGGATGCCTGCATCATGGGCTTCCCGGCCTGCGACTGCGACAATCCATGCCCCATGCACGATGCCTGGTCCGCGGTGAAAGCCCAGGTGGAATCCTCCATGACCTCGAACACCCTGAGGGACCTGCAGCTCACCAAGATGCGGCGGACCCACCTGCAATCACCCCAGGCCCTGCGCCGCGGACGGGGCTGATGCGATTCCGGTGCATTTAGGAATGCGGGTTCTGTTGGATTAAACTCTTCCTGGGATTTCGGAGACCGCTGATGCCTTTCTTCTCCTCCCTTGATCTGGAACCCCGGCCGCTCCTCCGCGCTGCGTTGACCACTCTGCTTTTGTGCGGGGGTATCGCCCTGGGGAGCCGTGGCGGAAGGTGGCTGGATCCAGCTTTGCTGGGCTACTTGCTGGCTTCGGTGTTCGCGTGCTTCGGCGTCGCCTACCGCTACTGGACCTGGGTGGAGCGGCCCGCCACCTGGATGTATTTCCGGGACCTGCTGAAGATGCTGGCCAGCCCGAAGGCGCTCGTCCTGATGCCAAAAATGGGCCTGCTGGCCCTCGACCAGATCTTTCTCCAGCGCTTCATCGGGCAGCGGTCCATCAAGCGCTGGGGAGCGCACGCGCTGATCGCCTGGGGCTGCCTGCTCGCCTTTGCGGTGACCTTTCCGCTGGTCTTCGGATGGATCAGGTTCACCTCCGAAGGGTTCAACCAGGATCGCTATCAGGCCTGGCTCTTCGGCTTTGCCACCGGCAGTTTTCCGGTCCACAGTTTTGCCGGCTTCTTGGCCTTCCATGTGCTGGATCTCGCGGCGCTGATGGTGATCGCCGGATGCGTGCTGGCCTTCATCCGCCGAGGCCAGGACGAGGGCGACATCGCCACCCAGCGTTTTGATCTGGACATCCTGCCCCTCCTGGTCCTCCTTTCCGTATCGATCACCGGAATCCTGCTCACCGTGTCCGAAAAGGCGCTGCAGGGACGCAATTTCGGAACGCTCGCCTACCTGCATGAATTGACGGTCATCCTCATGCTGCTGAGCCTTCCCTTCGGCAAGCTCTTCCACATCGTGCAGCGGCCCGCCCAGCTGGGCGTGACCTTCTACAAGGCTTCAGGCGAAGCTGAAGGACGGCTGGCCTGCAAGGCCTGCGGAATTCCTTTCATCCGGGCCAACCAGCGCAGGGATCTCGAAGTTCTTTTCAGCAAGCTGGGCCTCGAATCGGCCAGGCATTCGGAGAGCGTGCACCACCTTGATCTTTGTCCGAAGTGCAAGCGCCGGCTTCTGGCGAAAGCCCAGGGCGCGAGGCTCGGCGGGGCTTTCGACCCCTTCTCCGAGATACCTCTGTCCGTGGAACCGATTCCCGACCTGCAGACCTTCCGGAGCCAGCCATGAGCACAACGCCCAAATCCCTGGCGGAACTTCGGGACGTCTATGGCCCCCACCTAAACCTGGCGCCCCCGGGAGGCTGGGACGCGGATCTCGAGCCGGACAAGCTCGTGAAGACCCATTGCTGCTTCTGCGGCCAGCAGTGCGGTATCCAGCTCAAGGTGAAGGACAACCGCGTGGTCGGATTCGAGCCTTGGACGGAGTTCCCCTTCAACGAAGGCAAGCTCTGCCCGAAGGGCGTCAAGCGCTACCTCCAAGGCAACCACCCGGACCGCCTGACCTCGGCGCTTGTGCGCACAGAGCATGGCTTCGCCGAAGTGGATTGGGAAGCGGCCATGGCGCACACGGTCAACGAGATCGAACGCATCCAAACCCAGTACGGCAAGGACGCCTTCGCGGTGCTCTCGGGCGTCTCCCTCACCAACGAGAAGAGCTACCTGGCCGGGAAGTTCGCGCGGCTGGGCCTCGGGACGAAAAATCTCGACTACAACGGCCGCCTTTGCATGGTGAGCGCCGGGGTGGGCAACAAGAAGGCCTTTGGCGTGGATCGCGCCGCCAACTCCTGGGCTGACATTGTGGGAGCGGATGTCATCTGGGTGACCGGCGCCAACGTAGCTGAATGCGCCCCCATCACCACGGACTACATCTGGCGGGCTCGGGACCGCGGGGCGAAGCTGATCGTTGTGGATCCGCGCATCACCCCGCTGGCCCGCACCGCGGATCTCGTGTTGCCCCTGAAACCCGGCAGCGACTGCGCGCTGACCAATGGCGTGCTGCACCTGTTGCACAAATGGGATCTCATCGACTGGGACTTCGTGAAGGCCCACACCACTGGCTTCGAGCAGGCTTTGGAGGAAGTGAAGGACTGCACGCCGGAATGGACCTCCGGGCTGACGGGCCTGCCCGTGGCGGCGATCGAGAAGGCCGCGCGGATGTGGGGCGAGGCCGAGACGAGCTTCCTGCTGCACGCCCGCGGCATCGAGCACCAGAGCAAGGGGGTGGAGAATGTGCTCGGTTGCATCAACATGGTCCTGGCCACCGGCCGCATCGGGAAGCCCAACTGCGGCTACGCGACCATCACGGGCCAGGGCAACGGGCAGGGCGGGCGCGAGCACGGCCACAAGTGCGACCAGCTGCCCGGCAATCGCGATATCGAAAACCCCGAGCACCGGAAATACATCTGCGAGGTCTGGAACTGCACCGACGAGGAACTGCCCGGAAAAGGCCTCACCGCCCAGGAGATCATGAACGCCATCCATACAGGCGAGATCAAGGGCCTGCTCAGCCTTTGTTTCAATCCGCTGGTGAGCCTTCCAGACACTGAGTTCACCCGAGCTGCGCTTAGCAGGCTCGAGTTCTACGTGAACCTGGATTTCTTTCTGAGCGAAACGGCGCAGCATGCCGACGTGGTGCTGCCTGCGGCATTGCACGAGGAAGACGAGGGCACCACCACATCGGCGGAAGGCCGCGTGATCCGGATCAACAAGGCTGTGGAGCCGCCGGGAGATGCCCGTGCCGACTGGAAGATCCTTGTCGAGATCGCTCAGCGCTTGGGTAAAGAAAAGTGGTTCGGCCACTTCACAAGCCCGGAAGCCATCTTCAACGAATTGAGAGTGGCATCCAAAGGCGGCACCGCGGATTATTTCGGCATCACCTACGAGAAGATCGAGAAGAACCTGGGCGTGTTCTGGCCCTGTCCAGAACTCGATCATCCGGGCACGCCGCGCCTTTTTGAAGGCGGGAAATTCTTCCACCCGGATGGCAAGGCCAAGTTCATTCCGACCCGCTGGCGGCCGCCCATGGAGGTGGTGGATGCCGAGTATCCCATTTGGCTGACCACAGGCCGGGTGGTTTTCCACTACCTCAGCGGAACCCAGACCCGGCGCATCGGCTTCCTGGTGGAACAGTGCCCGCATCCATACTTGGAAATCCACCCGCGGCTCGCAGCGCTGCATGGCATCGAAGAGGGTGACGCCGTGGAGATCACCTCCCGGCGCGGCGCCCTGGTACTTCCGGCCAAAGTGGTGAAATCCATCCGCCCCGACACGGTCTTCATCCCATACCACTGGCCCGGCGAACTCAGCGCCAACCGCCTCACCGCCAGGCACCTGGATCCCTTGAGCAAGATCCCCGAGTACAAGGTGAGTTCAGTCCGCATCGCCAAGACCACCAAGGACCGCTTCCCCGCCGAGCTGGCGGAGCTTCAGCGCATGGCCTTTGAGGCCCGGACCGATCAGGCGAACCTTCCTGAGCAGGTGTTTTGATGGTTTCGGACGAATACGGCTTTTTCATCGATCCCCAGCGCTGCATCGGCTGCCGGGCCTGCGTGGGCGCCTGCGCGGAGTGCGGCACCCACAAGGGGCGGCCGATGATCCACCTGGATGAGATGGACCGCATGGAATCGCCGCAGACGGTGCCTACGGTATGCATGCACTGCGAAGATCCCATCTGCGCCCAGGTCTGTCCGGCGGACGCCATCAAGCGGACCGATGACGGCGTGGTGCACAGTTCCCAGAAGCCCCGCTGCATCGGGTGCGAGAATTGCGAGCTGAGCTGTCCTTTCGGTGTGCCGATCGTCTTCAGCGGCATGGAGCAGATGCTCAAGTGCGACCTCTGCTACGACCGCACCAGCGAAGGCCTGAAACCCATGTGCGCCACCGTGTGCCCCAGCCAGGCCCTGCTCTACGTGCCCAAGCACCAGGTTGCCGAGATGCGCCGGTCCAAGCCTGTGCGCGAGTTCCTCGTCGGTACGCTGAAGGTGAAGACACGAACCGCGGTGATGGTGCCTGATTCCGAGATCCCCCTCCACTTGGACGCCGCGTTGCTGATTGAAGGAGGCTTCTGATGGCCCATTGGAAGGATGCTTTTCCTGTGGATATCGCTGGAGAATCCCGGCACTCCAGGCGGGAGTTCGCCCGGTTCCTGGCCCTGGTCTCCACCGGCTTCACCGCTGGAATCGGCTACCTGTGGGCCCGCCGGAAGCCCCTGGAGGGAGCGCCCAGCGGGGAGGGCGGCACCGCCGTGGCCGTCTGCCTGGATGCGGAGCTGCAACCAGGGCAGAGCAGGCTCTTTGCCTTTCGGGATGACCAGGACAAGTGCATCCTCGTGCGGACTTTGAAGGGCGAATTGAAATCCTACCGTCAGGTGTGTACCCACCTCGGATGCGCGGTGCGCTGGGATGGCGCGCGCCTGGAATGCCCCTGCCACCTAGGGTTCTTCGAAGTGGAGCAGGGTTTTCCGGTGCAGGGGCCTCCGACCCGGCCGCTCGGCGGGATCGCCCTCGAGATCCGCAAGGACGGGATGATCTGGGCCGTGGGCGATGTCTCGAAACCCAACGCCCCTGGGCACATGGCAGCAAAATGTCCTGGAGAAGCACGCAACCGGGAGGTGATCGCATGAAAAAGGCCAATCGCTCCCAAATGACCGGCGCGGCGCTGGGATTCGGCCTCCTGACGCTCGTGATCCAGCTCTACCTGTTCGAAACGGTGCTGGGTTCGGTGCTGGACGGGGAGCGCTCGCTGCTGGCGGGAGCCTTCTTCGTCTCCTTGGTCCTCAGCGCAGTGGCGTTGTTCCTGGCCTTCAAGGCGCCGCGCCTGGATCGTTGATGATCTTTCGTGAATTCCGTCACACCTTCTTCAAAATTCCTTGCGGAGGCTCTGTCTATGGCACTAGGGTTATTTAGGATCATATGATCCTTTAATTAATCAACGCTCCGAACCGAGGGTTTTCCGGAAGCCACCGATGCCCGGAAGCCCAGTGGAGCTAGCCAGATCCCGCGGAGGCACAACCATGGACCAGAAGGCCAAGTCCCTCTCGGCGCTCACCATGAGCACCCTCGCTTTCACGCTCTGCTTCGCGGTCTGGACGCTGAACGGCGTGTTGGTGACCTTCCTGGTGGAGAACGGCGTCTTCCGCTGGGATCAGGCCCAGATCGGCTGGCTCATCGGCATCCCGGTCCTGACCGGGTCCCTGATGCGCCTGCCCGTGGGGTTGCTCACGGATAAATTCGGCGGCCGGAAGGTCTACACCATTCTGCTGCTCCTATCCGCGATCCCCATGTACCTGCTGGGCAGCGTGAATTCCTATGCAGGGTTTGTCTGGGCCTCGCTCGGCTTTGGGCTCAGCGGCGCGGCCTTCGCCGTGGGCATCGCCTTCACATCGGTCTGGTTCAGCAAGGAACGGCAGGGCACGGCGCTCGGGATCTTCGGCGCGGGCAACGCCGGCAGCGCCATTACGAGCATGGGCGCGCCTTGGCTTCTGAAAAAACTCACCCTGGCGGGCATCAACATCGAAGGATGGCGCACCGCACCGAAAATATACGCCGCGGCCTTGGTGGTGATGGCGGTCCTCTTTTTCATCTTCACCTCCGAGAAAAAGACCGAGCATGCCGCGGACAGGAGCCTGGCCCAGATGCTCGCTCCCCTGAAGTACGTGCGGGTTTGGCGATTCGGGCTCTACTATTTTCTGGTCTTCGGCTGCTTCGTGGCCCTGGCCCAGTGGTTGATCCCCTATTACGTGAGCGTCTACGGCATGAGCCTGGCCATGGCCGGTCTGTTGGCCGCCTGCTTCAGCCTCCCCTCGGGCCTCATCCGCGCGTTCGGGGGCTGGCTCTCCGATAGGTTCGGCGCCCGGACGGTGATGTACTGGACCTTCGGCGTCAGCCTTTTCACCTGCGCGGCGCTGATGGTGCCCCGCATGAGCATCGACTCCCCGGGCCCCGCGGTGCTGGCTGTGGCCGGCGGGGAAGTGAAATCGGTCGAGAAGGGGATGATCCAGGTTGGAGATTTGAACTACGCCTACAAGGTGAAAGCCCAAGGCACCGGCTCCACCGATGACCGCGTGATGGTGTTTCCCAGATCGGAATTCTGGCAGGAACCTGTCGTGGCGGCGGGCGAGAAGGTGAAAAAGAAGCAGGTCCTCGCCAAGGGTTCCACGCATGTGTTCTTCCAGGCCAATGTCTGGATCTTCACCTTCCTCGTGTTCATGGTCGGCATCACCTGGGGCGTGGGGAAAGCGGCGGTCTACAAGTACATTCCTGACTATTTCCCCACCGAGGTCGGCGTGGTGGGCGGCATCGTGGGCGTCATCGGCGGGCTGGGCGGCTTCGCCGGGCCGATCCTGTTCGGATACATGCTGAAAGCCACGGGCCTTTGGACCACCATGTGGATGGTGCTGTCGCTGCTGTCGCTCGTCTGCCTCGCATGGCTCCATTTCGTCGTCCGCCGCATCAACCACGAAGAAGCGCCTGGACTCGTCCACCTCATCGACCACGCCAACTGAAGGGGCGCATACACCATGGCCAAGCTGACCAATTGGAACCCTGAAGATCCCAAGGCCTGGGAGCAAGGCACCTCGAAGACGGCTTGGCGCAACTTGGCCATCAGCGTGCCCAGCCTGCTCTGCGCCTTCGCGGTGTGGATGTTCTGGAGCGTATTGACCGTGCGAATGAAGGAGGCCGGCTTTCCTTTCACGCCCGCCCAGCTCTTCACCCTGATCTCCATTGCCGGGCTGAGCGGGGCGACCCTGCGCATCCCCAGCTCTTTCCTGGTGTCCTTGGCCGGGGGCCGGAATACCATCGCGCTCACCACGGCGCTGCTGATCATCCCGGCCCTGGGCGCAGGCATCGCGCTTCAGGACAAGACCACCAGCTTCTCGACCTTCGCGGTGATGGCGGCTCTCTCGGGCATCGGCGGCGGCAACTTCGCCTCGTCCATGTCCAACATCAACGGGTTCTTCCCCAAGCGGCTGGCGGGTCTTGCCCTGGGCCTGAACGCGGGAGTGGGCAACCTCGGCGTGAGCATCATGCAATTCCTGGTGCCCGCTGTCATGGGCGCGGCCATGTTCGGCTCGCTTGCGGGCGCGCCGCACCTCGTGGCCGCCACGGGCAAGCAGATGTGGGTGCAGAACGGCGCCTTTGTGTGGGTGCCCGTCCTGGCGGTATTGGCGGTGTCGGCTTGGTTCCTCATGGACAACCGGGAAGGCCAGGACAGCGAGCCGCTGGGCCTTGCCCTGCTGAAGATCCTGGGTCTGCACCTCATCGGCTTCGCGGCCACGGCCGTGGGTGTGCTGCTGCTCCTCAACTTCAAGATGGGCCTCCTCTCGCAGATGGGCGTGCTGGTGCTCACCATCGTGGTATGCCTGGGGCTCATGAAGCTGTTGCCTGGAAAGATCAAGACCGGGCTCGACGCCCAATTCCTGATCTTCCCGAACAAACACACCTGGGTCATGACCGTGCTCTATCTGATGACCTTCGGCAGCTTCATCGGGTTCAGTTCAGCCTTGCCCCTGCTCATCAAAGAGGTCTTCGGGAAGTTTCCCATCGGCACCATCAATCCCAATTCGCCGAATCCGCTGGCCTACGCCTTCCTCGGACCGTTGGTGGGCAGCCTCGTGCGGCCCATCGGCGGCATGCTTTCGGACAAGTTCAAAGGCAGCCGTGTGACCCAGTGGTCCACGGTGTTGATGATCATCGGCGCGCTGGGCGTGGCGCACTACGTGAAGCTGGCCCAGGGCTCCATGACGCCTGAGGCCCATTTCGCGCCCTTTCTCGGGCTCTTCCTCTTGCTCTTCGTGGCCACGGGGCTGGGCAACGGCTCTACGTTCCAGATGGTCCCCTTCATCTTCGAACCCAAGCTCGCGGGGCCTGTCCTGGGATGGACTTCCGCAGCCGCGGCCTACGGTTCCTTCATCATTCCCGCGGTGTTCAAGACCCAGGTCGCCGCCGGGAAGGTGGAATACGCGCTCTACGGTTTCGCCGCTTTCTATGCGGTCTGTCTGGTCCTGAACTGGTGGTACTACTCCCGGAAAAACGCCGAAGTAAAGTGCTGATATCAGTCCCAAGTCTCAAGTCCCAAGTCCCAAGTTCCAAGTCCCAAGTCCCAGGTCCCAAGTCCCAAGTCTGGAGGTCCGGAGGGACCGAGGAGAATCCATGCCCCGAACCACGAATCACGTCATCCTGGGCCTCGCCCTGACGGCTACGGCATCAAGCCTGCTGGCCGCGGACGAGTCCAGCCCCATCAAGGCCCTCGCCAGCGGCAAAGCCAGCCTTGAGCTGCGGACCCGCTACGAGCATGTGGACGACGCGGCCGCGCTCAAGACCGCCGACACCCTCACCAACCGGCTGGCGCTGGCCTGGCGGTCCGGCAGCTGGCGGGGCATCTCCGCGTTCGCCCAGTTCGAGAACATTTCCACCCTCGCGGAACCGCGCTACTTCGTGCCCCAGACCGGGTATGGGCGCAGCGTGCGCGCGGTGGTGGCGGATCCGCCTTTGAGCCAGCTCAACCAGTTCTATGTGGAATGGAAGGGGCTGCGCGTGGGACGCCAGGCCATCAACCTGGACAACCAGCGGTTCGTGGGATCCGTGGCCTGGCGGCAGAACGACCAGACCTTCACCGGCGCCACGTTCACCAACAAGTCCTGGATCCCCCGCACCGAATTCACGATCGGCCATCTCACCCAAGTGCAGAACATCTTCGGCCAGACCAAGCCCATCACCGCTGCGTTGGTCAACCTGCATGTCGCCTTCGTTCCCCAGGGGCATTTCCGGGCCTTCCACTATGCTTTCGATGAAGGAGACCAATCGCTCCGGAATTTGGCGGGCTTGGTCACCAAGGACACCTCCTTCGCGCACACGGGTGCAAGGCTGGATGGGGAGGCTTGGAACGTGCTCTACGATGCCTCCTTCTCCACCCAGAAGAAATACAGGGACGCCACAGACAGCGGCACCCTGGATGCGAAATACCGTTTCCTCGGCCTGGGCTACCGGATCGCGAAGGAACATACGGTCATGCTCGTGGAAGAGCGCCTGGACGCTGCCTTCAAGACCCCCTACGCGACCCTCCATGCCTGGAACGGATGGGCGGACCGCTTCCTGGCGACGCCCGCCGCGGGGCTGGTGGACCGCTATGGGCAATACCGGGGAAAGGCCGGCGCCTGGTCTTTCGAGGCTTCGCACCACGCCTTTTCGGCAGAGCAGGGTGGCGCGGCCTACGGCCGGGAAACGGATGTGCTGGTCGGGTATAAACCCAAGCCGTGGCTGACCCTGCTTCTCAAAGCAGCGGATTACCGGGCGGATGCCGGGACGCCAACCCTGGGCGCCGCAAACAAGAATTTGAAGAAGCTTTGGTTCCAGACCCTGCTGACCTTCTGATCCTGCGAGAATGTTCCCGGATTCCATCCCGAGGTCCGCCATGCCTAAGCAGAGCCAGCTTCCCAAACCCCCCTCGGCTTACTCCGAGTTCATCGCCCGCTTCCCCAAGCTGGGCCAGGCTTGGGATCTCCTGGCGGAAGGCGGGAAGGAAGGCCCGCTGGACGAGCGGACCGCGCGGCTGGTGAAACTGGCCATCGCCATCGGCGCGCAGAAAGAGGGCGCGGTCCATGCCTCCGTGCGCAAGGCCCTGGCCATCGGCATCACCCGGGAAGAGCTGGACCAGGTGGTGGCGCTATCGGCCGGCACGTTGGGCTTGCCTTCGGCCGTGGCGGCCCACACTTGGGTCAAGGAGACCAAGGCGGGAGGGAAGGGCCATGGCGATTGAAGAACCCCTTGGCATGCTGCTGCTGACCGGCGGCCAAGGGCGGCGTCTGGGCGGACCCAAGCATGGGCGGCCCCATCCCTCCGGCGGCACCTGGGGCGGCCATCTGGTCCGGGTGTTCCGCGAAGTGGCCCCGCGGGGCCCGGTGCAGATCCTGGGCGATCCCTTGCCGGATATCGGCGACCTAGCTGGCACGGGAATCGCTGTGGTGCCGGATCCCCGCCAGGGTCCGGCGGTCGCGCTTTCCGCCTGGGCCCGCTCGGAACCGCCTCCGACCATCCGCTGGTGGGTGGTGCCCTGCGATCAGGTGGCCTGGACAGCGGTGGATCTTCTGGCCTGGTACTCGCTGGCCGGAGATGCGGATCCCAAGGGCCGGGGCTGGGTGATGGTCCGGGAAGGCGAGCGGGAGCAGCCCCTCGGAGGCTTCATGGGCTCCATGCTGATCCCCTCGGTGGCTTCCTTCGAGGAAAGCCGTGTGCGGGATCTGGTGGCGCGGCTGCCCCGTTGCATCGTCAACAGCGCAGCGTACCGAGGGCTGGATGTGGACTTGCCTGCTGACCTGGAAGCGTGGACGAAGCTACGCTGAATGATCCGAGGCCAGCCATGCACAGCAGTGAATCCCCCCGCCATGAATTCGTGTCGCCCTATTTCCTGGGCTCCTGCGACCCGGCCGAGGCGGACATCGTGTTGTTCGGCGTGTGCTGGGATGGCACGTCTTCCTTCAAAGCGGGCAGCCGGTTCGCGGGTTTCGCGGTGCGGGAGGCCTCCTTCGGCATGGAGGAGTTCAGCTTCTACCAGGACGCGTCGCTCCTCGACATCAAGTACGCCGATTACGGCGATCTGTTCCTGCCGCCGGGCCAGAAGGCCAGGGTCCTGGAGGACATCGGCACCGCTGTGCGGGAGATCCGCGCCAAAGGGCAGTTCCCCATCGCCTTCGGAGGCGAGCATCTGCTGGCGTATCCGCTCATCATGGCGGCCTTCGGGGATCACCCGGATCTTGCTGTGGTCCATTTCGACGCCCATGCGGACCTGCGGCCGGACCTGTGGGGGGATGAGTTCACCCATGCCACGATCCTGGGGCGCGTGGCCGAGAAGATCGGCTTCCAGAATCTCTTCCAGTTCGGCATCCGCAGCGGCTCCCGGGAGGAGTGGGAACTCGCGCAAAAGCACGGCACCCTGCATCCTTTCACGAAAGAGGAGATCGCCAAGGTGCTGGATTCCCTGGGCGACCGCCCCATCTACCTGACCTGCGACATGGACGTGCTCGACCCGAGCATCTATCCAGGCACCGGCACGCCGGAACCCGGCGGCATCGACTACGCCACCTTCATCGGCGGCTTGAAGCAGATCAAAGGACGGCGCCTGGTGGGCATGGACTGTCTGGAACTGGCGCCCCACTACGACCCCAGCGGTGTCAGCGCCATCACCATGGCCAAGACCCTCAGGGAAATGATCATCCTGGCGAGTTGGCGGAAGCGCTGAGGGGAGTCCCTACTCGACTTCGATGGCCCTCAAGTCCTTGCCCGGCTTGAAGCGGATGCTCTTGCCCTTGGGAATGGCGACGCTGTCCCCGGTCTTGATGTTGCGGCCCATGCCGCGTTTGCGGGGCCGGGGCTCGAACACGCCGAAGCCGCGGATCTCGATGCGGTCGCCGTCCAGCAGGGCCTGCTTCATGCGCTCAGTCAGCAGATCCACGGCCTGGAGTGCGGTGGCCCGGGAGCAGGGATGCGCCTGCATCAGCGCGTTGGCAATGTCGAGCTTGATCATTGAAACCTCGGTGCGGGACCCCCGGAACTGCCGAGGGCGCGCGTGGAATGAAGGGAAGTCACTACTCTAGATCAAGAAGCGATAAAAAGCGGGAAATGTTGCAGTTCGAGTTTAGCGGCCGAGTCCGATCTTAAGATCGGATTGCGGCGGGGGCAAAGGCGTCGTGGAGCTTTTCGGCGCCAAGATGGGCTCTGGCAGGACCGGAGAAGCCTTGCTGCCGGATTCGCGCCCCGCGCCCTGGCTGATGGTCATCTGGTTTTCCATGTTGCCCCGGGCGGCGTCCGAAGCCGAGGAGACGCCCTCGAGCTTCAGCTTGAACTCGCCCACGTTGGTGGCGCGCTTGAGGGCTTCCTCCTCGGTGATGAGGTCCTGCTTCAGGAGGAAGTAGAGGCTCTGGTCGAAGGTCTGCATCCCGTACTGGGAGGTGCCCGAGGCGATGACATCGCGCAGGTTCTTGGTCTTGTCCTTGTCTTCGATGCAGGTGCGGACGGTCTCGGTGGTGATGAGCACCTCGATGGCGGGCACGCGGCCCTGGCCGTCGGAGCGGGGCACCAGGCGCTGGCTGATGACCGCCTTCAGCACCGCCGCCATCTGCAGGCGCACCTGCTTCTGGTGGTGCGGCGGGAAGACGGAAATGATGCGGTTGATGGTTTCCGTGGCATCCAGCGTATGGAGCGTCGAGAAGACCAGATGCCCCGTCTCGGCCGCGTGGAGGGCGGTCTCGATGGTTTCCAGGTCGCGCATCTCGCCCACGAGGATGACGTCCGGGTCCTGGCGCAGCGCGGAACGGAGCGCCGCCGAAAAGCTCGTGCAGTCGGCCCCCACCTCGCGCTGGTTGACGATGCTCTGGTTGTCCCGGTGGAGGTACTCGATGGGATCCTCGATGGTGAGCACATGCTCGATGCGCGTGGCGTTGATGAGGTCGATCATGGCGGCGAGCGTGGTGGATTTTCCTGAGCCCGTGGTGCCGGTGACCAGCACCATGCCGCGCTGCTCTTCGCAGATCTTGGCCAGCACCTTGGGCAGCATCAGGTCCTCGATGGAGTAGATGCGCCGGGGGATCACGCGCAGCACCAGCCCCACGGTGCCGCGCTGGTTGAAGACGTTGCAGCGGAACCGGCCCAGGGCCGGCACCGAGTAGGCCAGATCGATATCCAGGTATTCTTTGAATTTCGATTTCTGCTTGTCGCTCGCCATGATGCTGTAGGCCATCGCGATGGTGTCCTCCTGCACCAGCCGCTTGAACTGCGTCATGGGGACCAGGCGGCCCTTGATGCGGGCCACCGGATGGTTGCCCACCTTCAAATGCAAGTCGGAGGCACCGAGCTCGCACACGGCCGTGAGGAGTTCATTGATTTGCATGGGAGCTCTCCCAGGAACAGGGGGGGTGGAGTGGAACCATCCTACTCCACCCCCGGAGGAAGCCGCTGCGACAAAATTGCCGGGCGGTGCCGGTGGCGGCACCCCAGGCAGGCGTTCCGAAATCTTCACTAAGGGAATCCCGGTAAGGCTGGTAAAATCGAAGGTTCGGCCCTCTTGATGCCCTCCCCGCGGGCTTGAAGGGTGGGTCGAATCTGCACCCTACCCTCGATGCCCCACGAAGGGCACGCCGTTCATTTGGATGCCCATGACTCCTCTCGAAAAAATCCGCAACATCGCCATCATTGCCCACGTCGACCACGGCAAGACCACCCTGGTGGACGCCATGTTCAAGGGCGCCCACATGTTCCGGGACAACCAGAAGGTCCAGGAACGGGCCATGGACAGCAACGACCAGGAGCGGGAGCGCGGCATCACCATCCTGGCCAAGACCACGTCCATCCATTGGGCGGGCCATCGCTTCAACATCGTGGATACGCCCGGCCACGCGGATTTCGGCGGCGAGGTCGAGCGCGTGCTCTCCATGGTGGATTCAGTGCTGCTGGTGGTGGATGCCTTCGACGGCCCCATGCCCCAGACCAAGTTCGTGACCCGCAAAGCCCTGGCCCTCGGCCTGAAGCCCATCGTGGTCATCAACAAGGTGGACCGCCCCGGCGCCCGGCCCCACTTCGCCCAGGACGCGGTTTTCGAGCTGTTCATGGAGCTCGGCGCCACGGATGCGCAGTTGGATTTCCCCACGGTCTTCGCCTCCGCCAAGCAGGGCTACGCGATGATGGACGTCAACGACAACAGCGAGACCCTGGACCCGCTCTTCGATACCATCGCCAACTACTGCCCGCCTCCCAGCGGCGATCCCGCGGCTCCGCTGCAGATGCTCGTCACCCTCATGGACTACAACGATTTCGTGGGCCAGATCGGCATCGGGCGCATCTTCAACGGCACTATTCGAGTGGGCGAGAATGTGGCGCTGGTGAAGCGCGACGGCTCCATCCAGAACCAGAAAGTCACCCAGCTCTACGGCTTCGAGGGCCTCACCCGCGTGCCCCAGACCGAAGCCGGCACCGGCGAGATCGTGGCCATCGCGGGCATCCCCGACATCCGCGTGGGCGAGACCATCGCGTCGGCGGAATCCCCCATGGCTCTGGAATACGTGGACATCGACGAGCCCACCATTTCGATGATGTTCATGGTGAACAACGGCCCCTTCGCAGGGCAGGACGGGAAGCATGTGCAGTCGCGGCGCATCCGCGAACGGCTCACGAAGGAGCTGCAGCACAACGTCGCCCTCCGCGTCGAGGACACCGAGACGCCAGACTCCTTCAAGGTCAGCGGCCGCGGCGAACTGCATTTGAGCGTGCTCATCGAGTCCATGCGCCGCGAAGGCTTCGAGCTGTGCGTGAGCCGCCCGGAGGTCATCCTGCACACCACCGAGCAGGGCGAAAAGCAGGAGCCCTACGAAGACCTCACCGTGGACGTGCCGGAGTCCTACATGGGCGTGGTCATGGAAAAGCTCGGCATGCGCAAGGCGGAAATGCAGGACATGGGCCAGGAGCTGGGCCGCGTCCGCCTGCACTTCAAGATCCCCTCCCGCGGCCTCATCGGCTACCGCTCCGAGTTCATGACCGACACCCGCGGCGAAGGCATCATCAACAGCATCTTCAGCCACTACGGCCCCTACAAGGGCGAGCTGCCGGGCCGCAAGAACGGCGTGCTGATCAGCATGGAAACCTGCGAAACCGTCGGCTTCGCGCTGATGAACCTGGAGGACCGGGGCATCATCTTCCTTCACCCCGGCACCAAGTGCTACGAAGGCATGATCGTGGGCGAGCACGCCCGGGAGAACGACCTGGTGGTGAACGTGGCCAAGGGCAAGAAGCTGTCGAACATGCGCTCCTCCGGCGCCGACGAAGCCACCCGCCTGACCCCGCCCCGGGAGCACACCCTGGAGCAGGCGCTGGAGTACATCCAGAACGATGAACTGGTCGAAGTGACCCCGAACTTCATCCGCATGCGCAAGCGCGTCCTGGACGAAGCCGACCGGAAAAAGGCCGAGAAGCGCGCGCTGGTTTAGCAGCGAACAGCCGCGGACGGCGGGGATGAAAAAGGATGAAATAGGGAGAGGGGGCTGATCCAGTCCCCCTTTTTTTCTCCCCGCGAATCCCCGTTTGTCCCCGGCTTAAAATCTTTTTTGGCCGGGGACAAACGAGGATTCGCGGGGACAATACAAGGTCGTAATTCGGTTTTTATCCTCGGCTACCCATGCGACTCGGCGAGGAACCTTTTTTGTGGGGAATCAGTTCGCCTTCAAGAAGACCTTGGTTCCTTTTCTCAAGGCGCTGGTGCAACATCGTGTTGATGCTTTGACCGAGGTGCCATGACCGATGGGGGACCGACACCGATCTACGCCGCGCCGCCTCGCGCCACCTTCTGGCAGATGCTCGGACCGGGGGGGCTCGTGTCCTTCGGGTTGGCACTACTCGGCGGCGGCCTGCTGCTGGGCGTGCCGGTGTTCTGGCGGCTCCGCCAGGTGCTCAAGGCCGCGAATGGGGCTGCTTTCGAGCCGTCGGATGTGATACTGGTGCTCGGCAGGCGCTTGCAGAACGACCGTCCCACACCGGTCTTCGAGGCCCGGCTGGATCACGCGGCGGGGCTCCTGCGCGAGGGCCTGGCGCCGCGGATCGTGATCGCGGGAGGGCTCACCGGAAAGGCGAGCCTCAGCGAAGCGGAGGTTGGCCGGGAGCGCTTGGTCGGTCAGGGCATCGCGCCCGAAAAAATCCTGGTGGAGGACTGCAGCCAGCACACCCTGGAGAATCTTTTCAATCTGCGCGAAACGCTGCGGGGCGAGAATTGGAAGTCCTTGATCCTGGTGTCCGATCCTCTGCACCTGGCCCGTGCCGGTGCCCTGGCGCGCGGCCTGGGCCTGGAGTTCCGATGCTCGCCCGCCACCGCCTGCCCGCCGCTCCGTGGAAGCTCGGGGTGGTGGGCCCGCGCCTGCTACGAAGCCTTTCTGCTGCACTGGTACCACACCGGCGTCGCCTATAGCCGGGTCATCAAGTCCGAAAGGCAGCTCTCCCGGCTGACCTGAGCCGCTGCTTCGGCGCCGAACTGCCAGAATGGTTCCATGCCCGGCCACCTCATCCTCGTCCCCACGCCCTTGGGCAATCTCGGCGATCTCACGCATCGGGCGGTGCAGGCGCTGGAGGGCTGCGACCTGGTAGCCTGCGAGGACACCCGGCGCACGGGGGGGCTGCTGGCCCACCTCGGCATCGACAAGCCACTGCAGCGCTTCGACGACCACGCGTCCCAGGAGGCCTTTGATCGCGTGACGTCGGCGTTGATCAACAGCCAGACCGTGGCCTACTGCTCAGACGCGGGCATGCCGGGCATCAACGATCCGGGCTTCGAGATCGCGCGGATCGCGAGGGAGAACGGCATCAAGGTGACGGTGCTGCCGGGGGCTTCGGCGGTGACGCTTGCCGTGGTCGCCAGCGGCCTTCCCAGCCACGCCTTCAGCTTTTGGGGCTACCTGCCCAGCCGCAGCGAACCGCGCAAAACCATGCTGAAAAAACTCGGCAGCCAGGAGGAAACCGTCGTCGTGTTCGAAACGCCCCACCGCATCCACGAAACCCTTTCGGAATTGGTGGAGCTGCTGCCGGAGCGGGAGATCGCCCTGGGCCGCGAACTCACCAAATTGCACGAGAGCTGGTACCGGGGCACGCCCGCACAGGTGATCGAACAACTGGGCAATGAGAGCCGCGGCGAGATGGTGCTGGTCATGGCCGGCGCCGACGCCAAACGCACGGTGACGGAAGCGCAGAGCGATTTCGACGGCGCCGCGTTGCCCGAATGGGCCGTGCGCTACCTCGACGCCGCCCGGGAAGGCGGCATGACCCTGCGCGAAGCGGTGAAACCCCTGGCCAGGCATATGAAGGTGAGCGCGTCGGACTTGTACAAGCTGGCGGTGGAGCTTTGAGTCGAGAGATCAGAGTCAAGAGTCGAGGGTCAAGAGTTGAGAGTCGAGAGTAAAAAAAATCTGGAGTAGAGGGTCGAGCGTCACCCGCCCACGCCATATGGATCCTGAATTTCCAAAGCAGCCACGCATGATGCCTTCTACATTCAGCTTGGACGACGCGCTGCACCTGCGTCACAGCCGTGTGTACGCGCTGGTGGTGCTGCTGGCCATGATCGCCCACACCATCATCAAATGGCGGCTCGGCACATTGCCCGAGCTGCTCTGGGGCTGCAATGTAGCCAGCTTCTGCATCATCGCGGGGCTCTGGTTCCGGTCCCCCCAAGCCGTGGCTGTGGGGTTCCTGTGGCACGTGTGCATCGGCGATCCCGCGTATGTGGTGGAGGTGGTCCGAAGCGGCCACACCGGCTGGACCTCTGTATTGGTCCACAGCCTGCCTCCCTTGGCCGCCTATTTCTACCTGCGCCGCACCGGTCTGCCCCGCAGCGCGCCGTTCCTCGCGCTGATCCTGTTCATCGCCCTGGTGCCCATCAGCCATTACCTGACTCCAGAGCGCCTCAACATCAACCTGGCCCATGACCGGCTGTGGTTCCTGAAGGCGCAGTTCCCCGGCAACTGGAGCTACCGGCTGGCGTTCTCCACCGGGATGCTGGGGATCCTGCTCATCGGCGACGCGCTGCTGGCCTTGGTTTTGAAGCGGCCTCCCAAGTCGGCCATGAATCCGTCATCCTGATGGCATGGATGAACCCGGAATCCTGAATGCCATGGTGGAGGCCTGCCGCCGCCTCCACGCCCGGAACCTGCTGGCGGCGGCGGATGGCAACATTTCCTGCCGCCTTCCCTTCAACCGCATCGCCATCACGCCCGCGGGGGTCAACAAAGCGCAGCTGCGGGCCCAGGACATGGCCTTCATGCAGTTGAACGGCCTCGTGATCAAGGGCAAACCCAGCAGCGAACGGCTCATGCACCAGGCCGTGTACCGTGCCTGTCCCGAGGCCTTTTGCGTGGTCCATGCGCATCCGCCCACGGCCATCGCCTGGAGCCTGGCCCGGCCGGACCTCGAATTCCTGCCGGATGAAGCCCTGCCCGAAGTCATCCTCGCGGCGGGACGGATTCCCATCGTGCCCTACGCGAGGCCGGGCACCGCGGCCATGGGGGAGGCGCTGGCGGAGTATCTGCCCCAGCATCGCCTGATGATCCTGGCCCGGCATGGGGCGCTGTGCTGGGGTGAGACAATCGAGGATGCCTACAATGGCATCGAGCGGTTGGAACATGTGTGCCAGATCCTGAAATCCGCAACGGAACTCGGCGGGCTCCACTCGCTGCCCCCAGGTGAACTGGCCGCGCTCCGGGAACTCCGGGCCCGGCAGGGGCCGAAGATCCTATGAGAGCCCTCCAATCCCTCGCCCTGCGCTTCGATGGCAAGCGGCTTTCCATCCTGGACCAGAGCCTCCTGCCGGGGGCCGAGGTCTGGGTGGATGTCACCGACCCCCGGGCCATGATCGAGGCCATCCAGAAATTGCAAGTGCGCGGCGCTCCACTGCTGGGTGTGGCGGCGGCGCTCTGCCTGGCCTGCGTCGCCGAGAGCGGCGCATCCCACGCGCAGCTGGAGAGCGACGCGCTGTGGCTGCGCCGGGCGCGGCCCACGGCTGTGAACCTGATGTGGGCCCTGGACCGGCTACGGCACGTGCTGGAGCGGGGCGGCTCCAAGGATGACCTGATCCTCGAAGCGGAACACATCTTCCTGGAGGACGTGCTGCTTTGCGAGCACATGGCGGAGCATGGCGCGGCGCTGATCAGGGGCGGCGAATCCCTGCTCACCCATTGCAACACCGGGGGCCTCGCGACGGTGGGCGTGGGCACGGCCCTCGGCGTGATCCATAAGGCCCACCTGCAGAACAAGCGCATCCATGTGTTCGTGGACGAGACCCGCCCGCTGCTGCAGGGCGCGCGGCTCACCGCCTGGGAACTGGAAAAGCTGGACATCCCCCACACCCTCATCACCGACAGCATGGCCGCCATCCTCATGCGGGATGGCCGGGTGGACCGGGTGCTGGTGGGCGCCGACCGCATCGCCGTGAACGGGGATTTCGCCAACAAGGTGGGCACCTACGGGCTCGCCGTGCAGGCGCATTTCCATGGCGTCCCCTTCCATCCCGTGGCGCCCTATTCGACCGTGGACACCCATTGCGCGCGCGGCAGCGACATCCCCATCGAAGAGCGGGCCGTCTCGGAAGTGCTGGGCTTCCGGGAACTGCAATGGGCGCCGGAGGGGACGGACGTTTTCAATCCCTCCTTCGATGTGACACCGGTGGACCTGGTGACCAGCCTGGTGCTGGACCGCGGCGTCATCAGCCAAGCGGATTTGAAGGCGGGAAAGCTCGCTGGCGGCGCGCTCTAAACCACCTGGAGGTACTTCGTCTCCCCGGCTTCCATTCCGCCCTCGGGGATCCATGCGCATGCATCGGCCTGGGCGAGCGTGATGAGGTCGCCGCTGCCCTTGGATCGAAGGGGCGTCAGGCGGCCGTCCTGGAGCCTGCAGGGCAGCAGCAGGGGGCGGTCGCCGGGATTTTTCACGGCTTCCCCGAGGTGGCCGCGTTTCCATGGATCAGGTTCGATGCTGCCTTCCAGTCCGCTGAGGACCACCGGCAGAAACAGCAGGGCATTGAGGTAGGCGCTTTGGGGATTGCCGGGCAGCCCGAGGACCACACGGTCGCCGAGAAGGGCCACCAGCATGGGCTTCCCGGGCTTCAGGCGGATTTTATGGAAGAGGATGTTGGCGCCCAGTGCCTTCAGCACCGATGGCAGATGGTCTTTATCGCCCATGCTCACGCCGCCGCTGGTTAGCAGCACCTGCACATTGCCGAGGTCCGACAGGCGCCGCTGGAGGGCCTCCGGATCATCCGGCAGGCTGGGCAGTCTCCGGGCATCCGCGCCCAGGCGGTGGGCCAGGGCGGCGAGCATGGGGCCGTTGGAGTCGCGGATCTGGTGGGGCAGGGGCACGCCGGCCAGCTCATCTCCGGTGCTGGCGATGCCCGCCTGGATGCGGCGGGGCGGTTCAGGTTCCATCCCGATCTGGGCCGCCAGGCCCGCACGCGCGGCGGTGGAAGGGCCGCCGCCGGGCAGCAGGAGTTCCCCGGCCCGGGCCTGGGAACCGCGCGTGCGGATGGCTTCACCGGGCTTGGGGGGCCTGGCGGGAAAGATGCGATCCCCTTCGATCCGCAGCTCCTCGACGGGGACCACCGCATCCGCGCCCGCGGGCAAAGCGGCGCCGGTCATGATGCGCACGGCTTCATGGGGGCCGATGTGGAACCGGGAAGGATCATCTCCGGCGTACAAGGTGCCGAGGAGGATCCGTGGAGCGTCCCCCTCCGCATGGCGCATGGCCGCGCCATCCATGGCGCTGCGGTCCAGCGCGGGATCATCGCGGTCGGCGGTGAGCCGGGGCGAACCTTTCCGCGGGAGGGCCGCGCGGACCAAGGCCAAGGCTTCATCCAGAGGCAGAAGGGTCTCGCGCATCCACCGATCTTACGACATCCGCTCCGCGAAGGACTGGACGGCGCCGCGCCAGCCGCTCAAGCGAACGCCAGGGCTCTCCAGCCGCGTGAGGGTCCAGCAGACATCCGTTCCGCGCCCCTGCAATTCCCGATGGTCCGAACCGGACGCCTGGTGGAACCAGTCTCCGGCGATGCCGTAGCACAGGGTGTCCTCGGCCTGGCCGGACAGCAGGAGCACATGCTCTTCGCCTTGGTGCCGGTGGTCCGGGAACCGTTGCCCCGGGGGCAGGAGGATCATGTGCAGCGTCGCGCCTGTCCGGGGATCCTTGCTGAGAAAGGCGCTGCTGCACCCATTGAGCAGGGTTTTGGTCCATTTCCACTTTTCCAAGGGCGGCAGCTCCTCCAGGACGGACTCCGGCAGGAATGGCTCGGCCACCGGCCTGCCCTCTTGGGCCTGGATGGCGCCGTAGGCCATGGCCATCAGGCGCATGGGCCCGTCCGCCGAACCATCGGCAATGGCCTTTTCCACGAAGGCCGGCATGGGATGCGATGAGCATCGATGGATCTGGGAATTCCGATCCTTCGCGGTCAGGCGGCCCCCGGCCTGGAGCCTTGCCAGGACGGCCTCCAAGGCGCCCCTGGCTTCGGAGGATGGCGCAGGGGCCTCGTCGGAAACAGCCCGCTGGAAAATGTTGGGAATGGCCTGGAGCGACTCCAGCATCGCGCGGCAGGGCTTGCACATCCTCAGGTGGAGGCTGAACCTCAAGCGGAGGCTGGGAGCCAGAAGATGCTCCTGATACTCGGGGATGATCCGCAGGACCTCCTCGCAGGTGAGCAGTGGATTCATGGGCGGCCTCCGTCCGTCCGTTTGGGGGCGCTGACATTACCCTGCGCGGCTCCGCGCACCTGGGCGGCGAAGGCCACCAGATGCCCCCGCATGCCAAGGTGGGCCCGGTGCAGGCGCTGGCGGACCAGATCGCGGGAAATCCCCAGGTGCATGGCGATGTCCTCGGTGTCCCAGCCCTCCAGGTCCTTCAGCACGAAGACCGCCCGCTGATCGTCCGAGAGCCTGTCCAGGCCTTCCACGACCTTGGCCCGCAGTTGAAGACGTTCAGCCATTTCGAGTGCCTCCGCATCCTGGCGCCATGCCAGGACTGAATCCGTGTCCTTGAGATGCCCGTCGTCGCTGAAACGTGGCTGAAAATTTTCAACGGAATCTTCCCTGCGCCTCATCCGGGAGCGCCGGAGCATGAGGGCTTCGTTCACGCAGATGCGGTAGGCCCAGGTGCTGAATTTGCTTTTGCCCTCGAATTTACCCAATTCCAGGTGGATGCTCAGCAGAGCCTCCTGCAGGGCGTCCTGGGCATCGGTGGGATCCCCGAGGATGCGCTGGATCACCGTGAACAACATGCCCAGGGAAGGCTCCACCAGCGCGGCGAAAGCCTGGCCATCCCCTTCCCGCGCCGCCGCGATCAGCTCCTGCTCTTGGGTGGAATCCATGGAAGGATCTTAACGCGGTTGGCTCAGCGGATGAGCCTGGGAAGGCGGATGGTGAAACTGGAGCCGAGGCCCTTGCCTCGGCTGGCCACCCGGATATCGCCGTGGTGCCGCAGGATGATCTCCTTGCTCAGGAACAGGCCGAGGCCCGACCCCGCCGCCTGCCGGGTGAGCTCGTCGCCGACGCGGTAGAAGGGCTGGAAGATCCGCGACATCTCCTTGCCCGCGATCCCGTTGCCACGGTCCGAGACGACGATGAAGACGTCGTCCCGGTCTCCATCCAGGGTCACGGTGGTCTCCCGGGGCACATCGGCATATTTGAACGCGTTGGAAAGCAGATTTTCCACCACCGTTCCAAGGCCTTTGGGGTCCGCCATGGCCCAGATGTCCCTGCCGAGCTCTGTGGTCAGGTTCAATGCGCCGGGGCCGAGGCGGTTCGCCATGGTGTCGCAGACGTTTTTCAGCCACGGTTCCAGATCCAGGGGCTCCAGCTTGAGTTCCAGGCTCCCGGCTTCCGCCCGGGCCGCCTCCAGCAGGTTGCTGACCAGTTCCGTGAGGCGCTCCAGGTCCTTGCCCATCAGCTCGTGGATCCTGGCCTTGCGCTCTTCGTTGAGTTCCCTCGTGAACAGGGTTTCGGTCCAGACCTGGAGCGCCGCGATGGGAGTCTTCAATTCATGGGTGACGGTGGCGATGAAGTTCCGCTGGCGCAGCACGAGCTCCATCTCGGTGTTGAGCTTCCTGTAGATGTAGATGAGCCCCAGCAGGACACCCAGGGCCATGAATCCCCCCTGCGCGGCAACGGTCCACAAGGCCTGGCGGCGTTGCCGGGCCAGGGTGTCCAGGGGGTCCTTGCGGAGGGTGATGTAGGCGGAGTAGTCGAAGAGCGGAGGGTCGTCCTCGGCCACGGGATCGGCGACCACGGCCACGTAGGGAAAGCGCGTCTCGATGGCCTTCCGCCTGATTTCCAGCGGAGGGAGATTGACTTCCTGGGCCTCCACCACGACGCGGCCCTGGATGGTGGGCCCTTGTCCCACAGCGGGAAAGGCGCGCAGCCGGGCCAGGATGTCCTTGGTGTCCATCTGCCAGGCTTCGGCGCGGCCCGCCCGCAACTGGCTGATCCGCGCATCCTGGAAGGCCTGCGTCTCGTGGATCTGCAGGCTGATCCACCAGCCGAGCTGCGAGCAGAGCAGCAGCGACACGCTCCAGAAAATGATGCGCTGGGTGCGGACCCTGCGAAGGTGGACTTTCATGGGGACAGTATGGGCCATGGGCTGCGGGTCCAGAGGCATGAGTCGAAGGCCGGGAGCGGCGCCCCCGAGGCCGGGTTGGCCACCTCGCGCCCTGCCGCCTCGCGCCTTGGCAGTTCCAGCGGGTAGCGTCATGCTGATAGGCCATGGACCCCAACCCGATCCCGAGCCCGAAGACGGGAACTCCGCCGAGCGCAGCGCCCAAGGGCGAGGGCGGGCTCGTGGCCAGCGGCGGCCAGAAGGCGGGACCGGCGGCTTCAGAAGCCAAAGTGGAGGCCTCGGGCAAGGTGCTCGCGGAGCTGGTCCAGGCCCAGCGCCAGTTGAGCCAGGTGACCCTGGAACTGAGCGATCTGAAGAGCAGCCTCGGCCGGCGCGGCCACCAGATGTCCGTCCTGCAGCACGTGGCGGAGATCCTGGCGGCCACCACCAAGGTGACCCAGGTGGCGGATGTGGTGCTGGACGTCATGGTCCAGGAATTCGGCTCCAAGCGCTGCCTGGTCTGGGTTCTGGAAGACGGCGGCACCGCCTTCCAGCCCCGTAGCGGATTCGGGATATCCAAGGCGGAATGGACGGAATTCCGCCTGCCTGCGCCCAACCCCTTTCCCGATTCGCCCATCGTCCTCTACCAGTGCCAGTGGCTGGAAAACCAACTGGACGGCCCAGTGGTGGAACAGCTCAAGGTGGATTCCAACACCCGGATCTTCTTCGTGCCCTTCGAGAACCAGCTGCTGGTCATGGGGTTCGCTCTCCTGGCCCTGCCCGCGGGGCATGACTGGGAGGAGGAGGACCTCGACGCCCTGTCCATCCTCCAGCAGCTGGCGGCGGTGAGCATCTACAACGCCTGGCTGTTCAGGGACTTGTCGGAGCAACGCGACGCCTTGCAGAGCCAGACCCTTGCGCTGGAAAAGGCCAATACCGCGCTCAGGGACTCAGACCGCATCAAGAGCGAATTCCTGGCCCTCACCAGCCATGAACTGCGGACCCCGCTGACGGGAATCCTGGGCTTCACCCGCCTCGTGATGGACGGCCTCTACACCTCCGAAGCCGACATGAAGCAGATGCTGCAATCGAGCTATTCCAGCGGGAAACACCTGCTTGAGCTGCTGAACGACATCCTGGACCTGGCCAAGATCGAGAGCGGCAAGCTGGAGGTCCGGTCCGAGCCCGTCAGCCTTTATGTGGTCGTGGAGGAAGTCCGTCCCATCGTGGAAGCCTATCCCCGCCACAAGGGCGTGGAGCTGATCTTCCCGGCCAACCTTAAGGAAATTCCCGAGGTGATGGTGGATCCCGGCCGTCTGCAGCAGGTGCTGCTCAACTTGCTCTCCAATGCTTTGAAATTCACGAAGGATGGGAGCGTGGAAATCCGCGTGGAGCGCGGGCCCGGCGTGGCCATGCTGCATGTGGTGGACACGGGCATCGGCGTCAGCCCGGATGCCCAGGAGCGATTGTTCCAGAAATTCGTCCAGGCCGATGGCGGCCATGCGCGGGAATACGGCGGCACAGGCCTGGGGCTCGTCATTTGCCGGCGCCTCATGGAAATGATGGGCGGGAGCATTTCGCTTTCTAGCGAAGGCCAGGGCAAAGGCACTACCATGACCTTGACCATGCAGATAGCCTAGGGTCCGCCGCAGATTCACCAGAGGTCTTCCAGCTCTCCTGTTGCGGCCCCGCCCGTCGGACTAAGGACGACACAGGGCTACGAGCCAGGCCGCCGAAAGCACCCAGTTCCGATGTCCACCACCCAGCCCATGCCCTTGCAGCAGGATCCCGACAAAGGACGGGCCCGTTCGTCCGGGGATTTCGATTCGGCGGTGGAAGCCTGGCGCGTGGTGCTGCAGGCGGACAACAAGCTGGACCAGATGACCGAGACCGTGAATGGCCTCATGAGCCAGCTCTGGCAGCGCAGCCGGCAGATGATGCGGATCCGCGCCTTGGCGGAGCACCTCTCCATCTCCGGCCGGCCGAAGGATCTCGGAGACCACCTCCTGGGGGCCCTTTACGGCGAGCTGGGCTGCGTGCATGGCGTGATCTGGCGGCTGGCTGCGACCGGCTTCGATGCCGTGGCCTCCCTGCGCCTGGACGACCTGAATCTGGAAAACCACATACTGCCCGCACCCAATCCGCTCCCGGATTCGGCCGTCCTACCTTTCCAGGCCCAGTGGCTCGACCTGAAATCGCTCCCCAAGGCGATCCAGATGCTGCGTGTGGACCCCCGTTCCGAGCTCTACTACCTCCCCTTCGAATTCCAGCTCAACCTGACCGGTTTCGCCATCCTGGCCTTGCCGAGGGACCGCGTCTTTTCCGAATCCGAGCAGGAATTCCTGAGCGTCATCCAGCGGATGACGGCGCTGGTCCTGGACAATACCTGGCTCTACCGCAAGCTGGTGGACCGGGAGGAGAAGCTGGAGACCCTGGCCCTCCACCTCCACTCGCAGAGGGAGGAACTGGCCCAGTCCAACCGGGCGCTGCGGGATGTGGACGCCAGCCGCCTGGCCTTCATCTCCTTCGCGGGGGAGGCCCTGAGAAAGCAGCTCGCCAGCCAGCTCGGCTACCTCCGCCTGCTGATGAGCGGCGCCGGAGAGGAAGACGAGCGCGCGGCCTTCCTGAAGGGCAGCAGCACCCTCGGCTCCCAGATGCTGGAGGTGCTGAACGATCTGGTGGAATGGACCAAACTGGCGGGCGGCGTGCCCATGGAAGAGCCGTATGCCCTGGCGCTGGGCCCCGTGATCGACGAGTTGAAGATGGTGTTCGGCACCTTCCCGCCGAAAAAACACGTCCTCATCGATTGGCCCTTCACGGAAGGCGTGCCCGACATCGTGACCGATCCGGAAAGGCTGAAACAGGTGCTCCTGAACCTGCTGCTGCGGGCCCAGCACGATCTGGACCACGGCTTCATCCCCTTCTGGATCGAACGGGCACCCCTGAGCCTGAATCTGAGCCTCCGGTTGCGCATGGCCAACCTCGACCCGGCCCTGGCCCGGGCGGCCCTCGCGCCCCACAGTTTCGACGGCGATTCGAATTTCGCGCAAGGGCAGGTGGGCGCCGGCCTCGGGCTTGTGATGGGCCAGCGCCTGATGAAAGCTGTCGGGGGCAACCTGCGGGTGGAACCCTCGGATGAAGGCGGCAGCATCATCAGCGTGGATGTGCCGTTGGCCTGAAGCCGGTTGCGGGCAGCGAGCTGCGGGCCATGGGCCCGGCAGCCCACTCAAAGCTGGTTGGCGCCTCCAACGGCGCCCGGTAGCCTGGAGCCTGGAGCCCGCCATGCCCTATGCCCGCCGCGAGACATTCCTGCCCTTCACCCGGCCCATGATTGGACAGGCCGAGATCGACGAGCTGATCGATTCCATCCACAGCGGCTGGATCACCACGGGGCCGAAAAGCGCGAAATTCGAAGAAGAACTTGAACGCTACAACGGCGTCCCCTATTGCCGGGTCATGAACAGCGCCACCACCGCCCAGGAAATCACGATGCAGGTGCTCGGCCTGCAACCGGGCGACGAGGTCATCACCACGTCCCTGACGTGGGTGAGCACGCTTTCGACCGTGGTGCTGCAAGGCGGCGTTCCGGTGCTGGTGGATATCGATCCGGTGACGCTCAACATGGATCCATCGAAGCTCGAGGCGGCCATCACGCCCCGCACCAAGGGCATCATCCCCGTGCACCTCACGGGGCTGCCCTGCAGCATGGATGAAATCTGGACCATCGCCGAAAAGCATGGCCTCTGGGTGGTGGAGGACGCGGCGCAGGCCATGGGGGCGACCTACAGGGGCGCCAAGATCGGCGGTGATCCCCGCTCGGTGATGAGCGTCTACAGCTTCCACCCGAACAAGAACATGACCACCGGCGAAGGCGGCGCCATCGCCTTCTTCGATGAGGCCTACCTGCCGCGGATCCAGCGCCTGCGGTTCCATGGCATCGAGCGGGACGCGTGGAAGCGCCAGAGCAAGGAGGGCAGCGTCCACATCGACGTGGTGGAGCCCGCCCGCAAGGCCAACTTCATGGATCTGCAAGCGGCCCTGGGGCTCCATCAATTGGCGCAATTGGATGGCTTCAACACCCGCCGGGCCACGCTCTTCCATCGCTACCTGGAACTGCTGGGGGACATGGACGAGGTGAGGCTGCCGACGGCTGGCGACGCGGTCCATGGCCACTGCCACCACCTCTTCGTGCTCCGCATCCTGCCTGAAAAAGCGGGGCTCAGCCGGGATGGATTCGTCCAGGCCCTGAAAGAAGAAAACATCGGCACCGGCATCCACTACCGCCCCGCCCACGTCCATTCCTTCTACCGGGACTACTACGCGGAGCATGCCCACGCCATGCCCAAGGACGGCCTGCCCCACGCGGAATGGAGCGGTGAGCGGCTCCTGAGCCTGCCGCTATGGCCGGGGCTCACCGAAGCCGATCAGGACCAGGTGGTGGCCACCATCAAGCAGGTGATCGCCGGGGCAAAGGCGAGGATCGCGGTGTAGAGGAGCTGCCGAGCTTCATCCCCACGGCTCCGCCTTCGGACCCATTTATTTTTTCGGGGCCCGTCCCTGGCACCAATCCGTCCACATGGTTCTGAAGGCGCTTTCCAGGTCGCGGGTGAAGGTGGCTTCATTCCGCAACGGCGAAGCCGCCATCCGTGCCCGCAGGCCTGCGCGGAGCGCAGCGAGGCCGTCCAGGTCCGAGGCCAGCGCGATGGCCTTGGCGATGCAGGCGTCCGGATCCGCCGTGGCGAATTCTCTCAATCCGACAGCGTTCAGCAGGCTTCCGCTGACCCGGCTGGCATGGCGGTCCCCGGTCACGCTCAGCACCGGGACGCCCATCCACAGGGCTTCACAAGTCGTGGTGGTGCCCGCATAGGGGAAGGGATCCAGCGCGATGTCGATCTGGTTGTAGTGCCCGAGGTGGGCGGCGGTGTCAGGCATGAAGGGCAGCAACTGGATGCGTTCCTTTTCAATGCCATGGGCCGCGAAACGGCCGTGGCAATGTTCAGCCACGCCCGGATCCACCAGGCTTTGGGACTTGAGCATGAGCCGGCTGCCGGGTATCTGCCGCAGGATCGAAGACCAGGCGGCCACCGCGGGAAGCGTCAGTTTCGCCAGGTTGTTGAAACAGCCGAAGGTGATGTGGCCATTGGCGGCCGCAGGCAGCGGCCCCACTTCGGGCGATTCCGCTGGCGGCCGCCAGCAGTGGAAGGACCTGGGCAGGCGGAACGGAATTTCGGTGCCGCGCGATTTCCCATCTTCGGGATCATTCCAAACATCCGTGATGCGGTAGTCCATCTCCGGCAGCCCGGTGGTGGTGGGGTAGCCCAGCCAGGCCACCTGGACAGGCGCGGGGCGGCGGCCGAAAACGCCCAGACGGGCCGTGCGCGTGTGCCCGCCCAGGTCCACAAGCACATCAACCGCATCATGTTCAATGCGGGCGGCCGCATCGGCGTCTGAAAGCGCATCGATGGGCACCCATTTCGCGAGACCTTTGAACCGGGTGGAGACCTCATCCATTTGGGCCTGGTTCGCATAGAGGATGGGTTCGAAGGCTTCCCGGTCATGGGCCGCCAGAACCGGCTCGAAAAAGGCCGCCACCGCGTGCGCGCGGAAATCGCCGCCCACATAGCCGACCCGCAGGCGGCGGTCGGGTTTGCGCAGGTTGGGCCAGGCCTGCCGGGCTCCGGAGGATCGGCCCGGCATGGCGGTTCCCCAGACGCTGTGCGCTTTCAGGATCGAGTCCTCGCTGAGGCCCGCATCGTAGCTGAGCGTGCCCAGCAGGCTGGATTGCAGCGCCAGGTAGTTCGGTTCGAAGGACAAGGCCTTCTGATAGGCGTTCCGGGCTTCCCCGGCTTCGCCGAAGCCGATGAAGGCGTCGCCGATGGCTCCCCAGGCATCGGCATTGCCGGGCTCCTCCGCGACGGCCCGCTGCAAGGCATTCACGGCCTGGGCCGGAAGCCCTTTTCCGATGAGCGCGATGCCTTCCCGCATGGCCGGGCTGAAGCTCAAGGGGCGGGGCGGGGCATCGCGGTAGAGGCTCAAGCGCCAAAGCGCCTGCCGGCTTTCCTGGTGGGTGGGATCGGAAATCAGCGTGTCGATGTACCCATGCAGAGCATCGATCAAGCGTCCGGTGGCCTCCAGCGTGCGGGCCCGGTTGAAATGGATGGAGGTCGCCGTGGGGATCAGCGCCAGGGCCCTGTCGAAGTAGGGGACGGCCTCGGCCGGGCGGCCGTCCTGGGCGATGGCGATGCCCAGGAGATGCAGGGCGTTCGGCTCCTCGGGGGCATCGGCCAGGACCATCCGGAAGGCCAGGGCCGCATCAAGGTACTCGCCCTTCTCCAGGAGGTCGAGGCCGTGTTGGAGGGAAGGATGCAGTTCGTTCATTCCTCCATTGAACCGGACCGCGGTGGAATGGACAACTGAGCGGGCGCCTGGCTACTTCCAGACCACCACCGTGATGCTCATGGGCGGCAGGGTCAGGGTGAAGGCATTCACCTTGGTGATGGGAATGTCGCTCAGGTGGCTGGGCACCACGGAATTCCCCTGGACCGGAGAATTGGCCGTGATCTGGTAGACCTGCGCGGTGCCGAAGGCCTGGGTATGCGTCAGGGCCAGGCCGGCGCTGTGTCCCGCCGTGTCCTTGTTGAGCAGCACCGTCACCACGCGGTTGGGGAGGCCCGCATCCAGGCTGGAATAGACCGAAGCCTTGGCGATATCCGACCCCGTGGCTTCGAAACTGGTGTCGCCGAACGCGGCGCCGGCGCCGTCATAATTCCTGAAAATCCGGAAGGCGCCGTAGAGGAAGGTCTGGGTGCTCTGCATGGGCCAGAAATTGGCCGCGAAGACGCCATCCCGCCCGAAGATGCCCAGGCAGTCGGCTTCCGCGATGGCGCCGGAAATATGGTTCTCCCCGCCGTGGTTGTACTCGCTGAAGGCGAGCTTGGTGCCCGGATATTGGGCGGTGATCTTGGCGGCCATGCGGGGGATGAGCTGGATCGGCCCATTGGTGGAGTACTGCGTGATCCAGCTGGTTTCGGTGTAGGCCGCATCCCAGAGCGAGCGGGGCGCCTGGACCCGCGCGGCGGCCACGGCCGCTGAATTGTCCTGGTTGACGACGCGCACGCCGCCGCCCTGGGCCTCGGAATACCAGTGCAGGTCGAGGACGTCCAGCAGGCGCCGGCCCTGGTTCTGGCCGGCGGTCCGCATCTGGGACAGGTAGTAGTCCAGGAAGTCGCCGTGGGCCCCGGCGTCCGGCGCGTTCTGCAGATTCACGAAACCGTTCCAGCCATAGCTCACGGGTCCGAAGACGAGGGCCTGCGGGATCTGGTCCTTCACGGACCCGGCGGAAGCGATGCTCAGGGGCAGGAACTGGTCGTAGCGCAGGGCGGCGCGCTGGATTTCAAGGTGCGTGCTGTTCCACAGGTCCGGCTCGTTGTCGAGCATGTAGAAGATGGGTTTGTCGGGATCGGTCTTGGCGGTGGGGAATTTCGTGTCGAGCCAGTGGACAAATTCATCCTGGTAGACCTTTCCATCCGTGGTGTCGGGGGTGGTGGCAAGGGCGGCGGGCTTTTTCGGCAGGTTCGGGAAGAACCTCGAACTCACCGGCGCATTCACGTCCACATTGCCGTTCTTGTCCGCGGCCACCCAACCCTGGATGGGGACCGTGACGATGATCGCCGCGTTGGCCCCCTGCGCATTGGCCACGGAAGGCCGCACGGCTTCGCCAGGGACCGAGCTGGAGCTGAGGTAGCCGTCGCTGCTGTAGGGGCCCCAATCCGAGCCTGCGTTGCTGGCATTGGTCTCCCAGTTGTAGGCGGTCCACCGGTTGCCGCCGAGGCGGCCCAGGGTCGTGCCATTGGGCATGGTGGACCAGTCGCCGCCGTTGAAGCCATAGATCCATTTCGATATGGGGCGGACATTGTGGCCCGAGTGCAGCACGAACTGGAGGTCCGCGGGGCCGGGATTGTCAGGGGTGATGAAGCCCCCGCTGCTGACCGTGACGGTCGCCACTGCGGTGGTGTTGCCGGCCGGGTTGGCGGCGGTCAGCGTGTAGGTCGTGGTGGCGGTGGGGCTCACGTTCACGTAAGTGCCTGTGACCGAGCCGATGGCCGGCGCGATGGTCAGGCTATCCGCGCCGCTCACGGTCCAGGCGAGCGTGCTGGACTGCCCGGATTGGATGGTCGATGGCGAGGCGGAAAAGGCGCTGATGACCGGCGGCTGGGGCACCGTGACCGTGACGGTCACGGTCTTCGTGGCGCGGCCGAAGGGACCGGTGGCGGTGAGTGTATAGATGGTGGTGACGGTGGGATTCACCACGAGGGTGGTGCCCCGCACCAGGCCGATGGGTGGGCCTGTATCCGGCGTGAGGATCACGGTGCTGGCGTCGGTGGCGGCCCAGCTCAGTGTGCTGCTTTGACCCGATGAGATCGTCGCAGGGGAGGCGCCGAAGGTGATGGTTGGCGCTGGCCCCGTGGGATCGGCGGTATGGATCGTGCCCATCTGGACGACTTCCAGATCCGAGCCCTTGATGCCGTTCAGGGATTGCAGATCATTGTTGTCCCAGCCTGCGTTGGGCGCCCCGCTCATGAACCAGGTGCTGCCGTTATCCGCCAGGATCATGCCGTAGGTCTTCAATGCCTGGAGGATCACTCTTGATTGAGCTGGATACCCGTTGATGTTTACGCTGGCCTTCAACCGCACCCGCATCCCCATGGGCGGCGCCGAGGCGCTGGTGTTGCTGGACGCCCAATGGCTGGCGGGCGCCACGTAGGCCCGGCGGGACGTGGGCACCGTGAAGCGCAGCGCATGGGTGATGGCGCCCGCGGCGACTTCGTCATAGCGCGCCAGGCCGGGGAAGACCGGCAGGCCAGCCGCATCTGCGCTGGTCCAGCCGTAAGGCCGCACGGTGTTGGCTCTCAGGTCCCAGATGGCTCCGCTGTCCGCGTTCCAGCTTCCATTGGCCTGGAGCTGGGAACCGTAAAGCTCGTAGAGGATGCAATTGTCGCGGTCCAACAACAGCACGTGGCGGTCGCCGCCGGTGGCAGTCGGATTGTCTCCTTCGATGGGCGCGGGGTTGGGCACGGGCATGGGACCCGGGTCGCTCTCATCGCCGTAGGCCTGGTAATTGATGGCCACCTTGGCCTGGCTTCCGCTCACCACGCCGTAGGGGATGCCGATGTTGGAACCTTGCCACAGGCCTGATCCGAAATCGGCCTTCAGGCCGCTGGCGGCGCCGATGAAATTGATGATCGCCGCGCTGTTGGGATCCACCGGCAGCGCTGAGACATCCTGGTTCCAGGCGCTGGTTCCAGGGAAGGCGCGGTAGCCGTGGAGATTGGAATTGATGCCCAGGTCGAGGGTGCCGCAGCCCGATCCGGACGGTGGCGCCACGGTCACGGTGGCGCTGGCCGTGGCACTCCCTGCGGAGTTGGTGGCGGTGAGCGTGTAGGTCGTGGTGGCGCTGGGGCTCACGACCCTGCTGGCGCCCGTGACCGTGCCGACCCCGCT